>CAZFUG010000021.1:0-30949 GCA_964522035.1 uncultured bacterium
AAAGTACAACCGTGAGTTCGCTCTGAATCAGTCAATAGTTTGCGTTTGCCCTGGATCCGCGAGCCTTCTGCTTTGCCCTGCACGATAAAAATGGTACAATAATATTGCATTGTTTCTCTGAAAAGGAATGCCGATGTCTGCAGACATTCAATTGCCTCAGCTCCCCGACAGCTCTACCCCGGAATTTTTTCCGCAGCTGATTGCATTTGGTCAATTTCTCGAGCAGCATGTCAGGCCGGGGCGGGCTTACGATTTGCGCCTCTGGCCTAATGCCCTCTGGAAAATTATTGAAGAGCGCATGCTCTACAACTGGCGTTCTTTTATGCGGTTTCCGGTGCCAGAGGGTCAGGCATGTATGCTGCAATGGTATAATTCCGGAGTTTTTATTAAAACTGCCAGCAGCACGCTTGGTTTTGACATCGTTCCGGTGCCGCGCTATTACGACTGGCCTGAACCGGCTGGCCTGACCATCGAAATGGCTTCGCAGCTTGATGCTTTGCTGATTACCCACGATCATCAGGATCACTGTGACCGTCAGCTCGTCGAAGCCTGTTGCACTTTGAATAAGCCTGTTTTAGCGCATATCGCTGCCGATATTGCCGGAAGAAGTCTCAAAGGCATGCGCGATCATGCGGTGGTTTTTGTCGATAAATTTGAGATAATGGCGCATCATGCCCGCCATGTCTGGCGTAAAACCGCGGCTGAAGTTCCGTTAACCTGCTTCGAAGTCGAACTGGCAGGTAATTTAAGACTGCTTTTCTGCGGCGATGCTGACTATACTCAGGGATTTACCGGTGTAAAGCCTTCGCCCGATCTGTTGTTTATCACCTGGCGCAACCCGGGGCCGGAATATGAAGACGGGCATCCAGACCAGAAGGCAACCACCGTCGATGCGGTCAAAAAGGTTCTGCACGAACTTACTCCGCGCCAGTTGATTCTCGAACATTACGGTGAGCTGGATCATATCTACCGCGGCTTTCCGGCAAGTTTTGAAATGGCTGTGAAACTGATCGATCCGATCGAAACGCCGGCCAGTATTTACTTTTGGGGCGATATAATAAAACCGGCCCGGTAACCCGGGCCGGTTAAGAGGCTTAATTTTAAAAAAATCAGCGGCGTGGCGCAGTTCGGCGTGTGCCGGCAGCAGGCTTTCTGGTGGTCGGGGTTTTGCTCCAGACCGCGTAATTTTCGCCGCTGGCAGCCAGCTTGAATGAGGCATCAGCCGGAGCCCAGTCTTTTGAGCCGATTTTCATGGCGACCTTGCCGTCGATCAACGCGGCATACAGCCCGTCTTCAGCTTTGACTATCTCGACTTTGCTGGCACTGTGCAACTTGTTGGCCTTGCGGATGCCGATCAGTTTTTGAACCTGGTTGTAGAGATTCCAGTCGTAAACGTGTTCCCAGAATACGCAGGGAATACCGGGGTGGGTGAGAATGTAGGCGTAGCCCTGCATTACGTGCTTATCGGGGAATGGCCAGTGACTCTGCTGTGAACCGGTATCGTGGTTGTCGAGAAAGGTTACGGCGCGGGTCGGCCACCAGCCGATCAGCCCGGCAGGCTTGCCTTCAGAGTCTTTCAGTCGCCAGTATTCACCATTCACTGCTACCTGAAGAATGCCTTTGGTAGTGAAGTCGAACAGGCATGAAACTTTGCTCGGGTTGCCGTCGAGCCAGTTGCAGAGATCCTGGCGGTGGCTGTTCTGATCAGGTTTAAGATAAGAACCCTGAAAGTTCATGTTAGTCCATACTTCGCCGACCGAGAAAATCGGAGAGGTCTTAGAATCATACCAGCCGGCATATTTTGAGGCGTAGCCCTTTGAATAATCGTAGCGCCAGCCCTTAAAACCGAGCTTTTTCAGCCAGTTGAGCCATTCGGCGATATCTTCACGTACCTGGTCGTTTGTGTGGTCGATATCTGGTGCCGGAGAAAATTTGTCGCCGGTATCAGGGCTGCCCGTGCCGCCGTAACTGCCGGAGCAGATGGCCCACTGTTCCCATTTTGCCTTGCCGGAAGGGAAGTGATAGATGTTCCAGATGCCGTTATTATCCTGTTTGCCGGCACAGCGGTGGTTGATGACGATATCGGCGATCGGTGCGATGCCGTGTGAGTTCAGAGTTGCCAGAGCCGAAACGAGCTGGTCATGGTCGCCATAGAAGGTCGGGGAGTCTTTGCTGCCAAGATCGTAGTAATCGCCTGGCAGGTAGCCCTGCGGGCTGACCGAGCGCGAAACCGGCGGAAACCAGACGAAATCGATGCCCAGATTTTTCAGGCTTTCGGCGCGACTTTCGATGAGCTTATACCAGCGGCTGGGAGTGCCACGGGCCTGGCTGTTCCAGCCGAAACCCTGCAGAAGAACACCACCGGAAACTTTTTCTGGCGGATCGGCCAGCGTTGGGCAGGTAAGCGCGATCAGGCAAAGCAGGGCCAGCAAAGTTACCGATAATCGGGTAATTCGTAAAAACTGCATACTTGTTACTCCACGGCAGGCTTATGACCTGTCTGCACAATGAGCTGCAGACGTGTTGGCAAAAATAACAAATACCGGCTTGCGTCGGCATGTACATAAATTATAGCAGGAATATTCAGAATTTGCCAAGATCGAGGCGCATCAGCCAGCGGGGCTCACCTTTGTGGGGGTGCAGCGACAGTTCTGACTTCTTTCTGAAGCCGGCTTTTTCGCTGTAAAATTTGTGCGCCGCCTGGTTTTCAGGATTCATGGTCAGCTCAAAATATGAGATGCCGGCAGCCTCTGCCTTTTCGACAAGGTGCTGCATCAGCAGACTGCCGTAACCGCGCCCATGATGATTCTGATCAACTGCAAAAGCGAAAACGACCGCTCCGCTATCGTGCAGATTGCGCAGAATTACAGCTTCGGCCAGAACCATGCGCTCGAGTGCCAGGCAGAAGACGCTGCCACTTCTGGTAAACTGTGAAAGATTGAAGACCGAAATGCCATCTTCGCCAAAAGCCTGCTGATCAATCATGGCTATCTGTTCAAGAAGTTGCCAGTCCTGTGGGTCGGGCTGAATGCAGGTTACTCTATGCACTTTATTTTACCCTGATGTTGCCTTGCTTTCATCGACTGCCGCCAGGCAGACAACCGATTCTTCTGCAAGAACCGTCATGCAGAACCGCCTGTGGCTTGGTATAAGCCGTGTAAGTCTGAAAGGCATGGTATAGTTTGCCAGTATCTGCCCTGAAAAATTTATCAGGGCAAGCTGGTCGAGGTCGGTGGCAAAAACGGCGCCGCCTTCGTGGCCGGCAATCCGCAAGGGTTTGCCGTTGAGGCTGGTTCGCGTCATCTGACCGGTACGGCGTTGCAGAATAAAGATGTTTCCGGTTTCGGTCCCGGCAAAGACGCATTCCTGATCGCGGTTATATGTAGCCGAAATGATCTTTTCACTTAACCGGTAAGAAAAAACCGTTGCAAAATTTTCATCAAATACCGTTATCAGGCCGTTCTCATTGCCGCAGACAAGATAGCTTCCGGCGCCGCACCCGTCGATAAAAGTTATCGGGCTGTCAAAGCTCTTGTCGAAAATAGTGGTGCCGGTGCTGTCGACAGCGCAGAATGCAGTTTCACCGATTATCAGTGCCTGACTGGCAAAAGGTGCGATTGTTCTGACCGGGTTGCCGGTCTCGATCACATGCGAAAAATTGTCAAAAGCCGGGTAATATCTGACTTTCTGTTCGTGGTCGAGCAGCAGAATTGCTCCGTCATCAAAGACGTGGGCTCCGGTGAACTGCCCGAAAAATCTGAAAACTTCGCCACCCGAAAGGTCGAAGCCGGTAACCCCGTTCTTGAGAAGAATGAGCGCGAGATCAGCTTCGGCAGAAACCGCCATGGCCGTAACCTCTTCGCTGCTGAGTCTTTCCTGCCAGATTTCTTCGCCGATGTCGTTGAGGCAGAAGAGTTTGCCGCTGCCATCCCAGACCAGGCTGTATTCAACGCCATCCTGACCTTTCCAGACGCAGAGTCCGGTGTGATTTTCGAGACTTCCGTTGAGGTCGGCGGCCCATACCCGGCGAAATGCCGCAGCCGTGCCGGCAGTCACAGGCTGAACCGGGATTTCCTGAAAGGTCATCTGATTGTGCTGGTCCTCGTCGCCCTGAGTCAGCAGGCCGATTTCACCTCTCGCAGTTGCGTAGAAAATACCGGTTCCCTCTGCGGTGATCGACGCTTTCAGCAGCGGGTCAGGAAACCAGTGTTCCCAGATCTGTTCTCCGGCAGGATTTAGCTTGATGATCTGCCCGGCAGATGAGAACAGCAGAGTTTCCCCGGTTTTCGAGGCAAACGATACGCCGGTGATTTTGTGCCCCTTGTTCCCTTTCCAGATGCCGAAGCTTTTTACCAGATTCAGGCAGAAGTTTTATCCGCTGTCGGTTACAGCAACAACTGCCTGACCATCCTCACTGAGTTCAAGATCAGTGATGGTGCCCAGGCCCATGAACGCATCATAGGGTTTCCCGTTGTGATTGACGGCCGACAGACCTTCGCCACGATCGTCGAAACAGGGAAAAGCGGTTGTCTGGCCGAGAGCTGAAACGGCGATGGCGGCGGGACGGCGCATCAGATTGCGGTAAGCCCACTTGACTCTGAGACTGCGGTCGGCACCAATAATGGCCGGGTCAGTGGTGACAAAAGCAAAAACATCGCCAGAGGCGCTGATCTTGCCAATTGCTGCCGGAAACGGTCGTTTTCGCCAGAGAGTCGCCCCTTCAGGGCCGAAGAGCAGCGAATGCTTTTCGTTATCAACTGCCAGCACTTCAAGGGTGTCGGCCAGTGAAATGGAAACCAGTTCCTGGCCGGGGTTGCGGTGCCAGAGTTCCTGGCCATGGCTGTTGAACAGGCGCAGAACCGACTGATCGTCATAGGTGACAAAGCTGTGGTGATCGCTGGCGAAGTCGAGCAGTTTCAGCCCCGGCACCTGAATGTGCCAGGCTTTCTGAAAGCTGTCTTTCGATTTTTCGCCGGTCATTGTGCTTTTCCTCCCGCCTGTATTTCAACAAAAGATATCACATTTGCCCTAAATCACAATAAGAATTAATAGTTGTGGAATTAAACAGAGATGACTGCCATATCAGCGTTAATCCGCAGCCTTCAGGCTTGCTGTGGGCTTAATTTCTCTGCACAGAATTCAGAGAATCGGAGTAATCGTTCAGAATCTTGCCGAGCCTGCCGAATTGTTTGCCATCATGAACGGAAAAACATTAAAAATGGCTGTAATCTTAGGCTTCTCGGTGTTTTTGACTGGCTGTCAGATGGGTGGCAGCAAAGACAGTGGTACCCAGCCCACCTCGGGTTACTATCAGACCGGAACTGCCTCGTGGTATGGCGCTGAGTTTCAGGGTCGAACCACCGCTTCCGGTGAAAAGTTCGACAAAAATGCTCTGACTGCAGCCCACCGTGATCTGGCATTCGACAGCTGGGTTGAAGTTACCAACCTCAGCAATGGTCGGCGCGTGACAGTACGTATCAATGACCGTGGCCCGACAATCATGTCCAGGATTATTGATCTCTCAGAGAGAGCCGCTGATGAGATTGGCATGAAGCTCGCAGGTCTGGCGACGGTCACCCTCGAAATCGTCGGTTCTCCGTGATCTCGATCTTTTCAACTGGCTTTTGTATAGAAAAAGGGCTGTTTCATCAAACTGTGAAACAGCCCTTTTTGTCTAAACGCTTAAATCAAAGTCCGTTGTTCTCTTTTTCCTCTTTTGGTGAGTAGCGGTGGTTTTCGTAAATGGCCCAGCCATTCAGGCGGCCGCTCTTGCCTTTATATGGTGTAGTGACTGTGCCGCCGCGGGCATCGAATTTATATTTACCGTAGAACTGCACCAGTCGGCCGACTTCGAGCTTGAGGGTCTCAGAACCGGTGATTTGATAGTGAAAATCGTATTCAATTTTGTTATCACGGCTTTTCAGACGGCAGCTGACCGTGTCAGTGGCAACCTGCTGATACAACTGAATGATATTGCCGCCGTCGCGCACTTCCGCTTCCGGCAGCTGTTGTTCAAAAGCATCAGCTACGGTCAGATCCTGGCTGAAGTAATTGGCCAGAATAAAAATGGTAAAAACGACAATCGGTATGGCAACCAGAATGGCTTTGTCCTGCCAGGTGAGTTCGGGTGGTCTCTTGGTCACTGATTCCTTCTCCGTGTTCGATTTAGGTTTATGCACAATATCATAACACAGTCCACGCGTCTACAATCAATAGTCATTGTCTGCAGCTGAGCATTGATTTGTCTGTGCATGCAAAGTGAAGAAATGCACGCGAAAGAGCATTTTTTTCAGCAGGAACCGCTAAAAGTAACCAGTCTGAGAAATTTTTTTCCGAGAAATGTTTTTTTTACTAAATAACCGTCGCGAAATTGTCGATTGATTAACTACGGCATCTTAAAAGGAATTCATGGAAGGGTTCCAAGATTACAAAAGACAAGTTCCTGACCTCAAGGAAACTGCAAGGAGCGCGACGTGTGGAATAATCTTAGAGCAAGACACTATTCGGTTCTCATACTTCTGGCAATTGTGGCGCTGGAAACTTCAGCCATCGCGATTGACAGATTTATCAACCGCGAAAGCGAAACCGCGTTTGCTATCGAAAGCCCTTTCCAGAATAATCCTTTCATTCAGAGCTTTCGCATGGCCGATGCCAGCTGTGCCGTTCTGCCGGTAAAAGTAAGCAGCCGGAAGTCTTCCACACCCGCCCCCGCTGCCGAAAGATTTGCCGTATCTCAGAACGCACCCGTAAAAACCATTTCAGCCGATTTTATCGCTGCTGCCGGTGAAAACGAAGAATTCAAAAACTTCGTCGAATACTCTGTGCAGCCGGGCGACTCACTTTCGAACATCGCCAACCTGTTTGGTGCCGAAACTGCCGCTCTCAAAAGAGTTAACAGAATCGATGACCGCCATAACATTCAGGCCGGTCAGACCATCAGGGTTCCGATGCCTGCCAGCGCCCTCTATTACACTGTCAGAAAGGGCGATTCTCTTTCCCGCATCGCCAGCCGCTTCAGAGTTCAGCTTCAGGATCTGGTCGAATCGAACAACCTGAAATCGCACATGCTCGTCGCCGATCAGCGCATCAAAATTCCGGTAGCTGTCGGTAAACCTGAAATCGCTATCGTAAAACCCGCCGACAGCATGGTCGAAGTTGGCAAAAAGCTTGATATGGTGCGCGAAGCGAAGACCACGCTCGTGCCCGAGCAGAAACTTGAAATGATCAAGCTCGAGAAGGTGCAGATGGCAATCGCTCCGGTTGCAAAACCGAAAATCGAATTTGTCGAAAAAGCTTCAATTGCCCAGACTCCGGAAAAGGCCGCCATGGTTTCTGCCGTGAAGCCGGTCGAAGTCGCTCCGGTTCCTGCCGCCAGAATGGCCGCCAGCAAGCTTGACAATGCGCCGCAGATGATTGCTGCACCGAAAATCGAGATCGAAAAAGAAGCACGCGAAATTTCGTATACCGTTTCTCAGGGCGACAGTCTGCTCAAGATCGCCAATCGCTTCAACACCACCGTTGTTCAGCTTCAGGCCGACAACAACCTCAGAGGCACCTTCCTCAAGGTTGGCCAGGCAATCAAAATCAACCCCGACAAGAAACTCTATCGCGTAGTGAAGGCCGAAGAAGCCAAACCCGAAGTCCAGGCTGCTGCAAGCACAGTTGAACACCAGGTTAAGGGTGGCGAATCTCTCTCACTGATCGCCAGAAGATACCGCACCAGCATCGGTGCCATCGTCGCTGCCAACAACCTGACCAACACCGTTGTCATGGCTGGCCAGACCATCAAAATTCCGTCGAGCAGAAAAAACTCGCATGAAGAAGTTAAAGATTACAAAGTGGTTCAGGGCCGCTCTGAAGTTACCCGCGCCAGCTGGAAAATGCCGGTAAGAGGTCGCCTCTCCGATAAATATGGCTGGAGAAACCACCCTGTATATCGCAAACGCCTGTTCCATGCCGGTATCGATATCGCCGCTCCCAAGGGTTCGCCGATCGCCGCCGCTTCAAGCGGTAAGGTAATCTATGCCGGCCGCCGCCCTGGTTATGGCAATCTGGTTATCGTCAGTCACGCCGGCGGTTTCTCTACCAGATACGCTCACTGCAGCTCGATTCTGGTTAAGAAAGGCCAGACTGTCAGAGCCGGTCAGGTTGTTGCCCGCGTTGGTGCCACCGGCGTTGCCACTGGTAACCATCTGCATTTCGAAGTACGCAAGAATGGTAAACCCCAGAATCCGCTCAGCTACCTGAAATAACTTCTGCAGCGAGGCCCGGTCCTTGATGAAAGCTCTTCAAACATGAAAAACACCGCCAGAAAAACAATGCTTGTTCTGGCGGTTTTTCTGATCTTCATCGGCAACGGTTTTACCGCCAGTCGACAGGATCAGACCACCGAAGATACGCCCGGCAGTGACGGGCGTTCGGTGCTTTTCCCGGCAGTTAATTATGACCGCGAATTTTTTAACCCGCTGGCAATACCTGAATTAAAAGCGCCAACCCCGATTGACCGGCCGCGCGGCATTGTCGTCAACAGCCAGTCGGGCGAAATCGGCGGCTATGAACTGAAAACCGCGCAGGACCCACGCTTTTCTGCAATGGGCGACCCGCATCGCGAATATTTCGTGCCGGCCTCAGAAGCCAGACCGCCGGCACCGGCGATGAGTATTCCGGTACTCGATCAGAGACCGCCGCAGTATTACGATATCAACGAATGGGATGAACAGCGCCTGTTCAGTTCGAACCTCTATACCGATACCGGTATCTACTCGACCTGGGTCAAGGGTGACAAGTATCTTTCTTCGCGTGATGAAGGGCAGTTCTACGAAACCAACTACCGTTACGAGCTGTTTTCAACACGGCGTAACGGCGACTCGCTCGAAGTCAATGTCGATGCCACTCATACCAACGATAAACGCCCGTATCGCGATGGCTTTACCCTGAATCAGCTGACGGTCGATTCGCGCACCGACCGGTCAAGGCTGGTGCTTGGTCACGCTTTTCCTGAAATGTCAGATTACAGCATGACTCAGAACCTGCTCGGCGTCTACGGCGTGCAGGAATTCGACTACACGAAGGTCAGCGGTTTCGGTGGCTATTACGCTCTCGAAAAGGATGACCTGAAAAACCCCCGTTATGTCGGCGGTTTCAGACTCGAACATTCGCGTGACGCGTCGATGCGACTTGGCTTTAACCTTGTCGGCACCGAAGATGAGCGCGACAATGCCGCTTCGAGTCAGGAATTTCCGACCCTTTCGAATCGGGTAGTATCATTTGATGCCCGCTTCAAGCCGACTGAGAATATTTATCTCGACGCCGAAGTTGCCCAGAGCGATACCGACTTTGACAAACGTGACAATGCCGGTGAGCAGAAAGGCGACGCCTACCGGGTCAAGACCGGTTACGAACGCGAAAACTTTCGGGCCGAAGCCGGCCTCGAACAGGCTGATACCGCCTTTATCACGCCGCTGGGACAGTCACCCCGTGACGAACGCGCCTATTTTGCCAGATTTTATTATGAGCTGAATCAGTATATCAGCACCAGGCTTGGCCAGCACATTGCCCGCGACAATCTTGCCAATTATCAGCGTTCAACTATTGTCAGAGAGCGGCCGGAACTTCAGGTTACCGTGCGCCCGAGCGATTATTACCGGCACATGCGCGTCGACTTCTTTTATCAGCCGCTGCATGAATACTCAGAGAATTCAGGTTTTATGAACCGTTATAAAGACCTGCTGTGGCTTGAATTCAACCACCGCGCCGGTCAGATGCTCTATTTTGCCGGGCTCAGCCAGACCATCGACAAAGACGACGTCAATGTGCTCAATGACCGTGATATTCAGCGCCTCGACCTCAGTCTGACCTGGGAATACGACAAGCTCAACCGTCTCTACAGCACCTATGCGATCGAAAGACTCACTTATAAAAGAGCCGGCGGCTATGATAAAACCTCATGGGCCGGTCTCGGTGGTTCTTCGCGGTTTCATGAAAACGTGCTGCTGCGCGTCGACTATCAGCGCGAAAACGTCGATCCGCTCACCGTCAGTTCGAAGCATGACCGGCTGAATCTGTCGCTTACCCGTGAATACAGCCCGACTGCCAGACTGATTATCGATCTTGAAGGTAATCGCAGTGAATTTGCCGGCAATACCGGTGAATTTGATGATTATACCGCAAAAATGCGTTACTTGAAGGCTTTCTGATGCAACGAACCATTGTTAAACTGCTGGCCGTAACCCTGCTGCTGTTGAGCTGCAGCGGCGCCGTTTTCGCCGCTGCCAGATCGGTCAGACCTGAGCTGCAGCCAGGGCACAGCTTTATCAATGGCCAGCTGTTCGTAATGATGGCCGATGGGCCAGCCTATTACTGCCAGCCCGGTCAGAAGACCTGGCAGCGCATTCAGCAGGGTCAGACGCTGCCCGATGGCTACAGCGTGCGCACCGCTGCGCATGGCTACCTGATTCTGTCATGGGGTGCCAACAATATCATTCTTGTTAAGCCAGAATCGGGTCTGAGAGTGGTGGTTCAGCCTGAAGCAGTAGTTCAGCTGATTCTGCAGCTGCATAAGGCCGAGGTGATGGTCGCGGCAAGAGATTCCGGTCTTATCGAAATCGAGGGCCGGCACGGCAATCTGCTGGTGAACCATGGCGACAGCAGTATCATCAGCAACGACAATGGCGAACTGGTAAAAGCAGTTAAGGGCCAGGCCGGGTTCAGGCTGCGCGGCAATGCCGAGCCTCTGATGATTGCTGAGAGTTATGCGCTCGAAGTGGCGCCTGACGGGCGCGAAAAACCGCTGGTCAGGTTCGACCCGGGCAGCGAATATGAATCTTTCAGACGTTTTGCCACCTGGCTGAACCGATTTGACAGCATGCATCGCGGTCAGTCGAGCGAAGTGCCGTTCAAGATCGACTCGGTCAAGATAAATGGCGAATTCATCAGCAGTCTGCCTCAGGAAAACGGCCTGCATGTGCTTTCTACCCCTGACGGCCGCCTGCCTGCCTCTCTGCTGATGCAGGTCAAGATAACACCTTACCCGGGCCCGACCCACAGATTCGAACTTTATCTTGGCAAAGACCTTGTCTATGTCATGCGTGAAGGCCGTGAGGATTACTTCGAAGTCAATTTCAAAATTCCTTCGTTTCCTGAATTTACTGCCACTATTCACCAGGTTGATTCGCTCGACCGCCGGGTGCGCATCTTTTCAGCCGGATTCACCTTTCACAGCCGCCGTGCCGTTGAAGACCGCGCCAGACTCTTTTGCCGCGAGTTTTCTGACGCCTTTGCCCGGCGCGACCAGAACTGGCTGCGAACTGCCATTTCCCGCGATTATCGCGACTGGCAGGGTAATACCTGGTTCGATTTCAACAATATGGCCGACGATACTCTGCGGCGTTACCGCGATGTGCGCCTGACTCTGCATCCTTTCAGATTCGAGCAGAAAGACGGGAAGCTGCTGGTGACTCTTAATTACCGACTTTCGGCGCTGACCGCCAACTGGAACTACAGATTCGAAGACCGCGGCACCGATATTCTCACCCTTGGCATTGAAGATGGTGAAATGAAGCTGTTCTCAAAAGTTGCCGGCCTGTTTTTCAACCGTCTCAAGGTCGCCGTCGACCTGCGCCAGGGTATTCTGCGCGGGCATGTCTATGATGAACGCACCCGCCGGCCGCTTGAAGGTGTCAGTATTACCGTCAGAGGCACCAGTTATAAAACAGTTACCGACTCGATGGGCGAGTATGTGATCTACAATCTCCCCCCGGGAAAATACGATGTCAGATTCTACAAGAATGGTTATGGTGAACTTACCGCCACGACCGTGACTTTGAAAGCCGCAGGTGAGCAGTTCTGATGATAAGAAAACAGTCGCAAGTCAATTTCTGGGTTCTGGCCGCGATTCTGGCTGTGGCATTTCTGCCCGGCTGTCTCAATCATGCCGCCGAAAATAACGGTATGGGCACCATCACCGGCACTCTGGCTGTTGCCAGAAGTTCACAGCTGGTTGCGATAAGCGGTGATTCAAAGGTTTTGATTCCGGTCGACAGCGAAGGGCATTTTCAGGCCCGTCTGGCGCCAGGAATTTATCAACTGATGCTGCAGACTTCTGACGGGCAGCTGACCCTGATTCGCAAGACGGTTCAGATCGACAATAATATGACCTGCACGGTTGTTGACACCGATATGGTGCCGATGCCGCAGGTGCTTTCAGTTTCAGTGCCGCTGGTATATTCGACCTCGGCGGTCATAGAATGGGAAACCAGTATCGAGTCTGACGGTTACGTCGAATACGGTACCAGTGAGCTTTATGGCTATTCAAGCTACGCCACGACCGATCTGAAAAAGCGGCACCGCATTCAGCTCTACAGCCTGCTGCCCGCGACCACCTATCATTTCCGGGTGGTTGCCAGCCGCTACAATCTCGATTCGACCCGCACCTGGTCGCGCAATTTTTCATTCACCACCGAACCCTGAACTGGTTTTCTGAAGCGTTCCGGCTCAACTGATTAAGCTTAACGGGCCGATGTGACGATAGTAGTTGCAGGGCATTGCAAATGCCCGTCAATGCTATTCTGGAGGCACAACATGAACGCGTTTTTCATCGGAATCGGCGGTATGGGCATGAGCGGGCTCGCCAAGATCCTGCACTGCGAAGGCTTCAAGGTTGCCGGTTCAGATCGTAACCTCGATGGCGACTACTGCCGCAGACTGCAGGAACTCGGCGTCAGAATCTACCCCCAGGATGGCAAAGGCCCCGAACTGTTCATGCAGCAGTGTGGTCTGCAGGCTTCTGAATTTAAGATCGTCAAATCGACTGCCGTCGAAAACCAGGTTCCTGATGTGCAGACGGCCGAAAAGCTCGGGGTTGAACAGATCATGCGCTCAGACCTTCTGGCCATGATGTTCAATGCGAAAAAAGGCATTGCTATTGGTGGTACCGCAGGCAAAACCACGACTACCGGTCTGGTGGCCTGGATTCTTAAACATGCCGGCCGTGAGCCATCGTGCGCGGTTGGCGGCATTATCGCCGGCCTCGACACCAACGCTTTCATGGGTAAAGGCCCCCATTTCGTCATCGAAGCAGATGAATCAGACGGCTCGATCGTTAAATACCGGCCGTGGATCTCTGTGGTCACCAATATTTCACGCGATCATAAAACTCTCGATGAACTCAAACAACTGTTTGCCACATTTTTCGACAACACCGACGACGCTGGCATGCGTCTTGTCTGCGCCGATGATCAGCATGCCATGAGTCTGGCAAAAATGTGCCGCGGCCGGGTCAGCACTTATGGCATAAAGGCTCAGGCCGATTTTCGTGCCACCGATGTGCGGATCGATACCGATACTGCTGAATTCAATGTTGATGGCGTCAGATTCAGTGTTCGCATGCCTGGCGAACATAATGTGCTGAATGCGCTTGCGGCAATTGCCACGGCAAGAACCTGCGGCCTCAGTCTCGAAGAGATTGCCGCAGCCCTGAACGCTTTTCCCGGTATGAAACGGCGTTTTGAAAAGGTCGGCACGGTCAACGGGGTTACGGTCATCGACGATTTTGCCCACAATCCGGCTGAGATTGCCGCTGCAGTTCAGGCTGCCCGTAAAGCTTCGACCCGGCGCTTTATCGTTTATCAGCCGCATGGGTTCGGGCCAACGAGTTTTACCCGTGACGATCTGATCGAAGTTTTCAGCAGTCTCAAAGAGAACGAATTTCTCTTTCTCGATGATATTTTCTACGGCGGTGGCACGGTCAGCCGTGATATCACCTCTGAAGAAATCGTTAAAACTGTGCGGCAACGCTTCAAGAATGCTTTCTATGCCGGCAGTCGCGACGAAATAGTCGCCAGAATCTCAGCCGAAGCTGAAAACGGTGATATGGTGCTGGTAATGGGGGCCCGCGACATCAACGTCATCTGCCGGCAGATTCTCGACCGGCTTCCGGCGCGGCAGAAATGTGCCGCCTGAAAATACCGGCCGGTTGTGGTAGAATGAAGGCATAAAGTCAAACAGGAAGCCACCCTATGAAAACAAGCCTGGTATTTACTCTGCCGCCAAGTTCTTTGCGTATCGGCCTTCTGGAAGCGCGCAATGTAACCATCAAGCCGTCGTCTGACAGTTACCGCGAGCGGGTTATTAACGAAGTGCGGCCGTTTCTTTCGCCTGATTTCATGTATCCCGACCATAAGCAGAAGGGTGTCAGAAGTCTGTTGAAAACGTTTGGCTTTCATCCTTCCGGCCGCAGCCGCCCGGCTTCTGAATTTCTTTTCAAAGACCTGCAGAACCGCGGTGAATTCAATTTCATCAACAACGCTGTCGATATCAACAACCATATTTCGCTGCTTTCGCATCTGCCGATCAGCGTCATCGACCTTGATAAGTCAGGTTACGATCTCTGCATGCGGGTCGGTTTCGATGACGAATCCTATGTTTTTAACCGCGAAGGGCACGAACTGGCATTGAAAAAACTGCTCGTCATTGCCCGGCACGGTGGTGACCGGCAGGCTTTTGGCAGCCCGGTCAAAGATTCACAGGCGACCAAGGTTTTTGCCGAAACGAAGAACCTCGCATTTTTCGTATATACTTCAAGCAACATTACCCCTGAAGACGAATTGCACCGTCTGCTCAATCAGATGGGTCAGTTCATGAAGAGTGAGGGTGGTGCCGCTGAGGTTGTCAGTCAGGTGCTCGACGCCTGCCCATGAAATGAATTAACCGGCTGAATCTGCACATTCGCAGTTATGCCCATTTTGACAGTAAATTTTAACTGGTGACGCGGGAGGAAAAATGAAAAGATTAATGCTGCTGCTGTTCTGTGTGGCTCTGCTGGCGTTGCCCGGCTGTCTCGGCAAATCGATCGAGGCGAAGCTCGAAAAAGATCTTGGCTCAAAAGACGCTGCGGTGCGCCTCGAAGCTGCGAAAAAACTCGGTGACGTCGCAACCGCCGAGGCTGTCAGACTGTTGCTCCTGCATCGCGATGATCCGGATTTCAGAGTAAAAGAAGAGATCCAGCGCTCGCTCAAAAAAATCGACCGCCGCACCTTCCTCAATTAGTCATCTGTAATGCTTGAATAGCAAGCTTCTCCGTCATTCTTTTTGAACTCATATGTGACAGAGAACTGGTTTTGTTTTAAACAGTTGCAACGGTGGTGGCAGGCTTCTGTTCTGCAACGAACGAGAAGATGAGAACCCAGAAACAGAGAATCAGCGAGGCTACCGGCAGCTGCAGAGCAGTGGGCATCGAATAGACGAGCATGACGCCCGGTATCCAGACGCACCAGCCGGCGACAACTACCGGCAGAACCTTGACCAGGGCAAACTGTGCTGTCATGATCCGCTGCACTGCTTCGGCTCTGACGCCGTTTTCGCGCAGAAAGAATATCGAAACCAGCAGAAAATTTGCGATCGGGCTGTAGACGAACTGGTCGACAAAAGCCTTGAACAGCAGTGTCTGCAGGCCGTTGCCTTCGCCGAACCAGAGGGCCTGATAACTGTAGAAAATGTCAGTTACGATTCCGATGCAGCCGAACAGCACTCCGACGAACAGCAGGTTATGCAGATTTCTGACGTTCATTTTCCCCTGCTGAAAGAAGATGATTTTCAATATTTCTGGCAGCAGTGCTGCAGACAGAACATAAACGCCGAATGAAAACGGGTAGCCGACCGAGCTTTTGAGTGCCGAAACTTTGCCAAGCCCGTTGCTGAAGGTAGCGCTCGTCGCGTTCGCCGCAAAAAACAGCAGCATGAATACCCAGAGTATCGCACCAGGCTTGATATTGGCCTTGAACGCCAGCTTGATCTGTGAAATTGCTTCGACAACGGGCATAGGTGTAACTGTCTCCTGAATGTGCATCAATTGTGCCTTACCTCAGAATACCCCAAACCCCGCAAAAATGATAGACCCGATTCAGTTCAGTATGTGGTATTTATCTGCTGTTTTTCTTTTGGCAGATCCGGCCTTTTTTCAGTTCTTCAGTGTTGCGTATGAAGATGGCTGCAGCCTGCTTTTGTATTTCTGAAAGTGGCAGATCGAGCTTTCCGATTTCTTCAACAGAGACATGGAAAGCTGTGGCCAGTTCTTCGACGATCATGCAGGAAGCCTGAAGATGTGGAAATTGTTTATCATTTTTCGCTTCCTTGATAAATTTCCGGAATGTATTGTCAGATGAAGCATATATGAGCTCCACCAGCTTGGCTCTGAATTCAAGAATTGCCTGATGCCCATCGACAAGGAAAGGGAATCTGGCGTAATCATCGAAGTGCTGCGCTTCATGCTTCAGATAGCTGACCAGAAATTTTTCACTGAGGGGATCGTAGGCTTTTCTGACGCAGTATAGCCCATCAGATTTCGCCCAGCCGCCGGTTCCGTATTTCCCGAAGGTGGCGAAATTCAGCCACGAGAGTGAGTGAAAATTATCCATGAAGAAAACCCGGATTTCTCTTGTTCCGAGCGGCAGCTCAATCGAAAAAGTTTCACATACCCGGTTTTCATAGATATAAGGGCCACGGTATGGCTGAGTGATTCCTCCAAGAAAAAACCAGCCGATCGAAGTGAACCTTTCGGCCAACAGTTGTTCAAGTGTGTCGATATCACCTGGGTTTCCCGGTACCAGATGCTTCAGAGTGTCGAACAGCTTTTTTTCAGCTGCTGCTGGCGCAATATTTCTGGCCATAACTTCAATATAGTAATCGCAATAGGCCGATAAAACCTCACGAACCCACGGAATTCCTGTATTGAATCTTTTTTTTGGCCGGTCGACAAAAAAGCGGTTTCTCACCTTTTCCGTAAACTTTCTTATCGCTCCGGATGGTTTGTCTATGGACTGCAGAAACTTAAAGCCACTTTTGACATCGCCGCCGAAACAGAAGGAACAATATCCTGCAACTGCTTCCGAAAGCTTCACTACGATAATCTCCTGTTTAGTGTGATTAATTAGTTGTGGCGGATGGTGAATTCGGTTGTGGGGGCGCTGGCGAGGCTTTCGCGGCGCGATTCTTCGACTTCGTCGACGCGGGAAAAGAAAGGTCCCTTGTGCATTGCGGCGATAAATAGCTGAATCGTCGAGGTGTCGCCGCAGGCCTCGGTTTCGACCGAGCCGTCGGGATTGTTACGCACCCAGCCACCGACGCCGAACTGCTGAGCCTGTTTGTAGACGAAGCGGCGAAAGCCGACACCCTGAACCCGGCCGCGAATGACGAGTCTGACTCTGAGAAAACCTTCCTGAGCCATACAGGTCAGGCTCTGGCCATGGCCAGGGCGGCCAGTTCGTATAAACGGCCCATGTCTGGCTGGTAGAGAAACAGCAGCAGGTCGCGCCGGCCGTTGCGGGTATGAATCAGGCGCATGAGCGTGTATGTGTCAGTTTTGAGTCGCTTGTTGCCGGCGAGCTGCAGGGCTTTCTGTTCAAGACTCCCGACCAGCTGGGCGTCGATCTGCCCCTTGATCATTGCAACGAAACGGCGCAGGTTAACCTTTTCGCTGTGCATTACGATGATCGAGTCGGTATGCCTCTGGTATCGGTCGAGAAGCTCTATGTCTTTGTCTTCGATAAAATGCGGGCGTTTGTCGCAGACAACCTGATTGTGAACGGCGATGATTATCGTCAGTCGGCCGGCCGCGGCAATCTCGCGCATCTGTTTTAGGCAGGCGGCCGGGCCGTCGACAAAGTCAGATTCGCAGACCGAATCGATGAGAACGAGTTTTTCGCCGTCACCGGGCATCATTGCGGCCAGTTGCTGTATTTCGCGCGGATCGAGGCCGTGCCGGCCCGTATCGACGCCGGAAAAGAACAGTTTCGACGGCAGCAGTTCATGCAGCTTGTCGTAGGCGGCGGCAAGAGTGCTTCGCGCATTGTCGCCAACCGCTCCGGCAATCGCCAGATGCCCCTGCAGGTCGCTGAGATTGAGCCCGGCAGTACTGGCCGCTGCCCGCAGCGCAAAATCACGCAGCGAATGTTCATAAGAAAGATAAAGAACCGGCACGTCGGCCTTTACGGCCAGAGCCTGCTGCATCAGCAGTGATGCTTTGCCGGATTCGCGCGGTCCGATTACCAGATGCACGCCGCCATGAGCCCAGCCGCCACCAAGGCTTTTGTCGAGCCCGGCTGCAATAGTGTGAAATACCGGTACCGAGCCCTTCAGCTGTTGAGCGCTTTCGGCAAGTTCAATTTTCAGTGGCTGAAAACGCCCGCTGTGGGCTGCTACCGGTGCGCTTGCCGCACTGGCGCGACTCTGCTGGCCAACGCCCGGCAGCGGCAGTTGCGGCAGTTTTTCAATTTTCTCTTTCAGCCCGGCAATGGCAGGCAGTTCGGCCTGAATGAATTTAACCCAGCTGAAGGTTTCCTGCAGGCATTCCTGCAGATTGCGTTTCTTACCGCAGAAGTCAGAAAAAGCGGCAATGCCGTAGGCAAAGTGAGATGCGCCGACACCGACGCGCGGCCGGTGCAGAGTGGGGTGGTTGCAGCCCGGCAGTAATATTGGCCAGTCTTTCTGGCAGCTCTGCAGCAGAATGGTTTTAACCTCTGTTTTGGCAGGTCGGCCACCGGCGTCTTTGATGCCGGCAACATGGCAGAGCAACCGGTAATAAAGATCGCCCAGATTCTCGCGACCTTCGAGACCGATGGCGCCACCATGCACTTCGACACTGATTTCTTCGGGGGTGGCGTAAATAGCCATGGTTTCCTGGGTAAAGCCGAGCTTGCGCAGCGCTTCGATGCAGCGCACCGAATCGTCGTAGACCTGCTGAAAGCCATAAACCTCGGTTGCCGGTTTAAAAACATTGCCGTTGACATGTACAAGCGTGTCTGGCGAATTAAGAAGCTTTTCCAGTTCGCGGGCAGCAGGCAGTTGCGGCAGAGTTCGCCCCGAAACTTCGAGCTGCAGATCGACACCATGATATTCGCAGTTTTCAAGCAGCAGGTCGCGGGCGCGCCTGATGGCAAAAACCAGGGTCAGCGGCCCCGCGAGTGATTTCTGGTCGTCACAGGTGAACAGGGCACTGCGATTGCAGCCTTCAGGGTGAGCCTTAACCAGCTCAGGGACACGGGTTACTTCACTGACGCTGCGGCCACCGTCGAGATCAGGGTGAAAAATGGTTACAAACTTCTGCATGGCAACCTCTCAATTATTTTTTTGAAGAAGTGTTCAGGCCGAGCGCCAGCTCGATGCGCCGGAAAAATTCAGGAAAAGAGCTGATGCCAAAGAACAGGTCAGCGTTCTGCCCCTGAGCGAGAATTGTGTAGCCGGCACAGGTTCCCTCTGCGGGGAAAGGGGTAAAGGTGATCGCAAATCTGCGGTTGACAGCTTCTTCGATCAGGTCGGTAACCTTGCTGGTGTTGCCGGTTTGAGCTGTCGTGGTAATCTCGTCGACCGGCAGTTCAAAATCCGGAAAGTTTTCTGCCAGCAGTTTTTTTGTATCAGCGCTGTTTTTTATCAGCTCAGGCGTAACTGCCCGCAGCTTTTTCAAAGCCTCGACGAAAGCCGCAGGATTGAAAGTGTCGCCAGTCTGCCAGTAACCGCGCTCGGGTTCGTCGAGAACCAGCAGTAGAGTATCTTTGCGCCCGGCAACGAAAGTTTCGAGCTGTTTGAGAACATTCTCGCGCACGCGCATTGCATCGAACATCCCGATAAACTGGCTTTTCTGGCGATTCTCTGCAACTGCAGACAGATTGACCAGAGTGCAGAAGCCTTCGGGAGCGAGTGAAATCCGGCTGAGAGCTGCCGAAACCAGTTCGGGAAAGCCTGGCTGTGCCCCCGGGTCGTTATGCAGGCAGGCGACTATTTTAGGACTTTTACTGGTAAAGAGCTTTTCGAGTCCGTTAAAATCAACCGCAGTCGACTGATTCTGTGTTACTGTCTTAACGAGTTCGGTTCTAGCTGCCACATCTTTGTCTGAAAGCGATATTGCGAGGCTGAAGCCTTCGAGATCGGGAACAAAATAATTGTCGGCGCCATCGAGAACCCCGGGAACCCTGAAATCAGTGTCGCTGACCAGGCTGAGTCGCCGCCCGACCTGACTCATGCTGCCGATCAGACTGTTGCGGATACCTTTCTGCCGGTCGGCCCAGGCGGGAAAGACCAGCTGGAAGCCCTGCCATCTGATGCCGTCCCTGTGAGCGCTGGTGAAAGCTTCCCTGAAAGAGGCTGAAGCCCCGGAAAACCCGGAGGTGCAGAAGACGATAAGATTGCGTGCCGGTGTTTCGACAAGCAGACCACGGCGTCTGGCAACCGTTTCGATCGACAGAGGGCTGGCATTGACCGGAGTGATGAGTTCGCTGCTCTCCGGGGGGGGCGGATTCAGCTGCTGGCCGTCGGCCGGCAGAACCAGGAACATGGTGAACACCAGCAGAAGCGCCGAAAGGATGTGTCGCATTCAGGGTCCTCCGTTTTTATTTCGTCTTTATCTTAGCTCAGAATAAATCTCTGCTGCAAGCGCCAAAAATAAGGGGCAATTTGCTGAAAAGTTTCGGGCGGTACGCTAGAATGATTTTTATCAAAACCGAGAGGTAAACAAATGCTTAATAGAGTTGCGTTAAGGCTCTACGCCGTGTTTTGTCTGGTTTTTCTCGTTTTTGGCAGCCTTGCTGCCGCCGAAAACCTTGACCTGACAACCGCTTTTTCAGTGACTGGTGACCTGCAACCCACCGAATGGCGCCTGAAGCTTGAATTCGGTTCGCCGGTGTCATCACTGGAAGTATCAAAAAAAGTTAAATGCCGCTTTAACAATGCCGCAATGAATTTCCGCATTGTCAATGCGCAGAAGCTTGACGAGCAGGAAGCGGGTCAACCGCTGCCATCTGAGCGTCAGGTCTTTATCATCGCCCCTGAAAAGGCCGGCGATGCTACCGGAACTGTCGAAATTTCCGTTGGTAAAGGTCTGCAGTCCGCTGACAAGAAGAGCAGTCTTGCCGCCGACACAGTCATGAGCGTAAAAACCCGCAAGGCAATTCGCATGACCGGTGGCGAAGCCTACTTTGACAGCATCGAAGACAAAGGGATCATGATCGACCTGACTGAAAATGTCAAAGATTATCAGCTGAAAAAGCATGTTCGCATATTCCCGTCGGTTGGCTATTTCAAGGTCGACCGGCAGTATTACAGCAATCGCCACTGCTACAAGATCATCGGTAAGTTCATCACCGGCCGGAAATATGAAGTGAAAATCTCTGGTGGAGCTGTAGAAGGTGAAAATCAGCTTCTTGACAACGGCAGAGTCGAATTTGTCAGCCGCGGTCCCAGCCCTCGGATAAGTTTTACTGCCGACCGTTCGGTTCTTGAACTGCGCAGTCGCCAGATGATTCCGCTCAATTTTACCAGTGTCGGCGATTTTAAGGCTCAATTGATGCGGGTTCCGGCGTTCTTTGGCCCGGCTCTCGATTCACTGACAGCTTTCGCCGAAGTAGAAGAGAAGCGCCCGGCAGAATCCTCAGCCATGCGTCTTTCTGGAGACAAGGAAACGGTGATTCGCAAAAATGCTGCCGAAATCGATAACCTGATGGTTAAATTCGTCAAGCAGCACGAACAGCTGAAAACTCTGTCTGCAGACAACGCCTGGGCCGATCTGCGCAACTTTCTCGAACCGGCGTTTTCATCTGACAGTCAGGCCTTCATGGGCTCAGACAATCCTGACATGGAATATCACTTTTCACTGCCCCTCGATTACCGCCCCGAACCTGAAAAAGGCGGTTCTGTAATCGTCAAGGTCAGCGAAACAAAAACCGAAGAGGGGCAGAGCGCCGCCCGACTCTTTCAGGTTACCGATTATGCGCTTACATATAAGTTCAGTCGGCGCGAACTTCTGTTGTGGCTGACTTCTATCGAAACCGGCCGCCCGGTTGCCGATGTGCCGTTAATGCTGCTCACCAATGATGGCCGCTCATACCTTACCGGCCGCACTTCACACGAGGGTATCCTCAAGGTAAGCGAAGAGACTGAATATCCCTTCGTTATCTGTAAAGATGCCGGCCCCGAAACCGGCAAGGCGAAATTTCTCATTTCTGATCTGGTAATCGCGGCGGCTGCCGGTAATACCGACAGTTGTTTTATCAAGCTCAACAGCAACCGCTTCTCGTCGTCTTCTGTCTATCAGAGCTCTCCTGACCAGCTGCTGAAGCTTTCCAAACTCGGCCACATCTTTACCGAGCGCGGTGTTTACCGCCCCGGCGAAACGGTTTTCTGGAAAGCGACTGCCCGCGAGTATCTCGACAAAAGCATCGTTTCGCCTGCCGGCATGGTGGTTGAAGCCAATATCGTCAACCCCCGCGGCGAGAATGTTTTTACCGGTGAGTTTACCCTCAACGAATTCGGTACCTGCTCGGGCAGCTTTGAAGTCAAGTCTCACATGCCGCTCGGGCAATACAATCTGACCGTAATTCCAAAGACCGGCGACGAGAACAAACCTGAAGAAAAGCTCGATCCGCGCTGGAATTTCCTGATGAACCGTTCAGGCACCAACCCCGCGCCTCAGAATAACGACTCATCCGAAGAAAATCAGGATGAACCATCGATTCCCGCACTTGCGGCAACCGGTTTTCAGGTTCAGGAATTCGAACCACCCCGCCATTTTGTCGAGCTCACAATGAGCACTGAGAAACGCAAAATCAGGCAGATCGTCGGGAAAGATGCTGAACAGCTTTTCGTTAACTGCAAAATCGCCAGCCGCTACTATACCGGCGGCCCGCTGCGTCATGCAAAAGTGCAGTGGACAGCTCATCTCACCGAAAACTGGTCTGCTGTTAAACAGTTTCCGATGTTTCAGTTCGGCAGCAATGACAGTCAGAAAGAACTTATCGAGGCGGGCAATTCGGTTCTCGATAAAGACGGTTTTCTCACCGTTTCGCTGCCGGTTTCGAACACGGTTCTCAGTGGTCTCAATTCAATCGAAATCACGGCTACCGTTCTCGATATCGACGGCCGGCCGGCCACCTTCGTCGATTCGTTCTCGCCAGAACCGGCGGTTCGCGTCGGCATCATGAAGCTTCCCGGCGGTCTGACCCAGGGTCAGGAACTTCCTCTGCAGGTTATCGCAGTCGACAAGAATGCCAATAAGATCACTCAGGGCGATGTTCAGCTCGAAATCATGCGCAAACGCTACATTTACACTCAGAAGCGTGATGCGTCAGGCGGAATCTTCTATAACTGGAGCAGCGGCTGGGTGCGTCATCACGTTGCCCGCGCCAGTCTTAAAGATGGCATTGCCACTTTCGATCTGATTCTTCCGGAGGGCGGCGATTACATGCTGCGGGCAACCTACGGCAGCGGCAGTGAAGAGTCGGTTGCGGCCTACAGCTTTGTCGTTGAATATTCATACGATTCTTATGCCGACTATAACGGGCAGAGTCGCACCCGCAGCGAAAATGAAGTTCTGCTGATGCCGGACAGTTCTTACGTCGCCGTTAATGAAAAGGTTCGTGTCAGATATTCGCTGCCGCGGCCATGCGAGTATGCCCTGATGACCGTTGAATCCGATGAAATTCTCAGCGCCAGGGTCGTTAAACTCGACCGGCCGCAGGGTGAATTCATCGAAACCATGACCGAAAACTGCCGGCCGAACGTTCACATCGGTCTGCTGGCCCCTGCCTCCAGAAACGGTTTCCCGGTCTACGCCAGTCAGGTTGATTCTGACTACCCGAGAACCTACTTTGGCTTTACCCGCATCAAGGTTCAGAATACTGTCGCAGCCATCAATGTTGCGATTGCCCCTGAACAGCAGAACGAACTTACTGCACTGCCCGGCGCCATGCAGAAGCTAGACTTTGTCGTGACTGATAAAGACGGCAAACCGGCTGTAGCCGAAGTTGCAATCTGTGTCGTCGACGAGGCGATTCTGTCGCTGACCGGCTATAAAACTCCTGATTTGAGTGGCCTGACCGATTTCCTTCTGCCGCTGTGTGTGTTTACAGGTGACCTGCGCACTTCGCTGATCACCCAGGATCTTTTCAAGCTCATTTCGACCAGAGCTCTCACCGGCGGTGACCAGGGCGCCGGAACCATCGCCACCGATCTCGATGCGCGCAAGGATTTCAGGCCCGTCGCATTCTGGAACCCGGCAATGATACCCGACGCCAATGGCCGGATCAGTATCGAATTCAAACTGCCTGACAGCATGACTTCATACCGCATTTATGCGGTTGCGGCTGATAAAACTACCGGTTTTGGCTCAAAAGACCGGCAGCTCAAGGTCAGTCGAGACTTTTATGTCGAACCTGGACTGCCGTTCTTCCTGACTGCCGGCGATAAAGCCGTTTTTCCGGTTGCGATGCACAACAAGACTGCGCAGGCCGGTTCAGCTGAGCTCAAAGTTGCTGAAGCGAAAAATGTTCTCGCTGCGGTTGAATCAGCGAAGATCGATCTGCCACCGATGATTACCGGCAGAGCACGAGTGAAACTGGAAGCCGACAACGGCGCCGGTGAAGCCAGTATTCTGCTTGCCGGCCAGATGAATGGCCTGAACGATGCAATTGAAAGAAAGTTCCCCGTGAATACTGCAGCAACGGTTTTGAACCGGCAGTTGTCAGGTTCGTTTACCAAAGAACAGTCGTTCCGGCCTGATGTTCCGGAATACGTTGCATCGATGACCAGCAGCGAAACCGAAGGGGCGCTGAGCGCCCGGTTGAACCTTTCTCTCAGCCCGTTTGCCAGGCTTTCACCGGCACTGAAGTATCTGATGCAATATCCCTATGGCTGTCTCGAACAGACCAGTTCGGCGATTATCCCGCTTGCGGCACTGCGCGGTCTGATCAAAGACGGGCGAATGCCTGGCTACAGTCTTGAACAGGTCGACAAATTCCTCGACAAGGGCTTCTCTCATCTTCTCAAGATGCAGCGCAGCTCAGGTGGCTTCAGCTACTGGACTTCTGAACGTGAAGATTCATGGTGGGGCTCTCAGTATGCGGTTCTTGCTCTGACCGTAGCTGACCGGGCCGGTTATCCGATTGACCGCAGCAGTCTTGAAAAAAGCCTTGATTATCTCAACCGCACCCTGTTCACATCGAATAACAACAGCCGCTTCGAACATGGCATCATGGCCCTTTCAGCGGTCAATCTGGCATTGAATAAAAAGCTCAAATCGACTGACCTCGATACTCTGAAAAAGCGATTTGCGCAGACTACCGAAGAAAGCAGTCCGCTGCTGCTCTGGGCCGAAGCTCTCTGCGGTGATACACCCATTGAAGAACTTGCCGGTCGTGCCGCACAGTTGAAGCCGTCGCTGCGCTCTATCAGCCGCGGCTGGTATTATACTTCTACCCGGCATGATGCGTTCAACCTTCTGGCGCTGCTGGCAGTTAACGCTGACCGCAAAAAATCAGATGATTTCGCCGGCAGAATTCTGGCATCGCTTTCGGAAAAGGGATACTGGAACTCTACAGCAGACACTGGTATTGCTCTGTTTGCACTGTCAGAATATTTCCAGAGTCTGAAAGCCGGTAATGAGTCTGAGCTTGAAGTGACTCTGACAACCGGTGCCGGCTCAAAAGCGGTAAAAGTCGACAAAAACGGTGTTTCGCTCGATCTGACCAAGGATGAACTGCTTGCTGGCAACGGTGTTAAAATGGTTTCCAGCGGCAACTCTCTGATCAGCTGGAGCTTCGAATATTCATATCCCGACCTCGCCTCTCGCTCAGAACCGGTTAATAACGGTTTTTCGGTTGAAAAGACCTTTGAAAATCTCAACGGTAAAAAGGAAATTCGCGTTGGCGATCTGGTCAAAGTCACAGTGGTTTTCGAAGACCAGATTCGCAAGGATGGCGACTGGGCCGCTTATCGTAACTTCGCTCTTGAAGATCCGATTCCGGCCGGGTTCACTGCCGTCAACAGCTCGTTGAAGAACGATGCGCTGCCGAGCGATGCCACCAGCGAAGATGACGAATATTACTGCGACTACGTTGACGATGCCTATACTTTCTACGCTAATCACCAGGAATTGCGCAAAGACCGTCTGATGGCTTTCAAGAACCATTTCTGGTCAGGAAGATTCAGGCTTGTATATTATCTGCGGGCCATCTGTGAGGGCAGTTTCAAGATGAAGCCGACTCAGGTCAGCCTGATGTATAACCCGGAAATCAATGGTATGAGCACGCCGACGACGGTTCAGATCCTGGCGGCTGAATAAAAAGTGACCTGCCGGCGCCATCGACATGATGGCGCCGGTTTTTCTTAAACGATCTTTACGCAGGCATGGGTGACTTCTTAACAGGTTTTAAAAACAGAATTTCCGCAAAAAAACTTATGGCGGCGGGGGTGCTGCTGGCGTTAATTGCCGGTTTGCTCTGGCATTGCCGTTTCGAGTTTCTGCCGTATTTATGTGAAGACCCATTGCCTCTTATCGAGCGCCATTTTGCCAGTGGTGGCGCTCTTACCGACCGCCACGGCAAAATTCTCAGGGTTTTTGCCGACGCGCGCGGCGATTTTTCTGTATACACACCTCTGGCAAGTCACTCTTCTGAATTGTTACAGGCAGTTTTAACGGCAGAAGACCGCAATTTTCACCGGCACCCCGGGTTCGATTTTTTTGCGATTCTGCGGGCAGTCTGGCAGAATTTGACCAGCAAACGTGTTATTTCTGGCGCTTCGACAATTTCGCAGCAGTTGATTCGTGTTGTCGACCCGCGGCCACGTACATTGACGACCAAAATTCGTGAACTTTTAATGGCACTCCGGCTTGAAGGCAGTTTAAGCAAAGACCAGATTCTTGAACGCTATCTTACTGCCGTTTCGATGTTCGGCAATGTACGTGGTGTAAACATGGCAGCGCTTCTGCTGTTTGGTAAAAGCCCTGAGATGCTTAATCTGGCAGAAAGCGCAACACTGGCGGCGGCAATTCAGGCCCCCGGGCGTCTCGATCCATTTTCTCAAAAAGGTAATGCAAGGCTTCTCGGTCGCCGCAACTGGGTACTCGATGAAATGAGCCGCACCGGGATTATTGAAGAAAATGCCCGTGCCAGTGCCAGGAAGCAGACAATTCCGTCATGGCGACGTCAGATGCCGTTCAACGCTCCGCATTTCTGCGATCTGATTCTCGCACAACATGGTCCATTGCACGGCACCAGAAAAACGACGGTCGATATGACTCTGCAGGATCTGCTTGTCAGCACACTCAAATCTCATCTGCCACGACTTATGAAGAGCGGGGCGCTGCAGAGCGGCGGCATGATCGTCGATGCCGCAACTCTCGAAATACTGGCTATGGCTGGTTCGTGCGAATATGGCCCGCTTGCCGGCGGTTTTAACAACGTCTGCATTTCCAGACGTTCAGGCGGCTCGATTCTCAAGCCGTTTCTTTATGCTCTGGCGCTTGAAAACGGTTATTTTCCGTCTTATGTAATACCAGACACAATGCAGACGTTCAAGACGCCGCAGGGCGAGTATCAGCCATACAACGCCGACCGCAGATCGTATGGCCCGGTGACTGTCAGGTCCGCTCTTGGCAACAGCCTCAATATCTCGGCGGTCAAAATGCTCAACCTGCTTGGCGTAAGCGATTTCTGTCGCATGCTTGTTGAACTCGGCCTGGTCAGCGATAAACCGGGCGCGGCAGAATTTTACGGTCTGGGTCTGGCCATTGGCAACCCTGAGTTGCGCATGCTCGATCTGGTGCAGGCTTACGGAATTTTTGCCAATCAGGGCAGTCTCAGGAGTCTTAAATTCTTTCCTGATCAGGAGCAGAGCAGGATATCAATCATTTCGCCACGCACCGCTTATATGGTTTTTGATATCATGGCCGACCCTTCTGCCCGCCTGTTCACCTTTGGCAACCCGGCGTTTTTTAAAACCCGCAGTATGACAGGCCTTAAAACTGGAACCAGCACCGAATACCGCGATTGCTGGCTGGTTGCATTGAATTCCAGATTTATCATGGCTTTCTGGGTCGGTAACTTTTCCGGGGCGCCCACTCGCGCTCTCAGCGGTGCTACCGCCTGCGGTCCGATTTTTCACGATATAAACGATTATCTTGAAACCAGGTATCAGCCAGCCCCCATCCCGGCCCCTGATGGAATCATGCGTCGGGCTGTCTGTTCTATTTCTGGCCAGCTGCCCGGCCCAAACTGTTTTATGACCGGCTATGAGCTTTTTGCAGAAGATGGCAATCTGCCTGAAATCTGCACTTTTCACCGCTCGGCTGGGGAAGGGCATGACCTGCCTGCTGATTATGCGAGCTGGCTCAAACATCGAAGGCGCTTTCTCGATGTTGACCCCTTCAGGCTTGCCAACCAGGCTGAAACTGTTGACCCATGGGTAATCAAAGGTCTTGAGGCCGGCAAAGTTGATTTTTCAGTCGTTTCCGGCAGTGATATTTCGGCCGATAAATCAGGGCATTCACGGGATGTCGGCATCAAAATAGTATCGCCACATGAGGGCGACCGCTATGTCATGTCTGCCAGCCACGAAAATTATGCTCTGCTGCGCGCGATACCCTCAGAGCCTGTGTCGGAGGTTATCTGGCTGATCAACGGAGTCGAGTTTATAAGAACTCCGCCACCTTATGAAGCTTACTGGCCCCTTGCCAAGGGCGTTTTTCGCATTACAGCATTGACCGAAGGTGAAATCGCTGCCGAAGTCGAGATTCAGGTCGAGCATTAAAGATTGTTGTCGCGATCTCGGAATACATGGTATTCTCAACTTATGCGACACGACAGAACGCCTGTAATAATCTTTGCTCTGGTGCTGGCTGCAGTTTTTTACCTTCAGCCGCTGCCGGCCTGCAGTCTTGCTTTGCATGACTGGAAGCTGGTCTTTTTTCGGAAAGTTCCGGTTTCAGCTCCCTTTTTTCCGCTGGCCGAGCTTGATATTGCGGCAACCCGGCTTGAACAGGCTTCATTTGCCAGAATTTTCTGGGTTGGCTCGCATAATTTCATCGGCGCTGTTGCTCCGGCCTTTCTGCCTCTTTTTGCCGATAAGGCAGCCAGATTGCCATGGGCAGCCTTTGATTCCGGCCCGTCATTGATGACGCTGGCCCGCGAAAACTATTGCCCCGGTGAAGGTCCGCTGATCATAGGCACAGATAACAGTTATATTAAAATAGCTCTTTTTGCCGACCGGAATTCTGATTTTGGCTGTATGCAGCTGGTCATTCAACAGACCGGTCGCGTCAGGGCTGTTCACCCCGACGCAAAAACTCCATGGGCCCAGGAAACGATTGGTTCAAGCTGGATTTCGCTGATTTTTTACCAGCTGCCGGTACCGGGCCGAATTCTTTCTTTCTCGGCTTACCCCGTCCAGAAGACCCGACACAGTATCTACGAAGATCATTCTTATGTTGAAGCTTTGCTGAGCCGGAAAATTCTCAAACGCCGCCCTGATCTTGTCGTTGATCCTTACCGGTTCGATTTCCCGGAGTTGCCGGAATGAGAAAATGTAAAAATATTTTGCGGCTGTTAAGTTTTTTTGTCGCTGCCGTACCCCTTGTGGTTTCGGGCGAAACTTTCCGGGCGGTTGATTTTGAGCGGCTTCTGCAGAAGCATCCTTTGATGCGGAAATATGACCCGGAAACCGGTCGTTTTAAAGAGACTAAAAGCGAGATTATACCGGTTGAAAAGCTCCAGGAGCGGGTTGCGTCAATTACTGCCGATATTGCTGCCTGTGAGAAAGAAAAGTCTGATCTGGTTCTTGCAACAATGAATTCCAGCGAATCGGGAGCCGAAGCCCATGCCTGGGAAAGAATCGGACAGATTGACCGGAAGCTGGCAGAACTGAAAAGCAGGCTGCAGATTGAGCAATCACTGATTAAAAACAAGGGCGTGCCCGGGTATGACAATCTTCTTGAAATTGCCGGTCAGATTTATCATGAAACGGTTCTGCCTGAGGTTGCTACCGGCGTTCTGCTTCTTAACAAGCTGCCAAGATTTCCTGCTGCACCGCCTCAGCTTGAAAAAAACGATCTGCGCTGCTTTTTTTACAGTCGTAACGGCGAGGTTCTCACCAGATACCTGGCTCAGGCCGGAAAAATAGCTCTGATGTTTGAAAAAACCGATCAGCCGATTCTGTATTCTGCAGATAGAGGGGCTTTTGATGCGAAAAAACACTGATTTATCTGTTTTACTGCTGCTTATCTTGGCGGTATTGGTTCTGCCGCTTCCTGTAACCGCTGCCGGAGTCGCAACTGTAGATCTGAGCATGGCTGTCAGCCTGCATCCGCGCATGTCGCTGTTCGATTTTGACCGCATGGGCTTTTTCAAGGTCGAACCTGGCCTGACGCGAGAAGCCTTTGAAGCGGCTGTCGCCAGCCTGAAAAATTCGGCTTCAGCAATTACGGCGCTTGAAGAACTGCAGCTGCTTCAACAGCAGCTCACTGAACTGGACAGGCGAAAGTCTATTCAGATTGGGCTTTTTGCATCAGCGATTCCGACAGAACGTGAAGCGGCGCAAAAGGAGCTCGAGACAATCGCTGCTGAAGAAGATCGCCTGCGCGGGTTGATAGCAGACACTGAACACGCTGCTGCCTGCCCTGACCTCACAGACCCGGCAACCACCCGCAAGTATCTTGCTGAAATCGAGGCTGAAGTTCTTGCGGCTGTAAGGAAAGTGGCTGTTGAATGTGACTACGCAGTGGTTCTCAATACGACGGTTCCGGTGCCTTATGGGTATCCGGTGCATTACCAGTCTGGCGAAATGTTCGGACAGGGCATTCCAGGCATCAATTTTTCACTGTTTTATGCCTTTCTGGCGAAGGAAAATCTGGCGCACCCTTCTGATTCTGCGCCGCCTTCACGCGAAGTGATCAACTGGCTTGAGCTGACACGCTTTCCTGATGCGGTTAATCTTTTGCCGATCCGGCCTTATCCGCTGGTCCTTTCCGGCGGAGAATGCATTCTTGCCCGGGTCATGAAGATTGTTTACGATAATCACAAAGTTGACCCTGATGTATTCAAGGTGGTTGAATCGGTTATTAACAAAATTGACGAAATGGATAGGCCTGAAAAAAAACTGAACGGCCAATATACAGACTGTTTTATGCCGTTGG
>CAZFUG010000022.1:0-30784 GCA_964522035.1 uncultured bacterium
TTGTTTCCAGATATTTGCGCTTCATTAGTTTTTTCCTGTAACCGGTGATACAAATTTCGGGCAATCGCGGAACGCTGAATATTACGATTCTGTTACAGAATTGACAAGATTACGTTGCATAGAAAGGGTAAGAAAGAAGCAGGAGCAATTTCAAGGAGGTACTTCATCATGGAAAAAAGCTTACGGTTTTTCTGCCTGCCGCTTGTTTTGTGCGCATTGATATGTTGGATTCCCATATCGGTAATGGGTGAAGACAACGACAGACAAATTCTGGACAACTGGGTAAGGAGAGAGCACTTTTCAGATATGCCGATCGATAAGCAGCTCGAACTGCTTGAAAAACTTGCCGGGCAGAGTTCTGGCGACGGCCTTTTCCGTGCGAGCATGGATTGCTTTAAAAAAGAAGTTCAACCCAGGGTAAAAGAAATAGATGCCCGCATGGACTTAAAAACACTGCTGGATAGTTTTCACTGGCAGAAACTGAGGTTTCATGCTTCTGAAAAAATCAGGGTTAAAGGCGATATGGTTTTCAGAAATTGTTCATTGCAGTCAGTAGTTGAGCAGCTTTGTCAGAAATATCAGCTGAAAACTTTTTATTACGGATTCAGGCTGTATTTCGTTCCTGCGCCTGAAGAGGGGAGTGCTGATGACGGTAATGTCGGTTTTGACGAGATTTTGTCGCCAGTGCGCGTTCTCGAAGGTGCTGACAGGCATCGCTGATTTCTGCAGTCACTCGAAGTAGAGTTCGGGGGAGCGCACATTTTGGCCGTGGGCACGGCTTTCTAGGCTGAAGATGGTGACGAAGCCGGGGGCGATTTCTTTCTGCGGATCGGCCATGATGATCATGCCGAAATCCTGCCAGTTGCCGTTGTGCTGCATATTCTGCCAGCAGGCCCTGAAAATCTCGCTGATCTCGATATATGAGACATTGCTGCCGCCTCTGATGACGCCGCGGCAGCTGATTTTATGGTCGAAATCGCCGCCCTCGTTATGCCAGGTCAGAAACTGGGCTGAATAATACCAGTCGCAGCCACGATGCTTTTTGTCTCTGGTTCTGAATTTGTCTGAGCCTTCCTGAAATGGCCGTGTCAGCGGATATATAACCACCGGCATCTCTGCCGGGCCCTGATTTTTGTCGCTTGTGATCTTAAGATATACCCGTTTTAGATCAAATTCTGCGAGGTTAAGGCCGGCGAGGGCAAATGCCTCTGCCACTTCGAATCTGAGAAGATAACGCAGAGTGGTTGGCCCACCCCAGACACCGATTTCGCCGGTAAGGTCACCACCGGCATTGCGGTTGTCACGCCATGAGCGATTGTTGGCGTGCGGGTGACGAATGAATGCATCGATGCCGGTTCTGACAACGACCCGGCCTTTGCGGCTTCTTTCGGGCACAAATGGCCAGCGCAGCAGCTTAAGGCATTTCGGGCATTCAACCGTGTCGCTGTTCACCAGAAATGAACAGCCCGGGCAGCGGCTGATTGCAGCGGCGGGCAGCAGCCCCGCAAAAAACAGGGTCGCCAGAAGAAGCAGTATTTTTTTCATGTTCCCTGAGTCGGCAGTTGCGGATTCTGCTGCGCCTCGACCTTGATGCGGTTGAGCATTTTTGCGGCGTAGATTCCCTGCTGACTTTTGGGGCCAGCAGCCTTGGCGACCTTCATAAAGACCTGTGCCGCTTCTCGGTAAGCGCGTCGGCGGTAATAAACCATGCCGAGGTTCAGCTTGAGAGTGATATCTTCGGGGCTGATACCGGTTGCCATCACATAGGCCTTGGTGGCATCGATGAGCTTGCCGGTTTTGTAATAGAGATTGCCGAGGGCCGAATACACATAGGCCGCCCGCGGGTTGATCTTGACTGCATCTTTGAGAAACTTTTCGGCTTCGCGCATCGCTCCCTGACGCATCTGCTTCATGCCTTCGTTAAACGCTTTCTGGAAGAGTTCCTGCTGCTTGCGGGCGTTGGCGATGGCTTTTTCGGTTTTGCTGAATTCTTCCGGGGGCAGTATCGATTCAAGTGCTGCGAGGGCGTCACGGCTGATAATCGGGTCTTTGTCTTTCAGGGCCTGAATCAGAACGGTTCTGGCCGTGGCGGCGCGCAGGGTGCCGAGAGCTCTGATTGCGACGCGGCGTTCGTCCCAGGTGGTTTCCGGCTGGGCCATTCTGATGAATTCGGGCACGATTTCGGGGTTGCCGAGTTCAGCCAGCGCCTCGATGTAGGCCAGGCGCGTCTCGCTTTCCTTTTCGCGGTCAAAGCGCTTTTTGAGCTCTTCGTAACAGCGCGGGTGATTGGTGCGTGCCAGGGCCTTGATAATGTGATTCTTCAAATCGAGATTGTCTTCGTCGAGCAGCTTGAGAAGATCGATAAAGGCGCGATTGACGCGCATTTCACCGAGAATTCTGATCGCCTGAAACTTGAGCGACCATGACTCGCGCTGCAACGTTGAAATAAGCCCCGGAACCGCACGATCATCACCAATGCGACCCAGAGAAACGATGGCGGCCATCGCAAGATCTTCGTCGTCGTCTTCAAGCGCTTCGGTAAGGGCACTTACTGATGAGTTGTCGCCAAGAATGCCCAGAGTCTCGGCTGCGGCAATGCGGGCCGGCCAGTATTCATCCTTGAGATGCGGCTGTACGGCGGCACTGTCGTCTGAACAACCTATCTGGCCAAGGCAGAGGATTGCCTGACGTCTGATTTCTTCAGATTTGCTCTGCAGCAGCTGAATTATCTGAGGTCTTGCCTCGTTCTTGAATCCGAGCAGGGTGCGACGGATCCAGTAATTGACATGCTCGTCGAATTTGCCGAGGTTTCTGAGCAGGCGCGGTACGATCAGTTCCGGCTGCATGCGCTGAAAGGTGCTGCAGACGCTTTCGAGCAGGCTGCGCTTTTCGCTTTTGAAAAGTGCGAACAGGTCGTCGATGATTTCGGCGCCATAATTGGCAAGCGCCTTTTGTGCCGCATCGCGAATCGACTCGGAAGCATCTTCGAGGGCCTTGAACAGCAGTGGCAGCGATATGCTCGATTTGATCTTGCCAAGAGAGCGAAGAACCCAGTAGCGCGTTTCAGAATCGGAAGTGTCGGCGGCGAGCACCGAGAGTTCCATCAGGGCTTCTTCACCGTAACTGCCAAGCACATCCGAAGTGGTTTTTCTGATGGTCCAGGAACGGTCTTTGAAAAGCCTTACCAGATGCGTATAAACGCCGGCAGGTCTGATTTCGCCTATCGAGCGCAAGGCCCAGTATCTGACGTCTTCTTCGGCCGAATTCAGGGCCTTGAGAAGACTCGGCACCGCTTTGCCGCCGAAACTGGTGATGGCTTTGCAGGCATGTTTGCGCACGACCCAGGCCGGGTCGAGAAAGCGTTCGATTATGTTTGGCAGCGCGTCGGGGTTTTTGTAAAAGCTCATGGCCTCAAGGGCTGCCATGCGAATTTCCGGGTCGGGGTCAGCCAGAAACTTGCGGATTTCCGGATAGGCACTTTTCTCGTGCATTTTGCCGAGAATCTTGATTGCCCAGTAACGTCTTTCCTTGTCCTGGCTTTCGAGGGCCGAAACCAGCGGGAAAACCGCCTCGCTGCCCATGTCGGTCAGTGCCTGAGCCGCAAGAGCTCGTCCCATCCAGTATTCACTAGATAGAGAATCCATCAGATACGGAATCGAATGGGTACCGAAATCTTTGAGAATTTCGTAGATCAGGTCTCTGATCATTTCTGATGGCTGTGACAGAGCTTCAAAAAGTTTGGCTGCGACATTCGGGTCGCCGATTTCTCTGAGGGCGCGAAGGGCGGCGATTCTGACGCCGATATCGCGGTCCTGAAGTTTTTCGAGAAGAATCTTCGTATGAGTACGGTCGCGCAGATGCCCGAGGCAGATGGCTGCCCAGAACCTGACGTTGGAATCGTTGTCTTCAACGGCAGATTTAAGGGCTTCGGCGGCGCCTTTACCCATTTTGCCGACAGCGATGGCTGATCTTGAACGGATTTTCCAGGATTTATCGCCGAACTGCCTGATCAGTAGAGCCAGGCTGGCGCGTGGGTGGCGGGCCAGACTGCGGGCAGCCATACCGGCGACTTCGTCGCGCGGGTCGCGCATCAGCGTCATCAGGCCCTCAGTCGCTTCGCTGGTGTCGCAGCTGCCCAGAGCATGGGCGACGCGCAGGCGAACGTCGGCTGACTTGTCGCGCACGAGTGGCAGAAGAAGGTCGGGCAGATTCCCCGGGTTGATGAGGCCAAGGGCTTCGATGGCGGCGCAGCGCACTTCGCGCGAACGGTCATTCATCACGCTGGCGATAGGTTCGACCGCAATGGGTGTTTTCAGCTTTCCGAGGGCTTTGACTGCTTTGAGGCGCTTGGTAATAAGAGTTGACCTCAAATCGGTTACGAGATCTTCGATTTCTTTCTGAATCTGCGTATCAACCTTGAATTGCGATTTAACCGTCATTTTCAACCTCTCTGTATAGAAAGAAAATTGCATCAGGCAGTCAGCCCGGAAGATAAAATACCATATTATCAGCCCGCCATACCCAACTCTTTTTCTCAAATACTTCCTAGATAATTCTCTGTAGCAAGAGTTTAAGGCAGGTCAGGCGATTGCATAAGCGACGCTTGTCGAGCATCCCATAGTTTCCTGCAAACGATGCCGCTAAGACCGGACGTTTTGCCTGGAGGGCAAAACGCGGGCGATTGCCGCAGGATGCGGCTTTTGCGACAGGAGTCGTTATGTCGCGTGAGCCAGGATGGCGGAAGCGACAGAGCACGAGTTCCGGTCGTGCGAGCAGAGTGAGCAGGTGAAACTATGAGGATGCGAAGATCGCAGAGCGTTTTTGCCAGGAAGGCATTATGCCGCGTGAGCCAGGAGGGCGGAAACGGCGGCAATGGCTGACATGCCGCAATACGTGCTTGGAAAGTAATTCTAAAGTTCTCGCTTTTTTGCGGGTTTGGGCTGGGTGTTGACCAAAACGGGTTTAGTATATATCATGGCGCTGTTATGACCTTGCATATTAGGGGGAAGTTATGAAGAGGCTTTCTATCGCGTTTCTGGTTACTTTCTGCATGTTTCTTACTGCTTTTGCCGGTGCTGCCGACGTTAACGCCGGTCTCAACGATGATGTTATCGTCGCCGGTGAACCGCCCGTTACCGGCTATGTAATCGACTGCCACAACCGCATTCTTGAATTCGTGCTCGGCACGCGCATGACCGTCGCTCAGAAAGAAGCCTTTCTGAACGCCATCACCGCCGAAGTCTCAACTATGACCCGGGAAGACCGAGACAATTTTGTACAGGTGATCGAACTGGTTGATTCGCTTTCTCAGCTCGGCGAAGAAGACCAGGAAGAAATCCGCCAGGATCTCGAAAAGGATTTTCTTGAAAGCGCCGCCGCCCTTACCGATGATGCCGCCGCCAAGCAGTTTATGGCTCTGAAAAACGACAGCTTCAAACTGGTTGTCGATCAGACCGAATTCAACGTGACCAATCAGTCGGTTGAAGCTCTTGCTGAATATCTGGCGTTTGTTGCCAATCCAGAAAAGCCCGTCTGGCCGGATGTAAAAACCATCGACGCCATCAAAGTAAGAGTTAAAGCCGGTTTTGCCGCCCTTAAAGACGAAGAGCGTCAGGCTCTTGATGACTTTCAGCTCACCTGGTATCTGATTCGCGCTGCCTGGCAGGGTGCTGCCGATGCCGCCAAAAAAGATGCCTGGCGCAAAGGGTTTGCCGCTCTCGGTCTCAAAGCCGGCGAAGTTCCTGAAGTCAATCAGATCAAAGCCGCGATTTCGACCGATGTTTATGGCGATATGCTTGACGCCGCTACTCAGATGGGCGTTGCGCCCCTTGAATGGTCTGCCAGCACTACCCTGAAAATCTGGTAAGCCAGGAGACAAATAATGGCTTCAATACCGATGAAAAAAAAGTATTTTGTCAGAGAACTGGTTGGCGCAACCAGCGTTGGCGAATACTATCTGATTGCCGACCCTGAGAATGATCGCGGTCTGGCTATGGTCGAAGAACAGACGCCGCTGTCGCAGGTCGTTGCCAGGGCATTTCTCGATAAGGCATTTCTGCCGGTGACTCTTGTGATGAAAAATGTCGAAGGCAGTGAAGTTCTGAGAATTACCAAGCCGGCTTCGCTGCTGAAATCGGTTTTTACAGTGCATAACGCTGACGGCAAGGTGCTGTGCGTTTTCAAACACTGTGTTTCTCTGTTTCGCCCGGTAGTCAGCGTCGAAGACGGAAAAGGCCAGCTGCTCGGCAATATTGAAGGCTGCTGGAAATTCAGATTGTTTCAGTTCAGAGACAATAACGGTAATGGTATTGCTACCATCAGGCACCTTTATGGCGGTATTGCCCGCGAACTGCTGACGACTGCTGACGATTACGAGGTTGACATTCACTCTGACTCTTCAATGAATCTGATAAGTCTTGCAGCAGCGATCTGCATCGACTTCATGTTTCACGAAAGCTGATTCAGAGCAGACCAAGCTTTTTTGCGCGACGCCTGGCCCAGATATGGGTCAGGCGTCCGCTCATATTGGCAAGATTGATTGCCGTAGTCAGGTGTTTTTCGTAAAAAGGTGTCAGATAAGCAAGACGAACGAGCTGCCAGTAGAGAGTGTGAATGTTGTCGCTCGAAAAATGCAGTTCATCGCCTTCTCCCGGAAATTTCCAGGTTTTGCGCAACTTCTCTGCAGCTTTTTCTCCGTCGCGCATTTTTACCACCACATTGAAAGGCCCGTTGGGTATGAACAGCCTTTCTGGAACACTGCTCAGCGAGCTTACGGCAGCATGCGCCAGATCCTGCCTGATGCTCTGTGGATTCTCGGCAAGCGGTTTGTTTACTGTGAAGGTTTTAAGATGTTTTATCGCTTTGACGGCCTGTTGGCAGGCTGCTTCACAGCCCGAAAAAAACGTCGGAACCACGCCGGCCGGGGCAACTGATGCAGCAAAAAGTTCGGCTTCGGTCAGGATTTCCTCATTCACGGTAATTTTTGCAAATTTTGAGGTCAGAGTATGGGGTAGAAAACCTTCAGTGCCAGAGGCGGCATGCATGCCGGTCATCAGAAGATAATTGAAGCCTCTGGCTTCGCCAATACCTATAATGGGGCCAATCTGGTAGCCCTGGTCTATTTCGATGCCTTCGTCGATCAGTTCTCTGAAAAGGTTGTATCCGGTTCGGTGAAAATCCTTGACCCGGACCCTGCTAACACCGCTGTTGAGAAGTTGCCGCCCGATCTGGTCGATATCACGCGACATGTCGACGCAGGCTCTGACCCAGCCATCATTGAACAGCTGCGAGTCCTGACGATGGTTGCAGCCGGTAGAACCTTCGATGTCGGCAATAATGAGCACCGAAGTCATGCTTCTTCAGCAACTTTCTGAAACCTGACTTCGTCTTCGAGTTTGGTAAATCCATGCCCGATAACCTGGCGGGCATCACCGACAATTACAAAAGCTTTCGGGTCGTTTTCATAGACAATGCGTCGTAATATCGGCAGTTCTCCGCGGCGAATTGCCGTTAACAGCACTCCAACCGGTTTTCCTGAATACATGCCGATGCCTTCAAGACTGGTGACACCTCGGTGCAGTTCTTCAATGATGGCCCAGCCGATGACATCCGATTGTTTGGAAATGATCATCACGGTTCTGAACACCGACATGCCTTCGAGAACCGCATCGATTACCTTGCTGGTGAAAAAGACTGTAATCAGGCCGTAAAGTGCCAGTTCTGCCCCGAAAGTGAAGCCGGCAAGGCCGGTGACGACAATGTTCGAGACGAGCGTGACATCGCCGATCGGGATACGGTATTTGTAATGAAGTATCTGGCTTACGATATCCATGCCGCCGCTGGTGCCACCGGCCTTGAAGGTTATACCAACCCCGATGCCCGAAAGAATGCCGCCGTAAAGCCCGGCAAGAATCGGGTTGGTCGTCATCGGCGCCACCGGCATGATGTTCATCATGACTTCAATGGCGGCCGAATTGACGATGATCGAGAAGAGGGTCTTCCAGGCTGAGCCGCGCCCGATAATCTTTGCCTGCATGGCAATCAGGATGATGTTGCAGATAAGAATGGTAAAGCCCACGGGCATTTTGACAACGAAGAAAAGTATCGTGGCAATGCCGGAGATGCCACCCGGGGCGATCCGGTTCGGTACGGTAAAGGCGGTCATGCTGAACGCAAGCAGCAGCGCGCCGGAAATCAGATAAAAAATATCGAGCGGCCGAACGGTATCAGAAGGTTTTGCCATGCAATCTCCGGTTTAATCGGTTCGAAAATTGCGGGCATTCTAGCACAGAAAAACGCAGCTAACAATCCCGGGAGAATTCCCGGCAGCGGATTGTCTGCTTGATTTTGCCACGGGGTTAAGTTAGCATGAACCCGTGACCTGAAAGTGATAAAAACGCCTTTTGTCAGTCTTCGTTATTGAACTGGCCGCGGTAAAATATGACGAATTTGCAGTGGCTGCAGTTGAGTGTAAAATAGGGGGTCTGGCGACCGGTATGAGATCTGCGAATCATCGGAGCATTGCATTGTGGGCAAAGCATAGGGTGCCTCCATTATCTGATTACATTTTTCCCTGTCCTGATAAATATATCGGCATAATTCTATGAAAAATTCAGTCTTTTTTTTAGCAAAAAGTTCCCGCTCGGGAAAAGCGCAGACCCGCTATCTGGCTGGCCTGGTCGCCGGGCTTCTCATGCTTGTTCTCGCTGTCTGGCTATACCGATTTCCGCAGCGTCAGGCAAGACTGGTTGCCGAGGCCAGGTCGCAGGCGATTATTCAGATCGCAGTTTCTGCAGCAGCCCGTCCGGCTATCAATGTTAAAAACTCCCTGACCCTTCTTGGCCGGTTGCCGGTGCTGCGCCAGTTCAATTCTGTCAGAGGCCTGTCTGATGGTATTATCGAATGGCGCAGCGATTTTACTCTGTTGCTTGAATCGTTTGAAGCGCCTATGGCTTCAATGTGGCAGGAAATCATAAATGCCGGCCGCGGGCTCGAATGGTGGCAGAACATCCCAGATGCTGCTATGATGCGCTTCTGGGATCTCAGCACCTTTGGTTGTCTGCCTTTCGAGAGTGAAGAAGAGGAAGAGGCACCGCCTTTCGGTCTGGTTTCAATCTCAGAAGAGGAACATGCAAGAATTTCGCAGATGGCAGGTATCGTTCCTGAGAGTATGCGGCTGCTTACCGCCGGGTTTGACAGCTTTTTTAATCCGATTCTGAACATTGTTCAATTTATCGAGCGCCTGCCCGGACTCTGTTCTACAATTTCTTCACCTGCTGCGCCGGTTCACAACCTTCTGGCGCTGATGCTCGACGATGGTCACATCCGAGCCCTGGCGCTAAAGAAACTTTCAGGCACCATACTTTCTGTCGTCGGCGATGCCGAGCTGTTTGCTTCAGATCCTGACGACCGCGACTGTCAGAGCATCAAAAACGGCGTTCCATTTTTCTGCGGGCCGGTTGTTTATGATCAGCAGCAGAAAAGGCCGGTATGGTGGGTTGCCGTGCCGGTGCGTAACGAGTTGCGCCAGCCGGTGGCCTGCCTTGCAGCAATGGTTGACGTCAGTTATCTCAGTGAAATGGCTGATAAAACCAGTTTGGGCCCCGACAGTCTTATTTTTACCGAACGCAGCGGCGTCGCTATCGGTCACCATGACCCACAGATCGTGGCGCAGCAGGTTAATCTGAGTGCCGCTCTGCTGCCGATAGCCGAAATTGAAAAGAAGCCGATCAGCGGCATTTCACGCCGTAATGACCGGGTGTTGCTGCAGACTGCCGCATCACTGAAGCATTCCGATACGCGTTACCTGCCCGACTGGTATGTTTTCATTCAGACAGACCTTACACATGAAAACTCTCTCGACGACTATCTGATTCTGCTGTGTGTAATTCTGCTTGCTGCAACCGGTGTCTATGTTTTATCCTGTTGCGTTGTACGTATAACCAATTCATCCTTCGAGGAAAGATAAAATGACGGACCTTCGTCGTTTGGGAATAGCGTTTGCCGTGGCCTGCAGCCTTACCTGCACCACTGTTCCTGCGCATGCGGCACGTAAAGCAACTGACATGATGTCTGAGGCTCTTAAACAGAAAGCTGCCGGCAATCTGGGCGAAGCCATAAGCAGCCTTGAATACGCGGCCGAACAGGCCGGAAGCGGTGTGCAGCAGAATCTTGCCCGCTTCATGCTTGGCGACTGCCAGCTTGAAGCCGGTCGTTATGCCGATGCCGCCAGAACTTTTTCAGCTCTGAGTGAATCGGTAAAATCGACAGAAGAAAAGGCAGAAGCCCTTTTCCGTCTGCTGCAGGCAAATTCTGGTCTTGGCAATCAGAGCCGTGTGAACAGCATCTTTGCCCAGCTTAAACGCGATCATGGCCGAAGCCCTTACTGCGAACTGGCAAAATCATTCATGAAAACTCAGGGATTCAAAGAGGAAGCTGCTGCTTCAGAAACTGAGAAGAAGGAAGCTCCTCAGCCGGCAGTTGTTGCAAAAGCCGAACCGGAAGAAGTGCCGGCACCGGTGGCTCAGAAATCAGAACCGGTTGCCAAGACCGCAAAGCCTGCTAAAATTGATCCTGTCGCAGCGGTTGAATCAGACAGCGGGCTCCTTCCGGATGAACAACCGCAGCCGGAGCACGAAATCGCAGAAATGGAAGAGGCTCCGCCGCCGCCCGAGGAAAAGCCAGCGGTTCGGCCTGAGTCGGCAAAAACCGCTAAAAACAATGTCTCTGCCAGCACCGCTTCTGAAAACGTAAGGCCTGCCTCTGCTGCCGTGTCTGCTCAGTCCGGCGCCGGCAAGGGCATGAAAAAAGCCGATCCGCAGACCGCAACTTTGCTGCGCTCGATCCTGCAGGTCGAAACTGCTGCGGGCAGCGCCAAAGACGAACTGGTCAGCCGCATTCTCGGCCTCCAGGACTCGCTTAAAGATGGCCCCGAAAAAGCCGGCATGGACAAGGTTCTCATGGACCTCGCCGAAGCTACCACCGGTTTTGGTGAGCTGCTCGAAGCCTGTAAGACCTATGACAAGATTCTGACACATCATCCGGCGTCACCGCTGGTTGAAAAGGCCTACTTTCAGGCGATCCGCCTGCGCGCGGTTCTTGGCGTGCACGAAGCGGTAATCGGCTGGGCAAAAGCCTTTCTTGCCGCTTTTCCAGCTTCTGAATACCGCAGCCAGGTGCGTGCTCTGGTTGAATATTCTCAGGCCGGTGGTCAGCTCGATCTTTCGGCCGGTAGTTCACCAGCGCCGGCTGCGGCAAAGAAAGGTTCTGATGCAAAGCCGGCAGCCGGGGCAGATACTTCGGCAGCCAACGCGGCTCTCGCAGCCGATTCCCAGTATGCTGCCGCTTCGCGCAAGATGAAAGACGGCAAATACACTCTGGCGCTTGTCGATTTTAACCGACTTGCAAAGAAATACCCCGATGCATCACAGATCTGGTGGGATACCGCGCTCGTTAACGTTCAGCTTGAAGATTTTAAAAAGGCGGCGGTGGCTATAAACCGCATGCTTGAACTCGATCCTGGCAATCAGGATGCCAATTCTTTATCAGGATATATTCACTACCGGCTCGAAAACTTTGAAGAAGCCGCCAGTGCTTATGATCAGGCCGGTGAGCCCGAAGGCCGCGGAGTAAACTTTTTCGATGCCAAAAACGCTTCAGAGCGCATGAAAAAGACGGCCGAAAAGAAAAAGTAAGTTACGAAGGAGAAGTTACAGATGAACAGCGAAAACATTCAGGTGATTCAGTCTTTTATCAAAGACGGTGATGCCAAAAAAGGCGCGTCAGAATGGGGCGCGGCAAAAATTTGCTATCTGAAGGCTTCTGAAGAATACCAGAGCATCCGTGAGATTGATCCGAAGGCACCGGTAACCAAAGAAGAGGAAGACATCAAACGCATTATCGCCGGTCGTATTGCTGAAGTCGATGAACATCTGGCGGGTGTGCACCGCGAAAAAGGTGAAACCGCACTGCGCAACAAAGCCTGGCAGGTTGCTATCGATGAACTCGAAGAAGCCACTTCACTTGCCCGTGACGAAAATGTCAAATTTCTCGAAGAAGTTAAGGCCCTGCTTGACAAGGCCCGCGAAAAACATCGCGATCACCTGCTGCATATCGAAATGACTCCGTTTGTAGAACGCGGTGATGATTTCAGACGCTCCGGCAACTTTGGCGAAGCCATTCTTGAATATCAGGCTGCTCTGAAGCTGGTCAACGGTCTGCCCGAAAACCACCGATTTATCGGTTATATCAAAGAAGCCCTCACTGACTGCCGCCGCTGCATCATCAGGCCCTACCTTGCCAAAATCAACAAAGCCTGCCATGCCGGTAAATATGCCCATGCCGCAACCATGCTCAAACGCGCTCAGCTGCTGCTAGACAGCCGCGATAATGTTTATCACGCCTTTCTTGAACAGCTCAAGGAAAAGATTCATCAGAATCTCAAAGAAGACGAATTCGTTGAAACCGAAGAATTCGAAGCACCCGAAGTCTGGGAACAGGCTGTTAAAGATTACGAGGAAGCCCTCGATCTCTACTCTTCATTTTCGGTCACCGATCCATTCGCACCGGCTTATACCGGGGTAAATGTTTTTGAAGACCGCTTCGTAGAATCACGCCGCAAGCTCGGCAAACTCTACAAGGCCCGTGCCGATCGTCTGAGAGACCAGGCAAAAGTTGAAAAGGCAATTCGCAATTACAAAGAATCCCTTAAACTTCTGCCCCGCTCAGATAAAATGTTTCACGAAGCTTTCCGTGAAATGAAAAAACTGCGTGCCCAGGTGGCTGTTCCGGCCTAAATGAGTCCAAAACCGCAGACAGAAGACTTCCTCAATTCCAGCGAGATTATCAGGCTGACCTCTGAAAAACCGGCCGGCCTGATACCTCTCTGGGAATTCGTTCTTGCCCTGATCGTCGCCATGGCAACGACGCTGCTGTTTTATTTCGGTTATTTCAACCGCATTGAAAATGCCACCCTCGATTTTCGTTTCGAGCAGCGCGGCGAAATGGCGAAAAACCATGACATAGTTCTGGTAAGCATTACCGAGGAATGTATTGGCGAACTTGGCACCTGGCCCTGGCCGCGCGCCACACATGGCCGCCTGCTCAAAACCCTTAAAAAAGAAGGGGCGAAGGTTGTCGCCTTCGATATTCTTTTCAATGATCCATCGCTCGCCGGTGCCGAAGATGACAAGGAATTTGCACAGCAGATTCTCAGATTCGGGCGGGTTGTTCTACCGAGAATTGCATCGAAAACAACAATTCTTGATCCCGAAACCTTCGAGTTCGTCGAGAAGGCCGGCTGGGCGCGACCGGTTCCGATTCTTCTCGAAGCCAGACCGCACGAAGGTTTCATTGACATCGACCATAATGTTCTCAACCCCGATGGGGTTATTCGCAAGCTGCGCCTGCAGAAAAAAAACGGCGAAATTACCAGTAATATTTTTGGTATCGCCGCAGCTGAGGCCTATCTTGGTGTAAAGCCCGCTGTCGAAAGTTTTGGCATGAGAGTCGGCGACCGGCTGTTGCCGTTTTTTGACTGCTATGAACCTGAATCGGGACAGCGCGAAAAGTCTTATCTGGTTAACTATGCCGGCGGCAATCGGCATTTTGACGAAATCAGCTATGCCGAAGTGTTGAACGGTAAATATCCGCACGGCTTTTTTACCAACCGCCTGGTACTGGTCGGCACCCGCGCTGCCGGCATTTCTGAAGACCTCAAATTCTGCCCATACGGCGCCCTGTCAGGGGTAGAAATTCATGCCAACCTGCTGCATAATATTCTCAACCGCCGCTTTCTGCACCGCAGTACTGTCGAAACAACGATTGTTCTTATTTTTGTCTTTGCTTTCGGAGCGGCCTACCTTCTCTGGAAAACCCCCGGCTTTTCAGCCAACGCCATCTGCCTTGGCTCAGCCATTGGCTGGCTGATTGCAGGCATACTGCTGTTCAACTATGATTTTATTCTCGAAGTAACGCCGATTCTGGTCATGGTGCCATTTCAATGGGCTGTTACCAGGCTGATTCAGCAGTTCGAATCACTGAAAGAAAAGAACTACGACCTGGCCCGTAAAGTCAGAGAACTTGCGATCATCAATGAGGTCAGCAAAGCCGTCAGTTTCATGGGCGACCTCGGTAAAACCCTCGACGCGATTCTCAGTCGCGGTGTTCAGGTTCTCAACGCCGAACGCGGTTCACTGTTTCTGCTCGATGATAAATACGAAGAACTTGTCGAAAAATCTGTCGTTTTTGGCGTCGAGGGCGAGGCCCGTATCGACGAAAATCTTAAACAGCAGTTCAAGAGCGGTATCGGTATTGCCGGCGAAGTTTTCAATTCCGGGCGGCCGCGTCTGATTCAGAATGTGCGCAAAGACAAGAGTTTTGCGTTTCGCGATGCCGAGCGCGACAGCATCAGAACCCTGATTTGTGTACCGCTGATGATCAAAGATACTGCCATCGGGGTTATGAATATCGTCAATCGCCGCGAAGGCCGCTTTAACGATGAAGACCTGCAGACTGCACTTACCATGGCCAATCAGGCGGCCGTGGTCATCGAAAAATCACGTCTTTACAACCTGGCCACCATCGATGGTCTGACTGGTCTCGTCGTCAGAAGACACTTTCAGGCGAAGATCGAAGAGGAATACCGCCGCGCCAGACGTTACAGCAAGCCTTTGTCATATCTGATGACCGATATCGACCATTTCAAGAAGTTTAACGACACCTACGGCCATCAGACCGGCGACATGGTGCTGCGTGAAGTCGCCAAAATCGTGCGCGACACGGTTCGTGATACTGACATTGCTGCTCGCTACGGCGGTGAAGAATTCGCCGTGATTCTGCCCGAAACCGAACCCGAAGGAGCCATGCTGCTTGCCGAAAGATTGCGTCAGCGGGTAGAAACGGCAATTTTTGCCGGCCCGACCGGTGATCTGAAGGTAACCATAAGCGTCGGAGTCTGCTCGATGCCGATCAATCAGCCTGAGAGTGCAACCGAAATGATAAAAATGGCTGACGAAGCGCTGTATGTCTGCAAACGCAATGGCCGCAACCGGGTCGAACGGGCCGAAAATCCGCCGGCTGAACCAGCACCGGTACCTGCTCCGGCTCCCGGGCCGACCCCGGCCTGATTCAGATTTTTTCGAGGTCTTCGCGCTGCAGATTCAGATTCTTGAGAGCCCGATAAAAAGTGGCTTTGTGAATACCCAGAAATTCTGAAGCTTTCGTGATGTTTCCGCCCGCAAGGCGATAAGCCTGGCGAAGTTCTTCGGCTGAGAACTTTCTTTCGCCGTTGACCGGTTGAGAGATTCTATTGCCGCCGTTTCCGATCGCAATCTCGTTATTGTCGGGCATGCCGAGGGCAATCGGCTGTCGATCGGGAGTGATGGCAACTTCGGTATAACCTGAATTGCCGGCATAGCGTGCGGCGTTCATGCGTTCCTCATACCATTCCTTTAGAGACCTAAGCCCGATAACATCGGTCTGGTTCTCGGCAAAGAGTCTTTCCATAAGGTTGCGCAGTTCTCTGACGTTGCCAGGCCACTGATACTGCTTCAGCAGCTGCACTGCCTCTCGCGTCAGGCAGACGACATTGCGGCCGTATTTCTGGTTGAACTGCCTGATAAAATGCTGAATCAGCAGTTCGAGATCTTCGCTTCTCTGTCTGAGCGGTGGAATGCGTATCTGCAGTGCATTGATGCGGTAAAAAAGGTCTGATCTGAAAACGTTTTCGAGACTGGCCTTTTCAAGATTGCGGTTGGTGGCGGCAATGATTCTGACATCGACCTTGATCGGGTTTTCAGAGCCGACCCGCTCGATCTGCGAGGTTTCAAGAACGCGCAGCAGTTTTGCCTGCGACAGTTGCGGCAGGTCGCCAATTTCGTCGAGGAACAGGGTGCCGCCATTGGCGCGTTCAAAACGACCGCGATGCGACTTGATTGCGCCGGTGAAAGAACCCTTTTCATGCCCGAACAGTTCACTTTCGAAAAGAGTGTCGGTGATGGCCGAGCAATTCATGGTGACAAACGGGCCACGGGCGCGTCGGCTCATCTGGTGAACCGCGGCGGCAATACCTTCTTTGCCGGCACCGGTTTCGCCGGTAACCAGAACTGCGGCATCAGACATCGCATACATTCGCACCTTGTTGAAAACCTGCTGCATGGCATCTGATGCCCCGATCAGGCCGCAGAAACTGGCTTCTTCGATCATTGCCGGCGGGGTCGCCGAAACTTCCTGCAGCAGAATGCTTGTCAGTTCTTCTTTGCCAGGCCCCGGTCTTACTATCGAATCAAGAAGCAACTGGTGTGTATGACCCCGGGTATCTTTAAGAGCTGCGCGAAAGCCGCTCATGGCTGTAGCGTCGTGGGTTCGCTCTATCAATTCAACTATGCCGGGCAATACCGGTTCAAGAATCTTGTCTACATACTTGCCCAATAGTTCAGCAGAGGTGTGCCCAAGGTAACCGGCCAGCCATTCAGGAATTTCATGAATGACAAATCTGCCATCGACCATTTTTACGGTCAGATTGCGACTGGGCGGCAGAAGCAGCAGTGGGTGTCTTTCTGTGTTCATCATGTTTTGAAGCATATTACAATTTTGCCCGGCATTTTTCAACCCGCTGCCGGCGAAGCGAAAAAATCTGCGACCGTAATAAAACGCATGATTTTGCAGAGATATGGCAAATTGCAAAATTATCGTCAGGTATTTTCAGGCATCTGCCGATTAGTGACGCGTATTGCCATATCTGAAAAGTTCTGTCGGAAAACATAATGATCAGACCTGAAGCTGTGCAAAGATTACTGCTGGTGACGGCCATTCTGCTGCAGATGGCTGTGATTCCCCTGTTTGCCGATGCGATAAAGTTCGAATTCGACTATGATTCGCGGTCGTCTGTCGACAGTATGCGCCGCGACTGGAACGCTTACGTCTACAATACCGCCACTACCACCCCGACGTTCGAAAAACGCCAGTATGACAAAAGTTTCATGGGTGGCTACAGCGACCTTTACATGGCGCTCAAGTCAGACCTGAACGAAACGCACTATCTCGATATCAAAGAAAATCTGTATTACCGTCATTATAACGATTCAGAACCCCTCAGTCGTGACGTTGCCTCGTTCCGATACCGCGAACTCGACCATCTTCTGAATCTGACCTGGGGCATCGCCGCCGGTGACCATGACTACGCCCAGTTCGACTATTACAACAACATTCTTGAAGTGAAAGACCTTGAAAGTCTCAATTACAAATCACATCGTGGCCGGGCTCAGTTGACGCACGAGTTCAATATGCGCACCGACTTCAGTCTCTATGGCGATTTTGAAGAACGCGAATACGATTTCGACACCGACAGCAACTTCAGAGAAGGCCGCGCCGGTTTCGAAATTGCCTCAAGACTGCCGGGCCATGACCGTTATGTACAGGTGGCAGCATCGACAAGAGGTGAAAGAGACTATTTTGAGAATTTTCCGGGTGCGATGTCTGCTAAAAATGCGGTTGATTATTACACCACCTATGCGAAGAATCCGCGCGATGACGACCCGCAGGCCCGCTATATGCGAGAACGCAGACGTGGCGAACTATATCTGCGCGTGTTTGGCGAGCTGATCAACCGTGAGTATGTAAAGCTCGATAACAAGATGGGGGAAGTGGCGGCCGGCTTTGAGACCGCTTACGACGCGGCGGGCGATCTGACTCTGCGGCTGCGCGACACTTACCGCAAGACCGATTTCGACCGCGAATCGCCTCTGTATTTTCAGCATGACGGTCACAACAACTATCTGGCTCTGGCGGTCGACTATTATTACAGCGCCAATATGGCTCAGACAATTACTTTGAGTGACGAGCTCAGCAAGTTCGTTGAGGCTGGCAGTGAAAATTCCAGAATCAATGCCCTGACCTATGAAGGCTTTTTTACTTACGGAAAATCGCGGGCCAGCCTGGTGCTTGGCGCTCTGCGTCGCCGCTATGACGAAAAAAGAGTTTTATATCCAGACGAAGACGAGCTCAGGGCAATTCTTGGCTATGATTATCTGATCACCGAGACTCTCAGATTCCGTATGAAATCTGAATTTGTCGATCGCGACTATCTTGAATTTGAAAACTATCTCTATTCAACTCGCAGTCGGAATGGCTGGCGGGTGGGTGTCGAAAAATCATTCAGCTCTTCAGGCTCTCTTGAACTGGCATATCAGGAAAACAACGAAAAAAACGATCTGCACACACAGAACAATCTCGAAGAAAAATCGATCGGGCTCAGCTGGATTTCGCATTTCTGACAGGGAATCGCGGTATTTTATAAATTCAGCGTTTTTGTTGTGGACATCATGGGTATGTGATACAATTAATTGCCTATGCTAGCCATTGCCTTTACCGGAGTAATTCAGCACGAAGTCGAGCAGGCTCAGCTTCGCAGATTGACAGCGTCGGTACGGGCGGAGGCAGGTACAGGCTGCATTGTTGTATGCAATGCCGATGGTCTGTTTGCTTCGGCCGCAAGGCTTGAAACGCAGATAGAAGTGCTCTTTGACAGTGGAATCGATGTGGTTTTCCTTGGTGAACAGGCCATTGCCAGAAACGCCGGTCGCTCTGCTCTCATGCAGTCAGATCGCCCTCTGATAAGGCCTGCAAACCTGGCTGAATTCTGCCCTGGTCGCGGTTCGCTGCTTTTTGGCGGCGCCGAAAAATCATTCTGGATGCTGAGTGTGGTCGACGGTACCGGAAAAATACCGGTTGAGCCGCCGCACGTTTTTCTTGATAAATTTTTCAGAAACAAAACCGACGACTTGCCCGTAATCATTAATGTGAATGGCAAAGACTTCGATTATCGTCAGGCTCTTGCATGGCGATACGGGTCAGGAAAAGGAAATGTTCTCTTCTTTGGATGCGGTACCGGTTTCCCGACCGTTATTGCTGCCAGAGAGTCCGAGGGCTGTTTTATGCAGCAGGATACCGGTTCGGTAGTTACCGATCGCTCGATCGGTGGGCTGACTCCGGCGTGCTGGTGGCAGAGAGAGATTGAACGACTGCCGGTGGCGCCCGCCTCTGAGTGGGGGTTGCTGCGGTGTGATTATACGGTGGTCTGGCTCGATGGCAACGGAAAACCGCAGAAACATCTGCAGAAAACCGTCATGTTGTAACTGCAGCGATTCGACTGAATGTCTTATACGTCAATTTAAGGAGACCACAGCAAGGTGGCCGAAGGTTTAAAGGTCTTACATCAGCAGCTTCTCTATGAAGCCCAGAAGCAGATTCTTTCCAGCGGAAAGAATACCGATGTGATTCTTCAGATTCTCAGCCGTACTTCTGTAGATCTCTTTGGCAAAAAGGGGTTTGGCGTTCTTTTTTACGACGCTTCGGCCCAGATTTCGCGAATAAGGTTCAACGATGGCTTCAGCGAAAAGTCACTGAACTTTCACTGCGAAGAATTTACCCGCAGCAAGCTTGAAAGACGGCCTTTCCAGACCGGTCCGGTTGCTGATGAAAGCGGCGAAACGCACGTTCTTATTCCGGTTGGGCCAGATAACGACCCCTTTGGAATTCTTCTCCTCCAGGAAATGTCGACGAGCGAAGCAGCCGCACTGGCAGCCTTCCGCGAACTGGCAACCACATCGATCAGCACTTTCCTTGAAGTAGAACTGGTCAGACTGCGCATGGAAGAAATGGGCGCTCTGCTCGAAGTTGGCCGTGTCGTAAGCTCAACTCTTGATCTGCGCGAACTGTTGACCAAGATCATGAGCACCGCGACCAAGGTTATGCGCTGCGAAACCTCGACGGTTTATATAGTCGATGAGCAGACCAATGAGTTGTATTTTCACATTGTTTCGGGTGATCCGAATGTTGGCGCCAAGCTCCAGGAAATCCGCCTGCCGCTGGGTACCGGCCTGGCCGGCTGGTGTGCGCAGAACAACAAGCCGGTTATCGTTCCCGATACCGAAAAAGATCCGCGTTTCTTCAAGGGTGCCGATAAAAAGTCAGGTTTTGTCACCAGATCGATGATCTGCGTGCCGATGCGGCTAAAAGACAGAGTCGTCGGAGTTCTGCAGGTTCTTAACCGCACCGGCGACATTCCGTTCAATGATCACGATCTCGAAACCCTTGAAAATGTTGCCAATCAGGCGGTTTCGGCTATTGAAAACGCCCGCCTCTACGAGAATATTCAGAAAGTTTATCTTTCTACCATTGAAGTTCTTGCCACTGCGATCGATGCGAAAGACCCATACACACAGGGTCATTCGCGCCGGGTTACCCAGTATTCGGTTGCAATTGCCGAAGAGCTCAACCTGACACCGAAAGAAGTCGAAAGCATCAGATATGCCGGGCTCCTGCATGATGTTGGCAAAATCGGCATCAAAGACAGCATTATCCGCAAACCCGGCCGCCTGACCGACGAAGAATACGCTATCATCAAGAAGCACCCGGCAATTGGCGCCAAAATTCTGCGCCCTGTAGACTTTCTTGCCGACAAAATCCCCGGTGTACTTCACCACCACGAATATTATGACGGTCGCGGTTATCCCGAACATCTCACCGGCGAAAATATTCCGCTCGCTGGCCGCATCATCTGTGTTGCCGATGCCTTCGACGCCATGACCACCAATCGTCCCTACCGCAAAGGCCTGACGGTTAAGACCGCGGTTGGCGAACTGCAGAAATTTTCGGGCAAACAGTTTGATCCGGTCTGTGTTGAAGCATTCATGCGCGCTTTTGACCGCAAGCTGTTCCAGTATTTCGCCAAAGTCGAAGATTCTGATGACATGGTTCTGATCGACGACGAAAGCGAAAATCGCGACCCGGCCGAAGGCATTCATGGCGAACTCGACAGCCAGCCGTATCCGCCCATGGCTGCCCACGAAATGAAAGAAGAAAAGAAGCCCGGTAATTCAGATCATCACCCGTCAGAAAAGCCGGCCCTCGAAAGCCAGCCATACCCACCGGTCATTCCACCGCACGCAGAAGTTAAGGCCGATGACAAGGCGCAACCGTCGTCGCAGCCTTATCCGCCGATTACCGGCAACGATAAGCCCGAATAATCAGGATTAAAAAGAAGCCCCCGAAAAGTGAATTTTCGGGGGCTTCTGCTTTTCTATAAAGCTTTGTTAAAGGCAGAGGTCAGCCAACTACCCGCAGTTTGGGTTTTTCTTCCGCCTTTTTCTGGTTTTCGTGGCGTGGCTTTTCGTTGTGAATCATGTCGCGATTCGGTGCGAACGAAGGCACTATTTCCTGGAAGCCTCTGATGATGTTGCGTGGCTTGCCGACTCTGGCGGCCATTTCAAGCTTTTCTACCAGGGCCATCAGAGCCTGTTCATCGACCTCTTCAGGTCTGGCGATGAATATCTTGCTGTTGCGGGTGGCAGTGATGCCTTCAGAGGCGGTGAGCAGTTCTTCATAAAGTTTTTCACCCGGTCTGATGCCGGTGAACTTGATTTCGATATCGCGCCCGACCTCCAGGCCGGCAAGTCTGATGAGATCTTCAGCCAGGTCGACAATGCGAACCGGTTCGCCCATGTCGAGAATGAAGACTTCGCCGCCTTTGCCATAGGCCCCGGCCTGAATGACCAGTTTACTGGCTTCTGGGATCGTCATGAAATAACGGATCATCTTCGGGTGAGTGATGGTGATCGGGCCGCCCTTTTCGATCTGTTCCTTGAACATCGGAATTACGCTGCCGCGGCTGCCAAGAACATTGCCGAATCTGACCGCAACGAACCTGGTCGGGCTGCGTCTGGCGTAGCATTTTAGAATCATTTCTGCGACGCGCTTGCTTGCTCCCATGACCGAGGTCGGGTTAACTGCCTTGTCGGTCGAAATCATCACAAATCTTTCAACGCCGGCGTTGTGTGACGCGTCGACCAGATTGCGGGTGCCAAGAACGTTGTTCTTAACCGCTTCTTCCGGGTTGAGTTCCATTAAGGGAACATGCTTGTGGGCGGCGGCATGAAAAACGATTTGGGGCTGATGGGCCTGAAACAGGTGCCCAATCTTTTCGCGATCCTGAATGTCGGTAATGATCGGAATGAGAACAGTGTTGCCAAGCTTGGGGCTCCCCAGGAGTTCCTGGTGGGTTTTGAAAATACTGTTTTCACCATGGCCGAGCAGCAGAAGCTTTTCGGGCTGAAACGGCAGAATCTGTCGGCAGATTTCGCTGCCGATACTGCCGCCGGCACCGGTTACCAGAACAGTTTTGCTGGTAACATAGGCGGCGATTTCGGCGAGATTGATTTCGGAAGGCGGACGGCGCAGCAGGTCTTCAATGGCGATATCACGAAGCTGCAGACTGACAAGCTTTCCACCGATGATATCCTGAAGACCCGGAAGAGTCTTGAATCTTACGTTGGTATTCTGGCAGAGCTTGACAATTCTTCTGAGTTCTCCGCCAGATGCTGATGGGATCGCAATGATGATTTCGTCGACAGAAAATTTTCTGGCGATTTCGGCAAGGTTTTCGGTTGTGCCGAGCACTTTGACGCCGTGGATGATCTGATCTTTCTTTTTGGGGCTGTCATCGACAAGGCCGACCACATCGATAGGCAGGTTGATGTTACGCTTGATCTCACGCAGTATGCTTTCTCCACCCTGACCGGCACCGACGATAAGAACCCGTTTGGCTTTGTCGTTCGAACGGTTGAAAAGCCAGCAGCGGAAGGGGCTCATCTCGACCACGTTAAGCAGAACTCTTGGCATGATGCGTGAGGAGCCAATCAGAATCAGGCTCAGCATCCAGTCGATGACAAAAACGGCACTTAAACTCGGAAAGGCTTCCATGAAGAAAATCGAACAGAATTTGAGCATCGAATAGCCGGTTATGGCAGTAAAAACCGCGACCATGTCAGGCAGTGAGGTGAACCTGAGAGTTCGGTTATAAAGCCCCATCGACCAGAAGCACACAAGGCCGACCGGAATAAGCACCGGCGTTATGAAGAGCAGATATTGAACGTGCTGTGGTTCGAGTTTGTCGAACTTAAGCCAGATTGCTGCGATGAGCGAAAACGAAATGCAGATAGTATCTACAAGAATGAAAATCAGCTTTCTAATTGGAGTCATAGCCGATCGTTGTACCCCTTCCAGACCCGTAACCTGTTAATTTAGGCAAAATTTTAGCATGGTATTGAGAGATTGTCGACTATTTTGTACCGAATTTTGCTGCCACCAGCGGTGAAAAAAAATATTATCTGTATGCATCATTATGCCGATTTCTGGTATATGGAGACAATTTCTGCACCGATGAGTGATTATCAGCAGACAACAATTGCCAGAAGGCAGTGCGGCGCCTGTGGCGCGGCTAACATTTCTGCCGCGAAATTTTGCGGCAGCTGCGGCGCAAAAATGTCGCCTGCGATAACAGGCAGACGCAAAAAAACACGCCGGCGCATGTATTTCAGAGCGGTTCTTACCTTGGCCGGAATTCTGGTTGCCGCGTCAGCGGTCATGAGTTACCAGCTTTTCAACCGAACCGATGGTGTCAAGTTGTCGCCAATGCCTTTTGTCGATGTGCCGGTTGACCATCCGGTTTACCGTACATGCCGAAATCTGCTCGAAATACAGGCTGTCAGCTATCGAAAGATTCTTGAGTTTGCTCCACATGAAACAATTTCGCCGGCTGAATGGAACCATGCTCTGAGTTCGGCTGCAGCACACATGAAAACGGTTGTGCCCGCCGAAGCAATGTTGCCCGAAAATTCAGATGTTACGGTCGATCTGTTGCGCAGTCGGGTGGAAATGCTCAATGGTGACCCGGACTGGGTGAACAATGCTTCGCGGATCAAGGCATACTTTTGTCTTGAACAGATATTTTTTGGTGCGAAAGGCAGAAAATGAAGCGATTAATTTATCTTTTCTATTTCTGCGTCCTGCTGACGGCAATTTCATGGCGTCTTGCCAGTGCCAGTTCTGAACTGCCAGAGTTGTTGTCTGTCAGACTCCACGAAAATAAGAGTGGAACCGATCTGATTTTTACATTTAACCGCATGGTCAAACCGACAACAAAGTTTTCAGGTCAGGCAAACTGTCTGACTCTTGATTTCGCCGAAACTTCGATATCTGAGAAGTTACCCGAAAAGGCTTTTGCCGGCAGAGATCTGAAACTGGGCTGGCTGGCTGATTCGCCTCTGAAAGAAAACCTCGTCAGAGCCAGACTGTATATTCAACCGCATTGCCTCGCCGCAGTTCGCTATTCTGGTCAGGACGTCATTGTCAGACTGACAGAAAAAACTCAGGCAAAGCCGGCTCAAAACGGCGAAAGTCGTAATCTTCTGAATCCTCACGAAGACAAAAATTCTCCGGCAGTAATAAGTCTGCAGGAAGCGCCATTCCGGCCGGCAGTCGAAGAACTTGCCGCACAGGCCGGCATCGAACTCAAGCTTTCAGGAACGCTGCCGGAATCATTCAGTCTCGAACTTGAAGCTTCGAGCCCGGTCGAAGCTTTGCAGGCAATTGCAGATGTCTGCAACCTCAGGTTCTACCGTGAAGGTAAAATCTGGTTTATGGCCGGAGTCTGAATTATGATCAAAACCCTTAAAGCATTTCTTGCGCTGGTCTGTTTGTTAAGCTGCCTGGTGATTTTTTCGGCCTTCGGCTTTCAGAGACATGACGAAATGCTTACCCGCCTTGATCTGGCCCTGATTTTTGAAAGAATTCTTGAGAAGCGTGAAATAACCGCTCAAGGCCAGTCGGTTCCGTCTTTTTTCGATCTCAGGGAAGACCGCCTGCTGGCAGTCTTTCGCACCCTTTCTTTGAAGCTTATCGAAGGTTATCCTGACGGGAGCTTCAGACCCGAAGAAAGATTAAGAAACCTCGAAACCATCTGTTACCTGCAGAAGCTGGCCAGATGCCTGCGAAAAAATCAGCCCGAAGCATATGAAACCAGACAGTTGATGCGCTTGTTTGCCTATCAGAGCCAGCCCGAGGTTATTCTTTCAGACAATCTGCCGGCCGGTACTTTCCCATCGGAACTTGGTGAACCAGACGGATTTGTTTCGCAAAAGGTTTTTCAGGACCTTATGGCAGCACTGCTGAATGAAAATGGCAGGTTGAATTTTCAGCTTTCAGGAAAAGTTATCCATGCGGTTACCGGGCATCCGGTTGCAGGGGCCTGCATTGCAGCTGACAACAAGGCTGTAGTTGCTGACAAGACCGGACACTTCTCGATCGATCTTGGCGAAATCAGTCGTTCTGATGTTACGCTTTTTGCTGCAGCAGAAGGTTTCAGGCCATGCGAAATGAAAAAGGATCTTAGATTGAGCCCGAATGTCGTGTTTCGCCTGAAGCCGGAGAAACCACGGGCCGCGTTCTGAAAGATTTTCAGCGGTTCTGGCTGTAGTCGGTCAAAGCCCAGCAGTCATTGGGCTCTTTGCTTATCAGACCCTGTTTCTCAAGTTCTGAAAGCAGTGCCATGATTTTTTCCGGCGGTGACCCGAGAACTTTTTCAAGCTGGTCTTTGCTGCAGGGGTGTCGCAGCAGAAGTTTGAGCACGTCTGATGATACGGCCGGCCTGCTCCAGCTGCTTACTTTGGGTGGTATCAGACTGTGTTCGAAAGCAGTCGACACTGGCACTTTAAGCTGCAATAGATCTCTGAACCGGTTGAGACGACTCTGATCGGCGGTTTTGATTTCGCTGGCGAGCGGCACCCGAACTGCAGTGTTGAGATAGACAGATTCAAGCTTTTCAAGACTGTTGAGATATCCGCTCAGCGCTCTGATTTCTGCGTCAGAATCATTGATTCCCGGGCAGACAAAAACTTCTATCTCAACTTTGCCTGAAAAAGCCGAGGTAAAAAGGCGCAGGCCATCGAGAATAGCTGGCAGCAGCAGATCACTGGTTGGCCGGTGAATTTTGTTGAAAGTTTCCGGGTTGACAGAAGTCAGAGTTGGCAGCAGCCGATCGGCCAGCAGCAGTTCGTTGCGGACTTCGGGCAGATGCATAAGCGATGAGTTGGTGATAACGCAGGTCGGCGCATTTCCCAGTTTTTTTATTTCGGCGAGAATATAGCCAAGCCCGGAATGCAGAGTCGGTTCGCCGGTACCTGAGATGGTTATCCAGTCCGGTCTGGCGATTTCTCTGAGCGTTTCGCGCAGCTCCGCGAGAACCTCATCAGGGTTGCAGAATTCGCGTCGCTCAGAGGTATGAAAAGTGGTTTTCGAAAGCTGACAGTAGAGACAGTCGAAAGAACAGGTTTTTGTCGGTGTCAGATCGACCCCGAGAGAAATACCAAGCCGGCGCGAAGGCACCGGCCCGAAGATGTAGGTTCTCATTTTCTGTCAGGGCATTTTCCGGTGTGCAGAAAATAATAGACGCCGACCATGGCGAAGATTGCCACAAACGGAATGATGACGACATAAAGCGATGAAAAAGGCCGGGAAGGATTCATTTTTTCGCGGGCTTTCATCAGGTTTTTCAGGGTTTTTTCGAGTTCCTTGCGGACTTCGGCGTCAGTAACGTTTTTGATCGAGGTGCGCAATTCGGTGATTGCTTCGTCAAGGCTGGCGAGTGAAGTTTCCCTGGTCATTGATTTTCCTCCTTCTGGGGTGCGGCCAGACTGGTGCCCAGTCTTTCGTCGAGCTTTTTCAGCTGTTCATTGTTGAGATTCATGCCTTTAATTCGGCTTAAAACCGTTTTAGCCTCAGCTTCACGACCCATCTGACGATAGCGGTCAGAGATCAGAAACATGCTGTCAGGATCAATAAAGCTGGTTTTTAGAGCTTTCTGATATTCTTCAGCGGCGGCAGATCCCTGCCCTGAGGCCAGAAACAGGTCGCCGATTCTGATAAATGGCGCCGGGCTCTGGGCGTCATTATTCAAAGCGGTTTTATAGGATTCGAGAGCCTGCTGATGCTGCCCCATTTTCTTGAGCACGTCGCCCTGCAGCAGATGCAGAACCGGCATGTCGGATTGCTGGGCCAGCGCGTTCTGTACCACGGCCAGTGCTTCAGAGGTAAGGCCTTCTTCGAGCAGAGCAGTTGCAAGAGGTTCGATGCCGCGCGGATCATTTCTCAGGGTCTTCTGGCTGTAACGCGGAAATCCTTCGAGCTGGTCGGGGTTGCTGGCACTGACCTGTTCTGTTATCTGCGCAGCCAGATTATGCATGCCTACGTCAGAATAACTGTTGGCAAGAGCTTTGAGAGCATGCAGATTGCGTGGGTCGAGTTTTAGAGCTTTGAGATACCATACTGCGGCTGACTGGTGCTTGCCGGTGGCAGTGTAAACCTTGCCGAGATTCATCAGGGCATTGAAATTGGCCGGATTACTGGCCAGAACCGCCTTGAATGATTGTATCGCTTCGTTGTAGAAACCGCCTCTGGCGTATTCAAGGGCCTTTTCATAATCAGGGTCAGCAGGGCTTTCTGTGATTACGCCGGTTGGAACGATAATGGTTTCTGCCTGACCGGTTGCTGCCGGTTCAGTCTGGGTGCCGAGCGTTGGTGGCGGTGCGGCAAGAGATACAGTTGCCGGAGCTGCGGTTGATTCTTCTCCCAGAGCTTTGAGAATTCTGGCTGCGTATGGATCTTGTGGGTTGAGAGAAGCTTTTGAGGCTTCCCACAGGGCGCTGGCCTTGTCACGGGAACCACCCTGGATAAGATTCAGGCCGGCAAAATAGCGGAATTTGTTGTTGAACGGTTCTTTTCGAATTGCCTTTTCAAAAAAAGCCGCGGCTTCCTCATGGTTGCCTGATTCCATTTCAAGCTGCCCGAAGTTGAATAGAGTGCTGGCGTGATCCGGGGTTTTGGCCAGGATCTGGTTCCAGAACACTCTTGCCTGAGCAAAATTACCCATGCGTGCCATGACCTGACCGCGTTCACTCAGCAGTTCCAGTTTGTCGGGATAAGTTGCTTCAAGCCGGTCAAGTATTGCAAGGGCTTCAGTATGGCTGCCCTTCTGATAAAGACAACGGGCGTGATGCAGTTGCCCTTTCGCTGATTCTGGTTCAGCTTTCAAAAAGTTTTCGATGGTTGCCAGTGCTTCATCGATTTGCCCAAGCTTCTCGCTGACGACGCTGAGTTTATATAAAGCCCAGGTTTCGCCCGGAAAATTCTGCGAAATCGAAGTTAAAACCGTCTTCTGCTCGGCCAGGCTGCCGGTTTTTTCATGCAGTTTTAGCTTTTCCAGCCAGGTTTCAAGATTGAGATCGGTCTCCGGCATTTTCGCCACGGTAACTGCCGGAACATCCTGGTTGAGAGAAGCCTTAAGAGCAGTTACTTCAGAATTACCTGGATCGTCGCTGAGAATCTGATCGAGAATCAGGCCGGCCTTGTCGGGCTCACCCATCCGATGCAGCAGTTTTGCCTGCGCAATCATGCCGGGAACAAAGTCCGGGCTGGTTTCCTGAAGCGATTTAACCAGACGTTCCGCTTCCATCAGTCTGTCTGAGTTTATGAGAATTTCGGCAAGCCTGGTTTTGATCTGCGGTTTGTCAGGAAGCAGATTCATGGCTTCTCTGAGAATGTTTTCAGCCTCAGTGAGATTGCTGCTTTCGATGAGTTTCTGGCTGGTTTTATCGTAAACATCTGCCAGCTTCTGTTCGACTGCTGCTGGCTGGTAATTTTTTTCCAGCAGCTTTTTCAGCAGTTCTACAGCTTCACTGGGAATATCGAGTTCAATGGCCGAATCAGCCATGGCCATCATGCAGCGGTGCAGTTCATCAGAAAAATCACGGTTGTCAGGGTCGAGTTTTACAGCTGCTTCAAGGCTTTTTCTGGCCTTGATCAGGTCGCCCTTTTCGAGAAGAGCGCGACCAAGAAGAAAATGGGCTCTGGCATCGCCAGGATTATCGTCTATTCTGGATGAAGCGAGCGAAATCGCCGTTGCGAAATCCTTGCTGTCGATTGCGGCTCTGACTTTGGTATTTTCTTTCCAGTTGGAATACTGGGTTTCTTTCTCGGATTCGATGACAGTTTCAGTTTTGCTGGCAACCGGGTTTTTCTTTTTGCCGCCACAGCCACTCATGCCGGTGGCGACAAGTGCGCCGGCAACCGCCAGCGTCAAAGCTTTTTGATAGTATCGCATCTAATACTCCTCAATTAAAGGAACAGTTCGCTGACCGAACGTTTCTCAAAGACTCTTCTGATGGCTTCGCCAACCAGAGGGGCAAGCGAAAGCACATTGATATTACATTTTTCAATCTTTTCGCGGCTGATCGGCACTGAGTTAGTGCAGACAATTTCTCTGACCGGCGAGTTTGGCAGCCGATCAGAGGCCGGGCTCGATAATAGAGCATGCGTGCAGCAGGCAACAACCGATTTTGCACCTTTTTCCATGAGGCTTTCGGCAACATTAACCAGGGTGCCGGCGGTGTCGATGATGTCATCGATCACGATTGCGTGCTTTCCGGCCACATCGCCGATTACGTTCATGACTACGGCCTTGTTGCTTTCCGGGCGGCGTTTGTCGATGATCGCCATCGGCAGATTGAGCTTTTTACCAAACTGGCGGGCGCGCAACACGCCGCCGGTATCGGGTGATACGACCACATGGTCGGTCAGATCGCGTTTGAGAAAGTGTTCAGCCAGCAGGCGGCTTGCTGAGAGGTGATCGACCGGAATATCGAAGAACCCCTGCAGTGCCGGATCGTGCATGTCTATGGTCATCATGCGGTTGGCACCGGAAATGGTGATGATGTTGGACACGAGTTTTGCGGTAACCGGTTCACGACCGGTGGTTTTCTTTTCCTGGCGGGAGTAACCGAAATAGGGCACTACCGCAGTCACACTTGCTGCCGAGGCGCGCCGCAGTGCGTCCATGGTGATCAGGAGTTTCATCAGGTTTTCATTTACCGGCGGGCAGGTTGGCTGAATGATGAAGGTGTCGCAGCCGCGCACCGACTCTTCGATGCGGCAATAAAGCTCGCCATCGGCAAAAGAGGTATGCATGATCTTGCCTTCGGGGATATTCAGATAACGGCAGACTTCAGAAAACAGGGCAGGGTTGCCTTCGCCCGAAAAAACCTTGACTCTTGAATTGTGCATTTTACCCTCCTGATGGGTGTCGGTCCGGTATTCAGCTATCGCCCTCGAGTACCGAGAACGGGGTGATTTTCGTATTGTCAGCAACAGTGGTGTTGCTGATGACGCAGTGTTCAATTCTGTTGTTTCTGCCGATTACCGCGTCAGTGATGTGGCAGGCAGGCCCGATGATGCTGTCTCGGCCGATCCGGCATTTTCCGGAAAGCATGCAGCCCGGGTGAATCGTGGTGTCAGGTTCGATTTCAACTTCGGGGCCGATAAAGGTGTTTTCGGGGCTGGTTATGGTTACGCCGCTTTCCATGAGACGGGTCAGAATCTGCTTCTGCAGAATGGCACTGACTTCGGCGAGGTGCTGGCGGCTGTTGATGCCGAGGGTTGAAGATTCGTCTTTTTCGATGCAGGCCACGACCGGCAAACCCTTTTTTACGGCCATTTCGACGAGATCGGTCAGGTAGTATTCTTTCTGACGATTATTTGGGGTCAGCGAGAAGATGTTATCGAAAAGGAAAGCGGAATCGAAAAGGTAAACGGCGAGGTTCACTTCTTTGACGGCCAGTTCTTCGGGGGAACAGTCTTTGGCTTCACGAATGGCCTTGACCATATTGTTTTGTCGCAGTACCCGGCCATAGTTTCCGGGTTCGTGCATCATCAGAGTCATCATCGTTATCGCAGGTTTCTGCTGCCGGTGAATTTCGACCATTTTCTGCAGTGTTTCGACCGAAATCAGGGGGGTGTCGCCGCACACGACCAGCAGATTGTCGGGGCGGTCGCTGCAGGCTTTGGCATAGCACTGAACCGCGTGGCCGGTTCCGAGCTGCTCGGTCTGCTCGACGAA
>CAZFUG010000023.1:0-10218 GCA_964522035.1 uncultured bacterium
ATGCAGCAGGCTCCGAAAGTTCCGGTAATCAGGGTGCAGACCATGTGTGACGGTCTGTATGACTGGCGTGGCAACAGAATAGACGCCAAAAAAGAAGACAAGTTTTTCGCCTTTTCGGCGATCGGCCGCCCGGCCGGTTTCTACAGCCAGCTTCGCAGTCTTGGCCTGAGCCTTTCTGAAACGGCTGAATTCAGAGACCATCATCGTTTTACTGCCGCAGAGCTGCAGGCTCTTGCCGCAAAAGCTGCGCAGGGTAATCTACGCCTGGTCTGCACCGAAAAGGATTTTTGCAAGATTCCACCAGAAATCGCAGAACAAATGCGCATTCTTACGCTGCGCATAAGAACGCTGCCGGTTTCAGGGCAGACTTTCACCTCTGAGCTGGCCGCTCACGGTATCAAACTGGCTGAGTGAAGCTAGATTGTTACTGATTGTCAGGGGCGATCGACGACCAGGCTTGCCAGTTCCTGCTCCGTGATCTGTCTGAAGGAAAAATTGTAACCTTCATAGATTGCCAGCGCATAGAAAAGAACATCCATTGGGTTGAAGGTCGCTTTCATGACTTCGAAAGCAATCGATGGCTGAGAAAGCAGATTTTTGGCCATTTCGAAGAATGGCAGAGATTCCTGGATGGCGATGAAGCCACAAACCGAGAGAAGGTTGCCGATGGCACAGCCAAGGAATGCGAAAAAACCGCCAAGCCACCCGAAGACCGGAGATATGCCTTTGCCGGCTTTACCGACTGCAAGGCCGACCAGAACGCCAACCGCGATTGCCATCCAGCCGATCTGATATTTGGTAAGAACTGTCACCCCGGCCCAGATGGCTGCGCCGACAACAGACGAGGCCAGACCTGCAATAAGAGCCATTGGCAGATTCTGCTGCCCTTCAAGTTCATTTTTGAAGGCCTGCATTTTTAACGGGTCGATTTCGAGAGCTTCAGTTGCCTCTTCCTGAGTGTTTTCTGTGGTCTGCAGATCGTTGTTCATGGCAATCCTTTCAATGTCGAAAATTTTACCTTCACTTTGCCTGCCCTGTGGTAAGCAGCGATTTATTTGACATATCAGGATTTCTCAGGCTGATTTCAATTTTAACAGCAAAAAGGTTGTACAGCTACTTGCTACATGGGGGGAAAAAAATTAAAATTAGAAGAATCTCGACGCGGAGAACCATATGAAAAATATTTTCAGGTCAGTTTTATTTGTTGGTCTGATGCTTTGTCTGCTTTGTTCTGCTGTTTACGCTGCCGAACCTTATCGGCCGGTTCCTGATAACAGCAGTCTGTCAGATGTTTTCACTGCCATCAAGGTCGAGGGGCGCTATGAATCGACCCGGGTGCGCCTGATAACCGCCAACGACGAAGCCTGGTACACACGCTGGAAAATGATCGAAGATGCGCGCGATACCATCGACTGCACATATTACATTGTTGATAAAGATATTTTCGGCCAGGCATTCATTGGCCTGCTGCTTAAAAAAGCCCGTCTCGGCGTGAAAATTCGCCTGATGATCGACGGTCGCGTCTATCGCATGCCTTACCTGAGCAAAATGCCTGACAAAATCGAAGAGCTGGCTGCTTTCCCGAATGTTCAGATCAAGCTTTACAATTCGGTCAGCAAATCTCTTCTCTCAGCTTTCACAGATTTCAAAAAAGTCGTGGCTTCAAACCATGATAAAATCATCATCTGCGACGTCATGACCACCATCGTCGGTGGCCGCAACATCGGGGCCGACTACTTCGCCCAGAACGGCGAAAATGATATCGTTTACAACGACGCCGACGTTCTCATGCAGGGCGAACATGTTGCTAAACAGCTCAAAGCCGCTTTCGAAGATGAATGGAACTACCTGAAAAATTCTGTTGTCAAAGCCGACGCCATAAATTTCAAAGATCAGCTGGCAAAAGTCGATCTCGCTTATCGCGTCATGAGCCGCTACATGCAGGGCCGTGGTCTGTTTGACCCCGCAAAACTGAATCTTTCGAAAGACCTCGCAGAAGCTCTCGTTGAAATGAATAAAGAGATTGCTCTGTTCAAGGGTATCACCTCGTTTGCTTCTTTCGATCTGTTCAGAGGCGAGCGCCAGAAACCGGTTAAGATTCTCGACAAACATTCTTATTGCGGCCCGCTCAACGGCATTACCCCATCGATCCTCAAGATGATCGAAGCCTGCCGCAGCGAAGTAATCATGCAGAACCCCTACCTGGTCATTACACCAGATGTCGAAGCTGCTCTCAAACGTGCTGCTGCCCGTGGCGTAAAGATCATTTTCCATACCAACAGCGCCGAATCTACCGACTCTCTGTTCCCACAGGCCTTTTTGATGAACGACTGGGAAAGAATGCTGACCGACATGCCGACCGCGCGCCTGTTTGTGGCCCCGAGTCAGAATGAGCGCCTGCATGCCAAGATCTTCGTTTTCGACGGTCTGGTAACCATCGTTGGCTCCTATAACATGGATCCCCTCAGCGAACAGGTTAACTCAGAAGTCGTCGCCGCAATTCACGACAAACCTTTCGCTCAGATGACCCGCAACCGCATCTTCAACCTGATGAAGAAGAATATCATCGAATACCGCCTCGAACGCGACAGCGAAGGCCGCGTCGTTAAAAAGGTCGGCCCCGAAGATCACGTAAAGAGCGAAACCGTTAAAAAGATGAACCGCCTGCGCAAGCTGCAGTGGCTGCGCCCCCTGATCTGATCGTTTAAATCGATTACAAAAACCGGCCCGTATCCACCAGGATACGGGCCGGTTTTATATTTTTAAGAGCCACGGATAAACACAGATGAACGTCGATGGCTAAAAACCGGCAAGCCGTTATGGCGTAAGGTTCCCGTTTGTATCCGTTCGGGCATGAAAGCAGGAATGGACGAAGAAATGCGCAATTCTTGAGGGGGGCGGCCACTGGGTGATCGGAGTGCTTTCAGCAGCCTAGGCAGGCTCTGGCTATAGGATAAAGCCTCAGTCCACCGGGGGGGCTTCGGTTGCCTCTGGCTTAATATCAGCCGCCTGTTGTTGCGGGCGCAGGTCGAATTCCCCGCTGCCGTTGCGGCGCAGTTTCCATTCTTTTATCAGCGCGATGCGTCTGAGGTCATCCTGATTTACTGATACAAGGCCTTTCCAGGCCAGTTCGCCGATTTCGTGGTTCATAATGATCTGTTCCTCGACATAGCCTTCAAGCAGAGGCGAAAGATTCTTGCCGAGCTGCCCGCGCACTGTCGGATTGAGCTTGAAACCGAACGGGTTTACGAACAGAAACAGATGCACGATGGCCGTCAGAAAGATAATGCCGACCAGATGGTAATTGAGCGGCAGCGGCTCGATTTCTGAAAAACATTTTAGCAGAATAGTCAGCCCCATCAGCACAAAAACCGGCAGTGCCGCCGGGTTTATCAGGGCCATGAAACCGGTGATGGCGTAGAAGAACAGATTGGGCATGTCTTCGTGCGCCAGACGCCCCAGCATCGAGAGAGTGATCAGCAGAAAGATGCCGGCCAGCAGATACATTATCTGCATGTCGTTTTCGGGCATGAAATTCCATGATAAAACTGAGCTTGTATCAACCGAGCTCGCCGCCCCTTCAGGGAAAAACAGCAGCCCGATCAGCGCGCAGAGCGCAAGAGTCGGGCTGTAATGATCGTTATAAAAAGCATGGCAGGCAACCAGAGCCACCAGCAGCCAGCTGTTGAGGCCAAGCCCGCTTGCGGCCGCCGTGATCGGAATCAGCACCAGGCCAAAATGATTTTTCAGCCGGTTGTTGTCGAGAATCGTGATTGTTCCGGCTACAAAAATCAGGGTTAGAAGCATGCGTAGGCTTAAAAACGCCTGCATCGACAGGGCGAATACCGCCAGAAAAATTATGCCCGGCAGTATTTCGCGACTCTTGAAAACCCCGGTGCAGAGTATGCAGCACAGCAGAAAGTAAGCGATGTGAAAGATCGCTTTCAGCCCGAGCAGTGAGGCGCTTGAATCGGCGATTGTCAGCGCGATAGACTCGGGAAAGAAAACCCATCCGAGCGACAGGTCAAAGTCGCGCGCCAGTGTCAGATCCCAGAATGTCTGTGCCGGGAAAGGCGCAGAGCGGGTAAAGAAGAACAGAACCGCGACGGTGGCGACCAGCGCCGCGATCCGGTTCCATTCAATCGGAGCCCGTGTCTGCTGTACTGAAGCTGCAATATTTACTTCTGACATGCTTGAATCGTTTCAGTTCAGTCTTCGAGACCGAGTATTTTTTCGGGCTTGATCGGCAGCCGGCGGATTCTGACGCCGGTGGCATTGTAAATCGCATTCGAAATGGCCGGCGCCACACCCATCAGCGGCACTTCACCGAAACCTTTAGCGCCATAAGGGCCGCGGTCATAGGGGTGCTCGACGATGATCGGATCGATTTCGGGCGTATCTTCGGTGGTCGGCAGAATGTATGTCGCAAAGGCGTTGTTGAGCATGCGGCCGTTGGCATCATGGCGGATTTCTTCCATGGTTGCGTAGCCGAGCCCCTGCAGTGTGCCGCCTTCGATCTGCCCTTCGACCTGCTGCGGGTTGATGGCTTTGCCCATGTCATGGGCCGAAGTTATGCGTATTACCTTGAATTCGCCGGTTTCCATGTCGACTTCGACCTCGGCGATATTCGTGCAGTAACTGTAAACGAAATAGGCATTGCCCTGGCCGGTTTCTTTGTCATAAGAGGAATCAGGGGCTATGAACCAGCCGAAAGCGCTTGGCATCAACCGGTAAGCGTAAAGCTTGGCAGCCAGTTCCTTGAAGCCGATCCGCTTGCCTTTAGGGTCTTTTATAAGAAATGCCTGCCCGTCGATCAGCTCAACCTCAGCAGTAGATGCGGCGCCGAGCATGTCGGCGGCCACCTGCAACAGGCGGGGCCTCAACTCGGCGGCTGCCAGCATCAGAGAATTTCCGGACATGAAGGTTGTACGGCTGGCAACGGTCGGGCCTGAATCAGGTACCATGTTGGTGTCGGTTTCGACGACATTGACGAGGTCGAATGGGGCACCGAGAGCGTCAGCGGCGATCTGTGCCAGTACGGTTCTGGCACCCTGGCCCATTTCGACGTTACCGATGGCACAGTGAACCGAGCCGTCTTTCATGATCGTCATGCTGGTGCCGACACGGTCGAGATGCTTGCCGCCAGCGCCGAGCCCGACGCCGTAATAAACCGAAGAAATGCCGACGCCTCTTCTCACATTACCCTTGCGGTCAGCCGGGGCCTGCCATTTTGCCGCCCACTGTGAGCGTTCGCGAGCCTTGTCGATGGTTTCCATCAGGCCGCATGACTGGTCGAGAACCTGACCTGTAGCAGTTTTTGAGCCCAGTTTGTAACCGTTAAGGCGCCTGATTTCGAGAGGGTCTACCTTGAGAGCGACCGCGATTTCGTCAATCATCGATTCGCCGGCAAAAATAACCTGTGGCGAGCCGAAGCCGCGGTAAGCACCGCACGGACCCTTGATGGTCGCCACGCCGTAAGACCTCACATGAATGTTTTCGCATTCGTAAGGCCCGAGGGCATGCACGGTGCCACGCCAGAGAACGATCGGGGTCAGCGTCGAGTAGGCGCCACCATCGACATAGTAGTCGATGAGGGCCGCGACGATTTTGCCGCGCTCGTCTGTGCCGACTTTCATTTTGATCAGGCCAGGGTGACGTTTAGAGCTGGCGATGATATCTTCTTCGCGCTTATAGATGAGCTTTGCAGGCCGGTTGAAAAGCTTGGCAACAATGGTTGCCTGCCCGGCCACCACTGACGGAAAATCTTCCTTGCCGCCAAAGCCGCCACCGGTAGTGGTCTGCACGACTCTGGCCTTGTTGCGGTCAATGCCGGCAGCTGCTGCCACTGCGTCATGCACGTAGAACGGGCACTGCATGCTGCCATAAACGGTCATCGAGTCTTCAAGGCCCGGAACAGCGATGACGCCGTTCGTTTCAAGATAGGCGTGTTCCTGATACGGGGTTTCGTATTCCTGTTCGAATATGTGAACGGCCTTTTTCATGGCCTCTTCAGCGTTGCCCTTGCAGACGTTGTAGCGGCTGAAAATGTTATCGTCTTTGTAAATGCGCGGAGCATCCGGCGCAATCGCTTCTCTGATGCCGAGAACCGGCTTGAGCGGCTCGATTTCGACTCTGACATGGCCGGCGGCTTCCTGTGCCTGTTCGAGCGTTTCGGCAACCACGAGAGCGACCGGTTCGCCGTGAAATCTTACATAGCCTTCGGCCAGAAACGGCTCGTCGTCAAAAACCAGCGGCACAGCGTTTTTACCAGGAACCTGGTCAGCGGTTATCGCGCCGACAACCCCCGGCATTTTTTCGGCGGTCGACTTGTCGATCTTGATCAGACGCCCGTAAGCGTGCTGTGATCTGACGGTAACGACATGCAGAATGTCTGAAAAGCTGTAGTCATCGATATATTTTGCGACGCCTCTGAGCTTGTCGAGAGCGTCTTTTCTGGGCATTGATGTGCCAACTACCGGCATGGCAACCTCCTGAGGTTCATCGGCTTTTTCTGCAGTCTATCACATGCCGGTACCAGTTTCCACAATAGAAGTTGACGCCACGAGTTGATGGCAGACGCAGGATTGCATATCATCCGAATACGCAAAAGCTGCCGGGCGTGCCGACAGCTTCTTTGCTTCTGCGGATTTTAACGGTCAGTGAAACCAGTTCTGGCCGCTTACAGACCCATTCCGAATTTTATGCCGACCAGAAGAATGATCGCTACTACGAAAAACAGCAGCTTCTGCTTGATTTCTCCAGACGGGTCCTGCGGTGGCTGCTGATTGTTTTCGTTGTTGTTTTCTTCGTTTTCGTGGTTTTCCATTTGCAGTTCCTTCGTAAAATATGCTTCGCTGATTCTATCGGCAGTTTTGTAAAAAATACCCAGACGTTCTGCCCGGGTTTTCAGACTACCACAGATACACACCGGCAACAACAAGCGAATACTGACTCTAAAAAATGCACCAGAAAGCTGTTATTTTGCAGCAAATTGTGGCATATATAAGTTTGATTTATTCAACCAGAAATACATTTAATAAGGTCAGGCAAACTTCAATGTATCTTAAGTCACTTGAGCTGATGGGCTTCAAGTCTTTTGGCCGCAAGACGGTGTTTGATTTCACTCCCGGTATCACTGCAATTATCGGCCCCAATGGCTCGGGAAAAAGCAACGTGTGCGACGCGATCCGCTGGGTTCTCGGCGAACAGAGTGCCAAAGCTCTGCGCGGCACCAAAATGTCGGAAGTCATCTTCGCAGGTTCTTCTGAGTTCAAAGCCTCTGCTTTCGCCCAGGTCAAGCTCATTCTCGACAACGAAGACCGCGCCATGCCGATGGACTATTCAGAAGTCAGTATTGGCCGGCAGCTGTTCCGCTCCGGTGAGAGCAACTATTTTGTCAACAACACCCGCACTCTGATGTCGAGCATCAAAGAAATGCTGATGGACACAGGTATCGGCAAAGACGGCTATTCGGTAATCGGCCAGGGCGACATCGATGACATCATTTTTCAGCGCACTCAGTCGCGCCGCGCCCTGATTGAAGAAGCCGCCGGTATCACCAAGTTCAAACACCGCAAACAGAATACCCTGACCAAACTTGGCCATACCCGCACCAATATTACCCGCCTCAGAGACATCACTTCCGAAATTGAAGGCCAGCTCGGCCCCCTTGCCGAACAGGCCGAAAAAACCCGCAAATTTCAGGCTCTCGCGGCCGAGATCCGTCAGCTGGAAATCGACCTGATTCTTTATGATCTCAACCAGCTGAACGGCGAATTCGAGAATATCAACTCGATGCGCCTCGGGCTGCTCGCCAAAATTGAAGAAATCGAAAAGTTTCTCGCCGAAGTCGACGCCAGAAAGGCCGACGCCCGCGTCCGCTTCGCCGAATTCGAAAGCGTGCTGCAGACCCGCCAGGATGAAGTAAAAGGCGTCGTCGTTCAGATCGATGACCGCCGCCGCCAGATGGCAGCCCTGCGCGAAGATATCAAGAGTCAGCAGGCCCGCAGCCAGGCCATTCTTGAAGAAATCGACGGCATCGAAAGCCTTCTGCTCGACGGTGGCCAGGAAATCACTGACGCCGAAAACCGTCTCAAAGAAGAAGAGGCCCGTGAAATCGAACTGTCGGCCGTTATGGCAGATATCGATGGCAATATCGAAAAGGTGCGCAGCGAACTTGACAAGCACCTCAAAGAACAGGCCCATGACAAGGATTCGGCCTACAACGTCGCGGTCAAGCTGGCTGAACGCCGCAACCGCATTACCACAATCAACCAGCAGATTCAGATTCTCGAACGCCAGCTCGAAAAAGGCGAAGGCGATGTTGCCTCGGCCCAGACCCACGTTGACAAGCTGACCAATGAGAATAATCGTATTGCCGCTGAAATCGCCACGATGCGGGCAGAAATCGAAAAGAACCGCACTCTGCTCTCAGAAGAAATGGCGCGCCTCAGCAAAATCGAAAAAGATTACAAAAAGACCGAAGAAGAGCTTACCGGCGTTTCTGACCAGGTCAAAATGTTTCGCGCCCGCAGCAACTTGCTCGAAGAACTTCGTCACAGCAGCGAAAGCGGCATTTTCCGCGGCGTTCAGGCGGCTCTTGCTCTCAAGGAAACCGGCCGCCTGCCCGGTATTCACGGTATCGTCGGTGAACTGATCAAGGTGCCGGCCGGCTATGAAGTTGCCATCGAAACGGCTCTCGGCGGCAGTATTCAGGATATCATCACCCAGGATTCAGAAACAGCCAAAGCGGCAATCGACTCGTTGAAGCAGAACAAGGCAGGTCGCGCCACTTTCCTGCCTCTCGATATCATGACCGCACCCCCGGCGCTTGGCAAAGCTGAAGCCCGCGGCTGCCTCGGCGTCGCTCTCGAACTGATTCAGTTCGATGCAAAATTCTATACGGTCATGAGCAACCTGCTCGGCCGCATTCTGATTTTTGACACCCTCGACAACGCCGTCGAATATACCCGCAAGAACCGCAATTTTAACCGCATCGTCACTATTGACGGCGAAATCGTCAGATCGTCGGGCGCCATGACCGGCGGCGGCGAAACCCGCAAGGCCGGCGGTATTCTTTCGCGCAAACGCGAACAGGAAGAACTCGAAGAAAAGCTGAAAGCCTTTGAAAGCAAAGAAAGCAAGCTGCGCAGCCTGCTGAACAATCTTGTCAAAGAGCGGCAGTTGCTTCAGACCTCGACGCGCGAGCGCGATGACGCGGTTCGTCGCCGCGAACAGTCACTCGGCTTCTTCGAAAGCAGCCGTGAAAAGAACGCCCAGGAACTGAAGACCCGCAGCGAGGAATATTCAAATATTTCCCGCGACCGTGCCGAGATGACTGCGCGCCTCGAAGCTCTGAAAGTTGAGCTTGTTCAGGCCGGCGAAGAACTCGCCGCGATCGAAAAACAGCACGAAGAGCTCGCCGGGCGACTTAATGCTCTTGGTGGCCGTGAGGCAGCAATTCAAACACGTCTCAACAGTCTTACTGCGATGTATGGCGAACGCAAACTCGAAATGGCGCAGATTGTCGAACGCAAAAAAGCGATCAAAAAGGAAATCGATGCGGCGACCCGCCGCCGCCGCGACGCCGCCGAACGCAAAGATCGCGCTACCGCAGAAGTTGATCGCCTGAAGGTTCTCAGCACCGAGGGCGAAGGTAAGGTTGCCGAAATTCAGGCTGGTATCGATGAACTTGAAAAGCGTAAAGAGACCCTTGAATCAGCAATGGAAACCATTCAGGCCGATTACCGTCGCATGTCTAAAGAGCTTGACCAGCTCGATCATGCCTACCAGAGCCGCGTGCGCATCGAAGATTCGACCCGTAAAAAGCTTTCTGAGCTCGATATCAAGATGGCCGAGGTCAAGACTCATATCAGCACCAAAGAAGGCATTCTCAGCGGCGAATTCAATCTCGACCTTGAGAATCTCACCCTGGCCAACAAATATGAGAGCCGTGATGAACTTGCCGGCCGCATCAACCAGCGCAAATTCGAACAGGAAGTTCTGGGTTCGGTTAACCCGCTGGCTATCGAAGATTACGAAAAGACGAAAGAGCGCTATGACTTTTTGAATTCGCAGATCGCCGATATGACCGAAGCTGCCGACTCGCTCGAACAGGTTATCGCCGAAATCGAGAAGATCTCTTCCGAAAGATTTCTCGAAACCTTCGGGCAGATCAGCGTCGCCTTTAACGATATCTTTGAGATCCTCTTTCCGGGT
>CAZFUG010000023.1:10228-20006 GCA_964522035.1 uncultured bacterium
AACTTACTGATCCGGCAACGCCGCTCGAAAGCGATGTCGACATCGTCTGCCGACTCCCCGGCAAAAAACTTTCTACGCTTGAATTGTTCTCTGGCGGTGAAAAGGCTCTGATCTCGCTGGCACTGCTGTTTTCGATTCTTCAGGTAAAGCCGCCGGCATTCTGTCTGCTCGACGAAGTCGAAGCCGCCCTCGACGAGGCCAACGTGCGCCGCTTTACCCGCATGTTGCGCAGTTTTGCCGACAAGACCCAGTTTCTGGTCATTACCCACAACAAAGAAACAATGCAGGCTGTAGACGTTATCTATGGCGTTACCCTGCAGAAATCCGGCATTTCACGCCCGATTTCGATAAGACTCGAAGATGATGACAAAATCAAGGAATTTACCGTGAGCAAGGCAGGCATGCGCGAGCGCAATTACGCGGTCGCTGCCGCCGGTGCCACCGAGGAGAAACTGCAATGACCGAAGAACAGAAAAACGGCAGCGAAGAAAAGGCTCCCGCCACTCAGACTCGCCAATGGGATGAATCGCGGGTAATCGTTCTGCTGATCGGCCTCAGCCTTCTTATCGAAGGTTTGCTGATTTACTACCAGGCCGGCCCCTCGCAGGCTGTTGTTGCCGGTGTTACCGGTCTGGCCGGTGTTACCATGCTTCTGTTCGCCTGGCTGGTGCCATTTGAAGAATTTGAAGAAACCAGACCGGTAGATGAAGAAGAGAGCGACGAAGAACTCAGACCGGCGGCACTCCCTGACCAGACAATACAGCCCGGTCAGGTGATAGAAAAAGCTTCTGCTGTAGCCGCTGAAGAGCTTTTAAAAACTGGTGCGGCGGTTGCTGATGCCGGTGTTGCAGTTGTTGAAAAGCCCGTAGAAAAACCGGTTGAGAAACCTGTTACCGTCGTCGAAGAAGAAGAACCTCAATTATCATGGTTTCAACGTCTGACAAGAGGTTTGACCAAGACGAGAACCGGTTTCGTCGGTAAGCTCAAAAAACTCGTTCTCGGCAGTACGAAAATTGACGACAATCTTCTCGACGAGCTCGAAGAAGCTCTTTTTGAAGCTGATGTGGGCGTGAAAACCACCCAGGAACTCCTGCAGTATCTGCACAAAAAGGTCGACGAAGAAGATATCGTCGATCCAGACAAAATCTACGCAATTCTGCGCGACCAGCTGCGCGGCATGCTGACGCGCTTTTCTTCTGAACCGGTTTTCAACCCGAACGGCCTGACCGTGTTTCTCATCATCGGTGTGAACGGCGTTGGCAAAACCACGACAATCGCCAAACTCGCCCGTCGTTTCGTTAAAGACGGCAAAAAAGTCGTTCTGGCCGCTGGCGACACCGTCAGGGCGGCGGCTATCGATCAGCTCTGCATCTGGGGCGAGCGCGTCGGCGTCGAAGTTATCAGAGGCAGCGAGGGCGGCGACCCGGGCGCCCTGGTATTCGACGCGATTCATGCCGCCAAGAAGCGCGAAGCCAACCTGCTGATTATCGACACTGCCGGTCGTATGCACGTTAAGGCCAATCTGATGGCCGAACTGAAAAAGGTGCAGAAAATTGCCGAAAAAGAAAGCGATGGCGGCCCGCATGAAATTCTGCTGGTGCTCGATGCAACCACCGGTCAGAACGCCGTTCAACAGGCCAAGTTGTTCAAAGAAGTTCTGCCCATAACTGGTCTGGTTGTTACCAAGCTTGACGGCACTGCCAAAGGCGGCGTGCTCTTCGCCGTTGAAGAGCAGATCAGCGCCCCGGTCAAGTTCATCGGCGTCGGCGAAAAAATGGACGACATGATGCCTTTCAACCCCGAACAGTTTCTCGAAGCTCTGTTCGCAGACGATTCAGAGAAAACCAAGCAGAGCGACTACAACGTGGTTCAGTAAAACCGCCAGTAGCATCTCTTTACCTGAGGCCTCTCAAAGGCTGATACGGCAATGAAAAATGTCATTCCCGCCTGTACCCCGAGGGTGCAGGGGGAATCTTGTCTTAAACAGCTTAGATCCGTGCTTCCCCCCTCCGGGGACAAGCGCAGGGATGATGCACAAATTGACGCCCATTAAATCAAATGTGACAGAGGACTAATTCGTATTTAGGCAACGTCTATTACACGTTGCGGGTATAAACGCGGGAATGTGACGAGAGAGGGCTTATTGAGTCACTTTGCTGGCCGAATTTGTTGCCGCAGTCGTTTCGTCGCAGAAAAAAAGCTGGCGCCAGAACTTCAGTTCTTCGCTGACTGAAGTCTGTAATCCTTCTGAAAAGGCGGCCGCCAGCCCGGCAGAGTCGCTGCCGTTAATTGAGTCGATTCTGTCTGCAGTTTCAAGAAAAGTTGCGGCTGAACTTTCGAGCCGGCTGAGAAGCAGTGGGCTTTTGCCCAGTTTTTCGGCAAAAGCCGAAACTGGCCCGAGAAAATTCTGTTCAAGCCATTTTACCGACTTGTCTCTGCTGGTATGCGCATGATCGGCCTGACTGGCCCCGATCTGATAAAATGCCTTCCGTGTTTCCTCTATTTTGGCCGGGTTTTTGATCAGGTCAATTTTTAACCGCAGAATCTCGTAAGCTTCGGCCGAAATCTCGCCCCTGGTCAGTTCGGCAATCGAAAAACCAAGATTTCTTACGCCGGTTTCCCAGGTTGCAGAAGCTATAAAACCGATGCTTGGCGGTCTGGTTGCAGCACTGCCGTGGGCAAGAAAAAATCTGACCCATTCCCGGCTAAGATTCCCACTGTGTTTCTGAGTGTCGGGGTGCGAAACCCGCTGCGCGATAGTGGTTTTTTCGCATAAATCGAGCAGCAGCTGGCATCTGGCCGCAAAATCGCCCTGAACGAAAGCGCTCATGTCGCAGGCAGAAGCTTTGCCGGCAACAAGCTGAAGCAGCAGCAAAAAGAAAACAGCAGTGCCCTTGATTCGAGCACTGCTGTTACTTTTAAGCATGTTTTTATCTCTGTTCAATTGAATAAACCAGATTTTATGCGGCCTTTTCAGGTCATCCGCGTTAATCTGTGTTCATCCGTGGCCCATCTTCTTCTTTTCTTCCCACGTTCATCCGTGGTCAGTTTTTGTTCTCCTTGGTTTCGAGAACGCGGGTTTCGAACGTGCTTTCCACGACAGTGACCGGGATTACCAGAGATCTTTCGTTGTTGTCCTGATCTTTGGCTTTGAGTTCGATGGTTACCTGTTTTTCACCATTGATCTTCATCGGCATGTCGACGGCGTAGCTGGCTCTTGGTTTGTTTTCGAGGTCATTGATCTTGACGCCGGCAACATTGAGAGACGGAATCAGAGGCACAGCCGGGCTGTTCGAAGGCATCAGGCTGCGGGTACCGGCGCCATCTTTGTCGCTTATGGTCAGAGTGGCTTCGGAAAGCGATCTGAACCCGGTGTTGTCGAAGATGTGCACGTTAACCAGCAGGCGGCTGGCTCTGCGGAACTTCGGCACCGCATCGGCGAAGACATCGGTTACCAGAATGCTGTTCTGACCGATCTGGCTCGGGTAGCCGGCACAGCCTTCGATTTCTTCATTATTGAACGAGCTGACCTCGGCACCGCCCTGCAGGTTGAAGCACTTGGCAGAGAGAGTGCACTTGCCAAGCTGGCTTGCATCATTCGGAACCGGACCTGAGTCATGAATGTTCTCGTCAAGTTTGAATACCCAGCGGCGGTTGTCGACCTGGGAGACCAGTTCGATTTCAAGGCTCGGCGGATCGTTGTCGATACGTTCGACAGCCTTGATGAGGTTGTTGTCGACGAGTATCTTCTCTTCGTCGGCGACCGACATACCCAGATCCTGGCAGGCTTTGGCGTGATAGAACTGGTGGGTGATATCGCGCGCATCTGAGCCGATACCATCGTAGACCGAGCCCATAACCGTGTAGTTGAGCGTGCCGATCCAGTTTTCAAACGGCTGATTCTTCTGGAACGGGCCAGTCGGGCCGTATTCTTTGATCGTGGTCGTGAACGAAGCACCGTTTGTCCAGCTGTTGTCAGCATAGAAGCCCGGATCATCGGCTCCTTTGATAACTTTAATGGCTGAACCGGAAATCTTGGCTTCGGGCTTGAAGATCTTGTTGGCTTCAGAATTGTCGAGAATGTTGGTTTCATTCTGCAGGGTCTGATAGGCCGCGAAGAAGTCTGTGAATTCGGCGTGCGGGTTATTGTCATAGGCGGCAAAACCGACATTGACTTCGGTGACATCGTCGCCGGTGGTCTGAATGACCGGGGTCGGATTATCGCCAGGAGCCTGAACCAGAGTCGGAAGCGTTACGTCGCGTGCCAGCACTTCGATGCTGTCGCCGCCGGCGTTGAAGAACTGGTTGCCTTCAAATTTCCAGCTCTGGTTGAGAATGAAATTGCCGCTCGGTTCGCCGCCATTGGCGAGTTTCATGCGGCCAAGAACGTGAATCGGGTTGGTGCCGGCGGCATGGTTGGTGCTCAGCGAATCTTCGTCGCCGAACAGCGGAACCATACTGCTGAAACGCTTTTCGTTCTTGTTATCGCCGAGATCGTTGGCTACCCACGATACCCTCGGGTAGATGATTTCGAGATTGAGACTGTAGGTTTCGGGGTCTTTCGGGGTATTGATCTTTTTGATCGATTCGGCCGGAACAACGATATTTACCGAATATTTGCGGTCACTGAGCAGGGTTTTGCTGACGCCCGGGTCGGTGCAGCTGCCCTGAGCAACGAGAATACCGCGATCGTGCCGCACGTCTGCGCCAAGGGCGGTTGTCGGTGTGGCAATCTGGTAGGGGCCATTGGGACGCAGGTAGAGTGCCCACTGAATGAATCCCCAGTCTTTGTCATCCGGTTCGTTCTTCAGATCGGTGCCGTTCGAGAATTCAGGGTCGCTGCCTTTTGGCCGGCCCGGGTTGAATATGTCAGACTTGATCTTGGTCTTGATATCGCTGAGACTGCCGGCCGGGTTGTAGTTGTAAACATGCGCGGCTGCCCCTTCGTTATCGATTTCAGAGATGTTGGCCGGAACTTTGTAGGGAAGTGCCGGGAACAGGTTGGGAATTTCCTTGTACAATTTGGCGTAGTAGCGGTAGTCCCAGACGCCGATACCGTCATAGGTTTCCAGATTCTGTTCGACTGAACCGGTAAAGTTTGCATCGCGAACGAACTGAGCATCGAAGCTGATCTCGACGCCGCTGAAACTGTTGTCTTCAGTAAAGTCGATCTTCGAGCCGGCACCCTTGGTTGCGGCTGCAACGCCAGGCATGAATTTTCTGGTGGCCGGTTTCATGCTGATGTTTGTGATGAAACTCGGGCTCTGATTCAGATTCAGGCTCTTCGCAACGACTTTCACCATGAAGGGCTGCAGAGTGATGGTGGTGGTGTTTGCCGTCAGCTGATGCGGTCTTGAATTGTTGCTGGTCGGAAAAGTGAAATAGTTGTAGGTCATCGAACCCCTGATAACATAGTTACCCGGGTGCGGGAACTTGTAGGTGAAGGTGCCGAGTTCGCCTTCGCCGTCTTTGGCAGTTACCAGATTGTTGATGACTTTGTAATCGTCGATGCTGTTGCCTTCAACCCAGTCGACGGTCCATTTGATTGAGGTCTTTTTGCCTGCAGCTTCAAACATGTTCGACGGGAAACCGCTGGCTGCGCCATCGCCGTTTTCATCATGCTTGTATTCGCCGTTGGCGTTTGGAATAGTGTTGAGTTTTACATTTGCGTAAAGCTTGGTATTGGTAACCGGGTCGACAACGTCGCCCATCGGTTTGAATTCCTGGAATTTGCCGTTGATGTAAGGCTTGTAGCCTTCAACCTTGAAAACCAGAGAATCGTGTTCACTGATCGAGGGGTTGTCGGCAACTGAACTGTAGGCGTTGTCCGGGTTGGTGGCATTGGTGACTATGATGTGGTGAACTGAGGTGCCTTCATAGTTGGCCGGAATTTTGGCAAGGTTAACGACCGCAAGTTCGCCCGGAAACTTCGAAGCCTTCGGAGTGTCGACGTCATCGCTGACGCTGAAGGTCGGTGTGCGCCACTGCATGGTGCCGCCAGCCTGAAGAACCGCATGTCTTGTCCAGTAGTCGTAGCCGGCTTTGACTTTGCCGCGATCTTCTTCAGCGCCGAGAGCGCCAGTGCCCTGGGGGTATCTCTTCACGGTCTTGAAGATTTCCTGTTTCAGCTTGACGATTTTGAAGTCGCCGGGCTGTGGGCTGCCGGTAACGTCAATGATTTCTTCTACCTTTTCATTATCGGGCTTGATAGTGACTTTGATTCTTTTCCAGCCAGAGGTGGAATCATAATATGACGATTTGTCGGGAGAGTTGACTTCAACGATTGCCGCTGCCATATCGGTGTCAGAGGGTAGTTTCTCGGTGCGCAGAACATAGAGATAACCGTCGCCGTCGATGCCGATATCATCGACAATGCCGTTCAATACGCCGAGAGGTTCGGCAACCGGGTTGTCGTTGCTGACATAATCAAGTTTCTGAATCAGGCCGGTATTTTCATAATATTCATAAGCGATACCGCCGCGACCCCACCATGAGTCCTGGACCACAAACTTATCGGCATCCGAACCGTAGATGAAGTCCATGCCGCCGCTGTTGCCAAAGTCTGAAGAAACACCGATAACCTTAAGAGTTGCCGGGGTGACGCCAATACCTTTAAGGTAGTTGCGGTTGGTGATTACGTCTGAAAAGTTGGTACCTTCGACGTCTGTGGAAATATCGTAGGCCGTGGTTTTGGTCAGATCGCTCGCAAGAACCACGCGCAGGGCTGCGTTGATTGAAGAGTCCGCTGTGAACGGGCCTTTTCTGGTTCCCTGCGGGTTGAAACCATAGCGGCTGCCCTTGGTTGAAGTTACGACGGTTACCGTTGACAGCTTGGTAAGAATGCTGTTCTGGCCGATCGAACCACCGGGAATACAGTTGTCACCGCAGTATTTACCATAAGCCTCGCGCACATCGACATCGAGGGAAGAAAGCATGCCGGCGCTCTGCTCGGTCGGGGCACTGCATGGGTTGTTGTCGTTGGCAGCGTAAAGATCGAGGGTTTTCTTGCGGTGCTTGTAAATACGCTTAACAATACATGAAAATAGAGTGTTCGGGCTGTTTTGATGGCCGGCTGCCCCTTCATTCCAGAGCTTGAGAGGTTTCATGCTGCCATTTTTGCCCATGGTGCCGTCGAGGGCTTCACCTGCAAATTCCGGGTGATGTGTGGTTCCGTAGGCATAATAGGCAACTCCGGCAAAGTGCGACGGAATGATGACTTTGTTCGGGTCTGACTCATGGGCAAGACCAGAGGTGGCGGAAAATGTGCCATCCCAGATCGGTGTCCCGATTGCGCCGTCTTTGGCATTGAGAAATCTTACTTCGGTCGGGCCGCCGAAATTAACCGCATAGGTGTAGGTTTTGCCGGAAATATTGAAGTTTCTTTTCCAGTGGCTGCCTTCTGTTGACGAACTCATGTGCGGTGTGCCGGGGCGGATATACTGCGAAATGCCATCCTGAGTCGGTTTGACGACCTTAAGGTAGATGGGCGAGTCGGCTTCAAAGCTCATGCCGACGGGCAACCAGCCAACGGGGGCGTCTTCCCAGGACCCGGCAGTTTTTGACGAGAGAAGGAAAATCTGTTTCTGCTGGTTAACCGCCAGGCCGCTGACCTTACCGGTCATGGTGTTCAGGTTGAACAGCTTCATCCCTTCGATTGGAAAGGGCTTGCCTGTCGAATAATCATTCATGCGGAAAACCCCGTGATTATCGAGGTCTTTCGACAACAGCACATAAGCTACGCCATTCATTACCGGCGCTTCGGCATAAGCTGTGCCGGTCAGCCCCGCGAACAGCAGCAACGCAGCTGAAGCTGCAAGTTTGATCGAATGCTTGAGATTCATACTTTTCCTCCCCGAACAGACTGGAGCGCAAAGGTCGTCAGTTAGAAACAGCCTTCTTGAAATATTCCTGAATGAAATCACGATGGTCTTTGCTGACCTCGTGCTTCTGATAGATGTAATCAACCACGGCAGGCGTCATGTTCAGCCCGCCTTTGAGAACGAAAGAAGTCAGGCGGCGGTCGTCACAGTTGACCAGGTTGTCATTGCGGTTGCTCAGCCAGGCGTTGAGGGCGGCGCCAAGTGTCAGTTTGCCCTCTTCCTCATTGAGTTTTTCGGAAAGCTTGCCGAAAAATTCAGGCATCGGGTTGACGCTGAGCATCTTGCTGCTGATTCTGGCAAATTCAAACGAGCTGTTGAAGACGAAGCCGATTTTATAGAACTTGGAAACGGCCTCGACACCTTCGTACACGTCATCGAGAATCAGCGAGAAAACCTGGCTGGTTTCCTCAAAAGATGCGTGCCCTGCATATTCTGCAGAAATATTCAGTTCGTTAAGCCTTGCCTGCAACTTCTGGATCTCCTGGTTCAAATTGCGCGAGTCGCCAAAAAAAGCCGAGTCGATTCTGGCTTTCTCTTTATTATACTGGTCCTGAGATTTTCCGGAAGTTGCACCCGCTAATTTTGTACCCTGAAGTTTTTTAAGGCTTTCAAGGTAGGTATTTTCGATTTTTTTCTTTTCTTCACCCAGTTTTTCAATTTCAGCCTGAATGGTTTTTACTTCAGATTCCGCTTTCTGACGGCGTTCCTGACTTTTTCCTTCCTGATCGCCCTTGAGTGCAGAGAGCTTGAAGCGTTTGGCTGAAGCGTCGAATTCTTTCATCAACGGGTGCAGCATGACTGCGTCGGCGACATTGACGTAACCGAACTGCGGTGCTTCCTGGGCCATTGTCTGGCCGGAAATAACCAGAATAACTGCTGAAACGAGAAGCATGAGGCGAATCAGTTTCATTTACCATCCTCCGATTGTGTTGTGTGATACCAGGGCAACATTGGGGTTGCCGATTGCTGTTTCCGAGCGCATAGTGTTGCCGCGGGGTATGCGGCAGTTGATTCTGACCGACAACGGGCTTTTGGGCGCCGCCGAACTTGGCTCACAGAAAATAGTTTCGACATCGCGGCAGAGAGTTGTGCGATAAACACCATCAGCCCCCGGTGGCGGAACCGTGCCGCGTGCCAGGCTTTGAATGTCATTGCCACCAACGGTTTCACGGAATCTTGAATAATTCAGATGCCCCTCGCTGGTAAGTGTAAAAATATGGTAGACCAGCTCTGCATCAGTGTTGTCACTGGCCGCATAACCGGTTTTGGCCGGCGTTGATTCGGTCAGCACCAGAAACTTGCTGCCGCCGGCCGCAAGGTCTGCCGCTTCGGTCGCATTCATGGTGCCTCGGAAATAGTGCAGAGCAAAATCGGCTTTCTCATTTTCTATAATGTTGCCCGGAAAAGTCAGGCTCGACGGGTATGAGCTTTTTTTGATCGAGGTGCTTATCTGGCGGCTCGCGAGTTTGAGCTGATTGATGATGTTCTGGGTCCACATTGTCTGGCTGCTCATGCGGGTGCCGCCAGAATAAAGGCTGAACAGAGCAGCCATAAACAGCGACAGAACTCCGGCTGCAATGAGAATTTCGGTGAGGGTGAAGGCCCTTCGCCGGCTTTTTATGGTGAATTGTGTTGTTGCAGAAGTTTTTTTCATGGATTAATCACGGTTGATATGGTGAATTGTGTTGTTGCAGAAGTTTTTTTCATGGATTAATCACGGTTGATCTTGACGGTTTTTTTGATGTCGTAGTCCCAGGTTTCGCCTCTGGCGGTTTCGACGACCGAGTTGATCGTCAGTTCGATGATCGCGGTGTTGTGTACCTTGCTGGTTTCTTCAGATATTTCCTGGGCGGCGATATTCAGTGCTTTGATGCCATATTGAGCTTTGTTGAAGGGTT
>CAZFUG010000023.1:20016-30615 GCA_964522035.1 uncultured bacterium
GCAGTGGCGACATGTTGAGAACGGAGTTGGTGTCACCGGCAGGCACTTTGGTTACTTCTGATCGAATATCGGCCATGAACTCGTTGAGCCAGCGCTTTTCGTTGCCGCCGTCGATTGAGAAATTCTGGGTCAACAGGCGGTTATTGGCGAAATCGCCCTGGCGGTAAAGAAAAATCGGGCCCGGGTTATATTTCGAAATTGCTTCTTCCGGGGCATCGAGATTCTTGATCTGTGTGAAGTCGAAAAGCGGGTTTCGGCCCTGGGCGAGGCAGATGGCGTCGTAGAGTTCGCGATGCAGAAATTTGATCTTGAGCATTGCATGTTCGACGCCGGCTCTGGCGATGAAATGGGCCTGAAGCTGGGCGTAGCTGGTGACATTCGAGCGGTTGTACTGCTGCGTGTTTTTTATGATGTAGGTGGCGAGCAGCCCGAGAACGGTTGCAAACACGAGAACCAGAGGTATGGCCATGCCTTTTTTACGCATCGGGTTGCCTTTCAATCGAGATTTGCCTTCATGGTGAACAGTTCGATGGCCCGCTCGTGGCCGTCGCGGTTTTTCCATGAAATTTTGAACAGAATTTTTTTCATGACACAGTGGTTGTTTGAGCCAGCTCCAGATTCAGCGCCAAGTTCAAAGGCTCCGATAGTTGCAGTCGCGGGCTGAACAACCTTTACACCGTCTTCGTGATACGGCGACAGAACTGCTCCGGGCATGTATGCGTCGCCGTATGTATACCAGATGTTTTGACCATTGCCGTCGACCTGGTTTTCGTAAATCGGCCGCGGGTAGCAGGAAAATGCAAGCTGGGAAGAAAGATCTACCGGGTTGCTGACCGGTATCGGGAAAACGTAGATGCGGGTTTTGTAGACGATGCCGCGCTCGTCGGTGATGTCGCCACGCGCATAGCTGTCGGTGCCGCCGCCGTTTCCGAGAAGTGAGAGAAACGCGGCTTTGTCGTAGGTACCGTGGTTGAAGATTTCGGCGACGTTGTCCTGCGGGTTGCTGCCGTCGAGATCACCAACCTTGCCGCTGGCGACGCGTATCGAATTGAACGGAACATCTTCGAGAAGGGTGTCGAGAATGTTGCGGGCCGCGGTCTGGGCGAAAACGTGCGAATTCGAAACGTCCGAGTCGCTCGACGATGTACCGATAACCCCGATCAGCGGCAGGAACGCGAAAGCAAGGATCAGCAGGGCTGACATGATTTCGAGAAGTGTGATACCTCTGCGTTGCATCATCTGCAAAAGCCTTTTTTGATTAAGAATGATGTACCATCTTAATGCAATGCCGGCATTAATTCAAGCTCAGGGCGAGTAAAAATTATTTTACCCGGCTTTACAAAAGAAAATTCTTGACTTTGCCGGCTGCGGCTGTTACAATACAATTCGATCAGCCGGGATGGCGGAATTGGCAGACGCACCGGACTTAAAATCCGGTGGGGTAATACCCGTGCCGGTTCAAGCCCGGCTCCCGGCACCATGTTAGTTAACGTAGCGGGGTGGAGCAGCCTGGTAGCTCGTCGGGCTCATAACCCGAAGGTCGGCGGTTCAAATCCGTCCCCCGCAACCGCAAGGCATTGGCCTGAATAATATTCGGGCCTTTGTTTTATCCGGCAAGGTAGCTCAGCTGGTCAGAGCTCACGGTTCATACCCGTGCGGTCGTCGGTTCGATTCCGACCCTTGCTATTTCAGGTAGAGTCCAATAAGGACTAAAAAGTTTAAAAGCCCGCTGATGAAGCGGGTTTTTGCTTTCAGGTGACTTTACCGGATTAACTCGTTTTACTATAGACTTACCACCTTATAGGTGGTAACTTGTGGTGGTAAGCCCCAAACTTATAACGGAGTTACCACCTTGTTATGATAAACCCCACTCAGATAAAGCATCTCAGGGTAAAACCGGGGTGCAAGATCACAAAATACCATGACGGCGACGGTTTATACCTCTGGGTATATGAAGATGGTAAAAAGTGGTGGCGCTTTCGATACCGACACCAGGGAAAAGAAAAAGTCGTTGCCCTGGGAGCGTGGCCCGTCGTCAGCATGAAAGAAGCCAGAGAGCTTGCTGAAAAACACCGGGAGGCCCACAAAAGAGGCCTCGACCCTAGCGTGTTGCGCAAGGCAGAAAAGGAATCTGACTCTGCCAGGACAGCCAGCAGTTTTGAAGTAATTGCCCGCGAGTGGTTCATGATCAAGAAGGCAGACCGCATTGAGGTGCACCGGCGAAGGATTCTCGCGTCACTTGAAAAAGACGTCTTTCCTTACATTGGTGCTAAGCCGATCACTGAGATTACTTCGGCCATGCTCTTGAGTGTTCTTCGCAGAGTTGAAGAACGCGGCGCGATCGAAACAGCCCACAGAATCAGGGGGCGCTGCAGCGAAATTTTCTGCTATGCAGTTACCACCTCTCGGGCAAAAGAAGACCCGGCTGCGGCATTAAGGGCGGCTTTACGCCCACTCGACCGAAAGCACCGGGCGGCGATCACCGAGCCTGATCAGGTGGCCGGACTTCTCAAGGCTATTCACGGTTACGAGGGGTCGTTTGTGGTAAGTTGTGCTCTCAAATTGGCCCCGCTGGTTTTTGTCCGACCCGGTGAACTTCGCCATGCAGAATGGAAAGATATCGATCTGGAAAAGGGCGATTGGCGATACCTGGTAACCAAAACACAGAGAAGCGGTGTGTCTCAGCATATTGTGCCCCTGAGTCGCCAGGCTGTCAGAATTCTCAAAGATATTCAGCCCCTTACTGGCAGCGGCCGGTATGTTTTCCCTGGTCTTTCTTCTGCCAGGCCGATGAGTAATAACGCGGTTCTTGTGGCACTCAGGCGCATGGGATTCGGCAAGGAAGAAATGAGCGGCCACGGTTTCAGGGCTATGGCCAGAACAATACTCGATGAGGTTCTTGAGTTTCCTTTTGAGATAATTGAACACCAGCTTGCGCATGCCGTAAGAGATGCAAACGGCATGGCTTATAATCGAACGAAACATCTGGACCGGCGGCGCGAAATGATGCAGACATGGGCCGATTATCTTGACCAGTTGAGAGAAAGCAAATCATGACCGGCAATTCCGAAATATTGATCTACTCAGCTTCCGATGGTGCAATCAAGATTGACGTTCAGCTTGAGAATGACACGGTTTGGCTAACCCAGGCAGACATGGCCAAATTATTTCAAACTACTCAGCAGAATATCAGCCAGCATTTGCAGGCCATTTATGAAGAAAAGGAACTGATGCCAGAAGCAACTTACAAGAAAATCTTGTTAGTTCGTAAAGAAGGCATTAGAGAGGTCAGGCGTGAGATTGAACACTACAACCTTGATGCTATCATATCAGTCGGCTATCGCGTAAAAAGCAGGATTGCCACAGAGTTTAGAATATGGGCGACGCAAAAACTCAAGGAATACATTGTTAAGGGCTTTGCCCTGAATGACGAGCGCTTCAAGTCTGGCAGCTCGATGAACTATTTTGCCGAACTGCAGGAACGCATCAGGGAAATAAGACTCTCAGAGCGTTTCTTTTACCAGAAGATCAAAGACATTTACACGACCAGTATTGACTACGACCCGAATGATGAGAAGACAAGAGAGTTTTTCAAGATCGTTCAAAATAAGCTGCTTTGGGCGATAAGCAGGCAGACGGCAGCTGAACTCGTTTATCGAAGGGCTGACGCTTCCCTGCCGTTGCTCGGTATGCAGTCTTATGACAAGGCCGCAGTTGCGATAAAAAAGCATGACGTCAGCGTTGCCAAAAACTACCTGACTGAAGATGAAATCAAGCTGCTGGGTCTGTTGGTCGAACAGTATCTTGCCTTTGCAGAAGCAATGGCGCAGCAAAGAACGCCAATGTATATGGCCGACTGGATTAAACGCCTTGATACTATTATTCAGATGAATGGCCGGGAGCTGCTTACCCATGCTGGCAAAATCAGCCACGAAAAAGCCCTGGAGAAATCGAATCTTGAATATGAGAAATACCGCGAAAAACAGAAGCGGCTTGAATATGAGGCAAGTCTGAGAGAGTTGGAGAGCGATATTGATGCGCTGAAAAAGCAAAGCGTGAGCCGCAGCCCGAAAAAACAGCGCGACTGTCGGGGCAAGCCCGGAGATGACAACCAATGACAAACTGGTGTTTGGTTTGATGACGTTCGCAAGGCGTCAGGGGCGACTCTGACCGCCGCTGCTTTCAGCCTCTTTTTCTGTTTCCTGCCTGGTCGAAGTCGAGAAAGGAAACCGAAACATAGTGAAGGTTTTCTGGCGCAGAGCCGGGTTACACCGGCCGCCACTTTCCTAATTCCCCTGACCAGCTCTGAGGGAGCGTGAAGAGATTCAACCTTTTGTTTCTGCCGCAGCTCGATTGGTGGGAGATACGAGACTGCCGTTGATTCTACCCTGGCAAGCCTTTTGCCGCTCGACCTGGCGGCACGACGACCAGACAACAGACAGCGCCTTATTATGCGCTGTCATTGTCTTGTCTGTGGGCTGATTGGCTTTCAGGTTGATCAGTGGCGGCCGGCAAAGTTGGTAAAATGAGCCGGCTTTCGACGTAATTTCTGGCTCGGTTGTCAAGGTAACCAGGTAACTTTTGTTGGGTGGCGGTTGATTAGAAGGCTGCTTTGCCCCTCTGGCTTGGCAGGTCGATAGGTTGCCAGGGTAACATTTGGCGGGTGGCTTTGTTTTGGCAGATAAATTGTTTAGCTTAGCGCGTTGGTTAGGGCAAGGCGAAGCGGCGGCAAATCAGCATCCTTTTGACGCGGGCATTCTTCTATCTGCCAGGCAGAAAAAAGGTAACCAGTTTTCGCGTGGCGGCCGGAGGCGGCAGTAAGTTTCTCAGGTCGGGCAGGTTTTGCGCTGCGGGCTTTCCCGGTTGCTTAAGAAAGTGGCGGCCGGCTGGCGTCTCAGATATTTAAGCCTTTTAATGAAGCGGAGTGGCGGCCGGTAAACTTTGTGAATTGGCGGCAAAGTTTGCAAGCTGTACGGGCCGGGGCTGGTGTGCTATCATTTCGGGAGATCGGAACCTGAAGGCCGGTCATGAGCGTCGAAACTCAAAACATTCTCTCTGCCAGGCAGGGTGTAGCTTCTTGCGCGGTTGTTGATTTGCGAGCGAAAGAGAGGTGCAGCATGGAATTTGAATACGTTACTGACAAAGAACTGAAAGAGACTCTGGTTGATTTTATAGTTCCCTTTGTTAATGCTGAGTCAGATGATGCGGTAACTATTTTTGTTGACCGCTTCGGCGCATCCCAGGAACTCCCGGATTGGACTGAAGAATTATTGGAACAGGGAGCATCCATTCCGCACTTGGCAAAGTCCGATTTGCGCAAGAGGTTTCTGGAGATTATGAAATTTCAAGAGATCGCCAAGAATATGCTCTCAATAGCTCTGCATGGAATTCAAGGCAGACCAATACCCAAGTTAGTAGAGGAAAAGATACCCCAGATCGAAGATTTCCTTAACATCGCAGTTGCACGAAACTGCGCTCGTGCTCATTGGCGAGGCGCAGAAGGTAACTTTGTTCTGTATTTACCAGCTCAATCGCTTGACTTGTTTTGTGTTGTCCAATCCATGACGGTTAGCATTATGGTTGAGGCATTTGAAATGAGGATAGGCATTGATAGACAGATAAGCAAAAAGGGCGTTGGATTTGATCTCGTCGGTCTCTGTCCGAATTGTGGAGTATTTTTTGCCAAGAAAAGAAAAGATCAGCTCTACTGTTCAGAAGTCTGTGGCGGAACAGCTCGAAGCAAAAAATCAAAACAGTTAAGAAAAATCTAGACTCGGTATTGACTTTAAAACCGAGTAAGGGTAAACTGCCCCTAGTGACTTTGCTGTTATTGGGGATTAGTTTTTGGGAAACAAATAAGCCCCGGTAACAGCAAAGGTTACCAGGGCTTATTGCTTTGAGGCATGCTACTGCCACAAACTGTCGAGAGTTTGAGTCTAGCACGCCTCGGCGCAATAAGCAACAGGTTTGGCTTTTTTCTGCCTGGCCTGATTTTTTGCACGAGGTGTCAATATGACAAACCAGAATCAACCTACTACTCGTTACATGCGCCCGAAGCAGATTTCTCAGCTCCTTGGTATTGGCCGTTCAACCTGGTGGTTGTTCGTGAAAAATGGCGAAGTTTCACGCGGCATCAAACTTGGCGATAGACTTACCGTCTGGCCGGTCGAAGAGATCGAAGCGTTCATGCAGAAAAAGAAACAAGCAATGGTTTCTGAAGGCGGTGCAGCATGAGCAGGAAATCAGGCCGACGGCCACCCAGGGCCGGCAATATTTTCAAGCAGTTTGAACGCGACGTTTCCAAGTTTGCCGACGTTGAAGTGAAGATCGTTGGCGGTGCTGTGTTTATAAGCCTTCGATCAAAGCTCAGAAAAGATTCAGGCGAAGACCTGAGAGGTGGCCGCGATGCGAACTGATTCAGCCAGCCTTCTTGAAATGTTTCGGTCAGAACTCAGCAATTTTGAGCGGCCTTCCCTCAATAATCTGAAGTTTGTTGCAGGCTATCGGCTTGCCTTATGGCAACAACGGAAATCTATAGTGCTGCCAATTAAAGACAACTGGCGAAATGCTTTTGTTGAAGCAGCCGGAGAGGCGAATGCCGAAGTTGCCGCCACTGCTTTTGATTCTGCCTGGTTGGAACTCTATGGCCAACCAGAAGTAAGCGCCCCTGCCGCAATACGAGATATTTGTTACCTTGATGTCGAAGAAATGCTGATCGAAGCGGATGCTGTTTTTGATGCTGTTGAATATACGGCGAAAGATATTATTCACCTGGCTTCTGGCGGCGATTCCAAACGGAAAGAGCTGACAGCAAAATGCGTGGTTCTGGAAGCATTGTCAGGGGCTTTTCGTCGCATAGATGAGTCATACCGGCAGAAGTTCGGCCTGACATAAAAGGCTCCAGATTATAAAGCAAAAGGCAAAGACCAGATCGGCGCAGCACCGATAATCTTTGCCTTTTGCCTGACCCTGCCAGCAATCCGATACCCGAGCCGCGCAAACGACTTCTGTACCAGTGAAGCAGTGCCACAAATGGAACTGACAAAACTCACAAAACCCAATAAATCCAGCAATTTACAACGGAGTAATTTTAACATGCCCAAAAACATGAGTAAAGATATCAAGACTGAGATTCCGGGCAAGGATGATAACGATTCTCTTTCTGCCGGGAACCAGATCGAAAATGAAAAAAGCGGAGTGGCGGCCGGTGGTCGTGACTCAGAAGCATATGCCAAGGATGAATCACCCTGCAAAAAAGAAGAAATCTACATGACAGACGAGGATGCCCGTGACCTGGCTGATTCCTTCATCAGATTGAACAACGCAATAGCAACATACCGGGCCGAGCAGGAAGAGGAAAAATTGAAGCAACAGGCTGGTGACAAACCATGGAATCACTGAGCCGTGAAAAGGAAGACTTATTCCCTGGCAGGTCTGAACCCGACCCGGCACTGATCGAGCAATACCGGAAAGAGGTTGACGAAGAATTAAAATCTTATCCCGAAGAAGTCACCCGCAAGCATGAACCGGCAAAGTCATCTGTTACCGATGAGGAATATCGAAATGCCTATAACCCCAACAAAACAACCGACTTAGGGAACGCCGAACGTCTGATAGCCTTAGCAGATGGTAATTTGATTTTTGCTGAGGGTATCGGCTGGTTAAACTACTGTGGCGGCTGTTGGGTTAATGACAACAACCTGCCGCGAGAGTTATATAAAACCAAGGTTATACCTAATATTTACCAGAGTGTTGCAGCAGCAGCGGTTGCAGCAGGAGCAAGCGCACACAAAACCAGCGATATTAAAGAGCTCGCATCATGGGCTAAGCGATCAGAGAACCCGCAGAGGGTTGACGCTGCTTTGAAAATGGCAGCATCCGACCCAGTCATTTATAGGCGTGCTGAAAAACTCGACAAAGACCATTACCTTTTAAACGTGGAAAATGGAACCATCGACTTGAGAACTGGCAGGCTGAAGCCGCACGACCGAAATGACCTAATAACGAAACAGCTCGGAGTGCTTTATGACCCGCATGCCACCTGCCCCACCTGGCAGCGATTCCTGAAAAGAATCTTTAACGACGATGTCGAGCTGATTCACTATTTGCAAAAAGCACTAGGATACACCCTGACGGGCTCAGTTAAAGAAGATAAGTGGTTTATTTGTTACGGTTTCGGAGCTAACGGTAAAAGCACAATGCTCAATACTATTCTTCGGCTACTTTCCGATTATGCCACCCCTGCCCCTCAAAATTTACTAACACAGAATTCGAGAGGGGAGGGCGCTCCGGATACCGCGCTTTCTAGCCTTTTCGGGCGACGATTTGTATTATCTCAGGAAACCGGAGAAGGGCAGCGCCTGTCTGAGGCATTGGTAAAATACTTGAGCGGCGGCGATAAAATAACGGCCAGAAGGCTTTATCAGGAATCATTCAGTTTTGACCCGACCCATAAAATATGGCTTGCCACAAACCACAGGCCGGAGATACGTGATCAGACAGAAAGTACATGGCGCAGACTGAAACTTATACCATTCAAGGTTGTTATTCCCACGGAAGATCGTGACCCTAACCTTGCAGAAAAGCTGAGAACAGAGCGCGCAGGTATTCTCGCCTGGCTGGTCGAGGGTTGTCTTTTGTGGCAACGCGAAGGCCTCCGAAATGACCCGGCAGCAGTGGCAGCTGCTACCGAAGACTATCGCAAGGAATCAGACCGCATAGGGCAATTTTTGTCAGAGAAAACCGAGCCTTGCCCTTTGAACAATGAGAAATTCTCACGCGTTTATGAAAGTTACTCTGCTTGGACCGATAGCGCTGGAGTTAAAAGGGTTTCCTCAATTCGCTTCAGTAGAGTAATTGCAGAAAAGGGCTTTGAAACATACAAGGGCACTGGAAATTGTTCTTACATCAAAGGCCTGAAGGTTATTTCCGAAATATAGTCTGTGCCGGTAGTGGTTTAAATATAGTTATCGAGTTGTCAACTTTAAGTGTTTCCAGAAAGTTCCCTTATATAGATTTTTTTTCATTTAAATTACTGACAAAAAAGATAACTTCGATAACTATTTTTATGCAAAAGCCTTCTGATAAAGGAATTTAAAAGTTATCGTTTTCTAACGTCTGACCTCTCTGCCTTGGCTAGACAAAAAAACGATAACTAAAACGATAACTCAAGCTCAGAAAAATAGATTTTTGGCAGGCAAAGCCATGAATATAATCGATTACCTTAGAAGCAAAGGCATTGAGCCGAAGCAAGTAACCGCATCAGGCGAGCATGCCTCCCCCTGCCCAGCTTGTGGTGGGAATGATAGGTTTGTCAGCAGGCCAGATACCGGCCGTTGGTTTTGTCGAGGCTGCAGCCCAAAAGGCGGCGACCTGATCGACCTGGTGAAAATGATCGAGGGCGTAGATTATAAAGAAGCCTGCAGGATTACTGGCGCGACACCGGCGGCCAGACAGCCGAAAGCGCTCACTCCTGCCCGGCAGACTTTGAAGCAGATCGAGCTGCCCCCGGACACTTGGCAGAAGGCGGCTACTGATTTTGTCGTGAGATCACACCAGGTATTATTGAAAAACGAACGGGTATTATCCTGGCTGAAATCCGAACGGTTGATTGAGCTTGAAACGGTGAAGCGATTTAAACTTGGTTGGAATGCAGCCGCCGTCTACGCCACACGCCAAGCGTGGGGATTGCCCGAGAAGATCAACCCCGAAACCGGCAGGCCGCGCAAAGTCTGGTTGCCGCGCGGTCTTGTAATCCCGCTTTACGATATATGTGGCCGGTTCATTGCTGTAAAGATTAGGCGGCCTGATGAGGATTTGAAAACAGAAGACGAAAAAAAGAGGCGGTATGTTTTGGCTTCGGGTTGCGAGGCTCCGTCGATGTTTGGTCTGCCCTGTGCCTCTTATATCGTGGTTGAATCGGAGCTTGATGCTATTTTGCTATGGCAGAATGCAGGCGATGTGATAACCCCCGTATCCACCGGTGGCGTTTCGAAACGGCCAGACCTAGTGAGTGCGAAAGCAATGGCGTCTGGTTGTGTTACTTTGGTTAGTCTCGACTCTGACAATGCAGGAAAAAAAAGTGAGAATTTATTGCCCTGGAAAGATGCCGTTGGAAATTTCCGGCCGCACCCTATTCCTACAAAATACGGCAAAGATCATACCGATGCTTTCCGGGCTGGGATGAATTTGCGTGCGTGGATACTTGCCGGGCTGAAAGCAGTTGTTCCGTCTCCGGCTATCACTCCACCCTTTGAAGCGCAGTTGTCTGCCGTGACCTCACCTTCAACAAAAGAACTTCACGCCGGCGGGGAAAATGCAAAAAGCGCTGCTGCAAAATCAGGTTGTCATGGTGACCTCTTGAACGACAAGACAAATATAACCTATGCAGCAGAACAGCTTCAGACTCGCTGCAATGAAATCATTCTGGCGGCGCTGGTCTTGTCAGACAAATTGAAAGCCAAGGGCATGAATCATGAAGCGGAGCAGCTCGATACCTTGCTGGGAGTTGTAGACAAAGTTCCCCAGGCAGGGCCACAACAAAACATGGCTGCAGCGCTGGATTATCTCGAAAGCTTTCTGGAACGGCATCGCCATGCA
>CAZFUG010000024.1:0-9144 GCA_964522035.1 uncultured bacterium
AGATTCGAACCGCATCTGGCTCTTGACGGTGGAAAAAGCGGTCTTGAACTCATCGACCGTCTGCTGAAACAGGCTGTTACGGTAATCAAAAGAGGTGGGCTGCTGGTTTTCGAACATGGTCATGGTCAGCGCCAGCATCTCAAGGAAATGGTGGGCTCATGCTGGCGGATTATTGCTGCTGCAGACGATCTGCATGGCTGTGAACGCTATTTTATTCTCGAAAGGCTTTAGGAGAAAAGCATGAAAAGAGTGCGGGCAGAGCAGCTTTTGAATGATAAACATCTGTGGAATGAATTCAGCAATTCATTGCAGAATGGTGCTGTTGCAGTGATTCCAACCGATACCCTGTATGGTTTTGCGGTTGCCGCCGACTGCGAAAAAGCTGTGGCGCGTGTTTACGAGATAAAGAACCGCAGCAGTAGAAAGCCACTGATTCTTTTTGTCGAATGCATTGAAGAACTCGAAAATCTTGGATTTGAGCTTAAAGACGGTTTGCCGATGCAGTTGAAAAAATACTGGCCGGGAGCCCTTACTGCGGTTTTGCCGGCCTCAAGGCATCAGCAGCTGAGTGCTTTTAATTTTCCGACGATGGGCGTCAGAATCCCTGATCACAAAATGCTGCTCGAAATTCTTCGCCGCCTGCCGGTTCGCCTTCTGACGACCAGTGCCAACCGTTCCGGTGATCCTTCAGACGTTAACCCTGATGTCATTGCTGCAGAATTTGCCGGAGAAATAGACTGGCTTGTCGACGACGGAATTCTGCCGGAAGGCCTGGCATCTACAGTTGCCGATTTTACCCAGTCGCCGCCGGTTATTCTGCGTCAGGGCAAAATCAAGCTTTAAGCTGCCAAATCTTTTCAGTTGTGATACAATAAGCCCGCCTGACCACAGGCTGCCTCGCTAATATGAATAAAGTCACCTTACAGTTTAAAATTCTCGGTCTGACACTGGTATTGATTCTGATACCGGTCATTGCCGCCAATGTGATTTTCTCTGCCTGCAAAAATATGTTTGCCGCCCGCAACGTCATTACCGGTACCAAAAGCATATCTTCTCAGCTGCAGGCCCTCGGTAACACCCCGGTTCTCGAAGAGATTCAGAATATGAGTCTTGAAGAGTTTCAGATCAAAGAAGAGGGTGGGGAAGAAGCCGGCGAAGCCGCTGCTCCTCCCCCGGCCGCTCCTGCAGGCGGTGATGCACCGCCAGCCGATGTTGCTGTCGAAGGTGAACCCGCCGCTGGTGATGAAGGGGCGGCAGTCGAACCAGCTGACGGTGAATCTGCTGACAGTGAACCGGCAGTCGAAGAAAAAGCCGCAAAGGCTGACACTGCTGCCAGTGCCGCCGGGTCTGCGTCGGCAACTGCAGCAGCGACTGCCGAACCGGCTGATGAAACTGGTGAAGCCCCTGCCGAAGGCGAAGCCGCTGCCCCGGCACCGCAGAAACTTTCGGTCGAAGAACTTAAGGCCGCAAAGCAGCGTCTACTTGACGAAGCGGTCAGTCAGATCGAAATCAAGGCTCAGGAAGCGGCAATTCTCGATGAATTTGTTAATTCCCGTCTTAAAGACCTTGAAGCCCTTGACGAAGGCATAAAAAACCTCGAGATTGCTTCGCGCATTTTCTATATGGGCACTCTGTTTTTTGTGCCGGTCGTTCTGATTTTTCTCTGGTTTTTCATGAATCAGGTCTCGATGCCGATCAAAGATGTTGTCGAACGTCTGAAGACTTTTCAGAACGAAAGTGCTGAAGGCTCTCAGAATGACATGCTTGAATGTGCAATTCAATTCGATACCTTTCTTTCAACTGCACGCACCCTGCTGCAGGAGTCTTACTCGATCGCCCAGGAAATCGGGCGCAAGCTTGAACCGCTGACTGCAATGCCGGTATTTTCTGACGAAAACGTAAAACAGTTCTTTACCGATGTTCAGGAAATTTCGCGCAGCTCGAACTATATTGCCAACACGCTTGAGTCGACGACTCTCCACATCCAGGAAGTCTCTGCTTCAGCTCAGACCATCGCTGACCGCTCACACGAAGCGGCCACCGACAGCGCCGAGACCGCCGCGATTGCCGGCGAAGGTAAAAACGCGGTGAGTGAGACGATCGACACTATGGAATCGATCAAAGACGAGGTTCTCGGTCTCGAAGACGTTATCGAAAACCTCAATTCAGCCGGTAAACAGATCGGCGAAATCGTCAACACCATCACCAATATCGCCTATCAGACCAACCTTCTGGCGCTGAATGCCGCAATCGAAGCTGCTCGCGCCGGTGAACACGGTCAGGGTTTCACGGTCGTTGCCGGTGAAGTGCGCAAACTGGCCGAAGAATCAGGCGAAGCGGCCGAAGATATCGGCAAGAAGATCAAAGAGATGCTGCTCAAGACCGGTAAAGCGGTCGAAACGATCAATCGCGGTGCCGCCAAGGTTATCGAGGGCGTCAATATCGCCAATGTGGCCGGTAACAACCTCGACAAGATCGTCAGCTCGGTTCTCAACGTCAACAAGATGATTCAGGATATCAGCGCCGCTTCGACCGAGCAGTCGCAGAATATCGACTCGCTGCGCGGCAGTATCGAAAGTATTTCCGGCGCCACCAAGATCACCTCGGAAGGCACCCGAAGAGTTGCCTTTGCAGTTAATGAGCAGTTGTCGCATATCAGACAGTATATGAATGTCACCAAGGAGCTTCTGACCCTCGTTCAGATGATGGGTGACATGCTCGACAAGTTCAATCTTAACTGATTTCTTCCCGCCACAGTTTTCCTTCAGCAGTTTGCTGAAGGCTGCCGATGTATTGTCAGAAGGGGAAGAAAATGACAGCAAAATCTTTGTTCTCAGTTGGCTTCGGTGAATTTCAGAAGACCCTTGCCGACCTCGGAATGCCCGCTTTCAGGGCTAAACAGGTTCAGGAATGGATTTTCCGCAAATTCGTCTTTTCGTTCGATGAAATGACCAATCTGTCGCTGGCAGACCGCGAAAAGCTCAAAGCCGCTTTTCCGAAAATCCTGCCGCCGGTCGAAAAATATCTGCAGGACCGTGATGGCACCAGCAAAGTTGTGGTTAAGCTCGGCGATGACGAACTGGTCGAGGCCGTAGCGATACCTGACGAAGATTCACTGACTTTCTGTCTCTCAACCCAGGTTGGCTGCCCGGTTGGCTGCGTATTCTGCCGCACCGGCGAGATGGGTTTCAAACGCAATCTTTCTTCTGATGAGATTATGCTGCAGGTTATGCTGCTGGTTAAAAGAACCGGCAAAAAGCCGACAAATATCGTATTCATGGGCATGGGCGAACCATTCTTCAATCGCAAAGCTCTGTATGAAGCGATCGATATGCTTACCGATCCGCAGGGGCTCGGCCTGGCAACCCGCCGTATCACCATTTCCACTTCCGGCGTGATTGAAGGAATCGTTGAACTGATAAGTCGCCCCGGCGAAGTCAATCTGGCCGTATCGCTGCATGTGGCTGATAATGCTACCCGCAACACCATTGTGCCGATCAATAAAAAATTTCCTCTCGAAAAGCTGAAGGAGGCGATCAGTTCTTACTGCACTCACACCAGCAGACGTGTCACCCTTGAAGTGGTTCTGCTGAAAAACGTCAACGATCAGCTTCAGGATGCGATGAATCTCGTCAGTTTCTGTGAAGGTCTGCTGGTTCACGTTAATATTGTGCGTTTCAATCATTTCCCGGGTTCGAATTACGAGCCTTCGCCTGAAAAAGACGAAAAAGAATTTCGCAAAATTCTCAAAAAAGCAGGTATCGCTGTAACCGTAAGAAAATCACGGGGACAGGAAATTCTGGCCGCCTGTGGCCAGCTTGCAGGAAAAAGTGATGACCAGGAAAAAAAGTGATTCTTGTCTGTCGATTCTCATCAAAATGTCGATTCTGATGTCGATTCTTCTCGTCGTGCTTATTGGTGGCGTTTATTTCGCCTACAACAAGCTTAACGAGTTCTTCAATCGTGGCGGAACGATAATCGTGCCTGACTTTCGCGGCAAGCATATTGTCGAAGTCATGAAAAGCAAGCCGACCGGGCTTGAAGTTGTCAGACGTGACGAAAAGTTTGATGATCGGCACGCCAAGGATCATGTAATTGCACAGTTTCCGGAACCCGGAACCGTGGTAAAGCCAGGCAAGCAGGTTCTGCTGTCGATTTCCCTTGGGTTGCAGAAGGTCAGTGTTCCTGAACTGACTGGCAACAGCCAGCGCGAGGTCGATGTGGCTCTGATGAATGCACAGCTTTCAGCCGGAGACCGTGCTTACATCTATTCTGAAAAAATCGCTCCAGACCGGATTGTGGGGCAGTCGCCACTGCCTTCTGAAGAATACGGCGTAAACAAAGAGGTCGATCTGCTGATCAGCCTTGGTCGCAAGCCAGAAATGCTGGTTCTGCCGAATCTGGTCGGTGTTTCGATGGATGAGGCAAAGAACCGTCTCAAAGCCTGGGGGCTTAACTTTGGTCGCATTTTTTCACGGCCTGATGCAACCCGTGAAAAATTCCAGATCATTTCAACCAGTCCGGCACCATATTCTCAGCTGCGCCGCGGCGAAGTGGTCAGCCTGCTGGTATCATCAGGAGCTGACGAGGGCACTGCGACCCCTGCTGATCTCAAAAAATTCGAAGTTTTTTCCGTGCTCGATGCCCCAAAACCTGTTGCAGCCAAGCCGGTATTACCCCCGGCCCCGGGTGTAACTCCGCCTGCGACAGCTCAGCCCGCGGCACCTGCGGTAACTCCGGCTCCTCCAAAGGTTATTGTTGCTGACGACGACCCCGAAAGTATTGAAACCCCGGTTGTCGTAGCTGTTCCGACCCCGCCTAAAATAGTTGCACCGGTTGTCGATCGCGAAATGAGCTTTGTCATGCCGGATGGCTTCATGCCAAAAGAAGTCAAGTTCATTCACATCACCGCCGATGGCAGGCAGCAGGTTTATGCCGGCGCTCACAAACCTCTCGAACTTGTTAAGGTTAAGGTGCCTGTTGTGCCGAATAGTAAAGTACAGATTTATATCAACGACGTTCCCGTAGAAGAACGCAGAGTCGAGCCATAACTGGCATGTCAGTCTGGAGGCAGAAATGATTGGTGAATTGATTAATGACAAGTATAAAATTGAAGCTGCTTTCTCTGAGAGCCACATGTATGAAATCTTTTCAGCTCTGGAAGTAGCCACCGGCACCCCGGTGGTCGTCAAGATTCTCAGAGAATCGATGGCGGCAAATGCCGAGAGGGTTCGCGGCTTCAGTGATGAAATCAAGTCTTTCGCCAGCCTTTCTCATCCGCTGATAGCTGAAGTGCTCGATGTCGACATGTATGAAGACCGCCCATACGTTGTTTCGCCTGTGGTAAAGGGCAAAGATCTTCCTGCACTTATCAAAGGCGAAGTTCTGCCGATGCAGGAATGCGTTAAAATCATTCAGGAACTGGCGACGGTTCTGCAGTATGCTGCCGATCAGAAGGTAGAACACCGCACCATCAAGCTTTCTAACGTGATTCGCCGCGACGATGGCCGTATCTGTGTTCTGTCTTTCACACACCCGCGCCTGCGGCTTGCCTCAAAAAGCACTCGCAGTGAGGGAACCGGTGTGCATTCTGACCTGTATTTTCTCGGTACTGCCTTTTTTGAACTGCTTGCCGGCGAATCACCTATCAGAAAAAATGGCGGCATCAACGAGCTGTGGGATATGAAACTCGAAAAGCTTTTGCGCATCAGACATCCTGACATGCCGCCGGAACAGGTCACGAGAATTGTCGATTTCGTCAGAGCCACTCTGACCCGCGAACTTGGGCGCCGCTGCAACTCGCACGAAGAATTTCTCAAGTCACTGGCAGATCTTTCCGGCAAAATCCGCGAAACCAATATTCGCAGCAAGGCTGCCCGTCAGCTTTCTATGGCTTCGCAGGTCGTCGATGCTCTCAATGGCAGAATGTCGAATGTAAATACTTCAATGCCGCCGGTAGTTAATCTGCCGCCAGCCCAGGTATCTGCGCCTTCGATGGCTGCATCGGCGCCGGTAAGCATTCTTAAATCTTCAGACCGCACCGGCAAAGATTCCGGTGATGCCAATGGTTTTGCTCAGACTGCGGTTGAAGGTAATCTGGCTCTGGTTGTCGATAACACCGGCAAAGAAGGGTTCGGTGGAACTTCTGACAACTCTGGTGAAGCTGCCCCTGAAGGTAAAACTACTGGCCGGCGCCATCTCAGACTGGTAAAGCCGCAGGTTGCGGCCGAAAAAACCGAGGCTGACAACACCTGGAAACAGCATGATGAAAAACACTGGCTGAGAAATCCGGTGATTTTCATGGGTCTGTGCCTGGTGGTCATGGTTTTTCTGATTCTTTTCTGGTAAGCTTCGGGCATGAAAAACCAGCATACTCTCGTAGCTCCTTCGATTTTATCAGCTGATTTCGCCAATATGGCGGCCGAACTGCAGGCCATAGAGGCTTCCGGCGCGGACTGGATTCACATCGATGTCATGGATGGCCATTTTGTGCCTAACCTGACTTTTGGCCCGCCGATCATCAAGGCATTCAGGTCGCACAGTCGTCTGCCTTTCGATGTGCACCTGATGATCGAACAACCGGAGCGATGGCTTGAATCCTGGAAAGATGCCGGCGCCGACCGCATTACCTTTCACATTGAAGCCTGCCGGCATGCGCACCGTTATTTAACCGCAGTGCGTGAAATGGGTCTTGCCTCGGGTATAACTCTCAACCCGCAGACGCCTCTGTGCGAAATCGAGTATGTTCTTGAAGAATGCGATCAGGTTCTGATCATGACTGTCAACCCCGGTTTCGGGGGGCAGAAACTCATCGAGCCGGTGGTCGAAAAGATCAGGCAGTTAAGAAAAATGATCGATGACAAGGGCCTGAATACTCTGATTCAGGTTGACGGCGGAATTTCTCTGAAGAATGCACAAAAGATTTGTGCCGCAGGTGCCGATGTATTAGTAATGGGATCTGCTTTTTTCAGTGCCGCTGACAAAAAATCGCTGGTACGGGAAGTGCAGAGCCTCAAAAAATAAAGAACAATGAGGCAGATAAAATGCTTGAAAGCCCGAAGGAACTGACTGGGCTGCTCGTTCAGCTTGAGGAACAGAGCAGACAGAATCCCGACGATACCGAGCTGATGCTGCGTCTTGCCCGTCTTTATGTGCGCAATGGCGACACTCAGCAGGCTGTAAATGTTTTTTCAAAGGTTCTCAAAGCCAATCCCGATAATTTCGCCATTATGGTCGAGCTGGCCGCCTGTCATATCAGAAGCGAGTCTTATCTCGACGCGCAGTTCTACCTCGACCGCGCTCTTGAATTGAAGCCCGGCTTCGCCAATGCCTTCATCACTTATGCCAGAATGTACGAGTGCATGGGTGATCTTCACAAACAGATTTCATTTATGATGATGGCAGCCAATGCGCTGCCCGAAAAAACCGAGATTCGCCTGGCCCTTGCCGAACAGCTTAAACGCTATGGCGACCTGAACGGTGCAATTACCCAGTACCGTCAGATTCTAGAAATTCAGCCCGACCTCGAAATTGCCAATTTTTCGCTCGGAACCATGCTGATGAAACAGAACGACCTGAACGGCGCCATGCAGTGCTTCAGACGTATCATCAGCACAAATCCGGGTGCTTTCGATGCGCATTTCAATCTTGCCGGGTGTCTGTTCAGACAGCGCAAATATGCCATGGCTATCACACATTTCCGCATGGCTTGCCGTAAAAATGATCTGCAGGCCCGCTCGATGTACCTGATGGCACAGTGCTATTTCAAAATGGCCGATTTCGATCAGGCGATCGTGGCCATGGAAAAGCTTGTCGAGAGCGATGAAAGAAATGTTTCATACTGGAAATGCCTTGCTGAAATTTATGAAGCGGCTGAAGAATTTGATCTGGCCGTCGATGTCTATCGCAAACTGACAATTCTGGCCGAAGAACGGGCAGAATTCGCCGTTAAACTTGCCGAAAACCAGATCAGAGCCGGCGATCAGGCCCGTGCTGAAAAAACTCTCGATTCACTGTTCAGAAGGTTTCCGGGGCATATCGAAGGGCATCGTATTCTTGGTGACCTCTATGCGGCCCGCGGTCAATTCAAGTCTGCACTTGAAGAATACCAGAGAACTCTGATGCTGAACGAGAATCTGCCAGAAGTTTTTGTCAGCATGGCATCTGTCTATCGCAGCCTCAATGAACCGGCCGAAGAACAGAAGGCACTGCAGCGCGCGATTGAACTTGGCAGAGAAACCCCGACAATTTTATTGCGGTTGGGTGAACTCGAACGCAAACTCAAGCTGCCTGCCAGTCTTGACCGCTTCAGACGTATCACCGAGCTGGTTCCTGACTCAAATTTTGCCAGAGAAGCCGAATACTATCTGCGCCACAAAGCCGCCTGACTGATCGATCAGAGAAGCAGGCTGCAGGCGATTGCAATGAGCTGAGTGGCGAAAAAGCCGATGCGTGCCGGGCGGCGGAGTTTTTCGCTGATATGCATGCTTGCAAGAATTGCGGGCAGTATGGCCGGGTAAAGGCCGAAAGAACTTCTCAGACTGAACAGCATTAAAAAGCTCAGGCCGCCCCATTTGAAAACTTCGTTCGTCTGGTTTTTCAGGCTGGCGATAAACCCGATAATCACTGCCGCCAGAGGCACAAGCAACACAGAACGGTCGATAAATGGGCAGCCACCGACCGGAAAATTCAGCAGAATAAAGAACATGATGGCCCAGAAAAAAGGTTCAGGCTGCTGTACCTCATTGCGCAGAAAAATGACGCTGGCAATGAACCAGATGACCATGCGGGTCGACAGAACCACAAAAGCCAGTCCATGCCCGGTTTTGTAAAAGCTCAGGCCGACTATTGTCGCGATGCATGCTTCAACCAGCGGATACTGGCATGAAATTGGTGCCTGGCAGTAACGGCAGCGCCCGCGCAGAAAAAGCCAGCTGAAAACCGGCAGAAGATCAATGGCAAAGAGCCTATGACTGCAGACCGGGCAGGCCGATGGCGGAAAAATAACCGATTTGCCGGTGGCCATACGGAGAATGACGACATTGCTGAAACTGCCCAGCAGACTGCCGAAGAGTGTGAAAAACATCGTGTACAGCAGGTGCAGTGATTCGTCGTATGGCATGGTGTTCCTTTGCGTTTGTTCTC
>CAZFUG010000024.1:9154-17937 GCA_964522035.1 uncultured bacterium
AGATATTGCAGTCTATAATATTCAGGAGTAAAAAAAAAGAGCGACTTGCGTCGCTCTTTTTTAGAACCGTTCAGGTCAGATCAGTTGCCGGCGCCTTCAACAGTGCCGTGGATGGCGCAGTTGATAAGACCGGTGCCGTCCATGCTGGTGCCGCTGTAGCTGCAGCTCATTTCAGGTCTGTTTACCGGGCTCTTCAGATACTTACCGGCAACGAGTTTACCGGCTGAACCGGTAGCATCGCCATCAGCCAGGGCTGACATCATGCTGGTGTTGTCCATGTTGTACATTTCGATGGCGCCGAGAATAACTCTCATGTTGGCGTAGCATGCCTTTTCACGTGCCTGTTCGCGAGCTTTGCGGAAGTTCGGGATTGCGATGGCGGCCAGGATACCAATGATTGCGATAACGATCATAAGTTCAATCAACGTAAAGCCTTTTCTATTCATAAAAGACTCCTTCCATAAAAAAAATAAATTAGAACTTCGGTCAACCTAAGTCTAAACAATATTATCGGTTTTGTCAATGACTGCTACCACATAAAAGTTTTGCAGAATGTTCTGGAAAGGCCCTGAGACAATTGTTGACTTATGCTCTCATTGTTCCCGTATGTGTACATTGAAGCCAGCTGGAAATAAATGAACCCGGAAAGATATTGTCCTCTGGCCTCCATGTTGGCTGCCAGATTATAACGATAATAGAAATTTTCCGGGTCAAGAGTCACGGCCTGCCGAAAAAGCTCCGTCGCATCGTCATGTCTGCCCTGGGCGCCGAGCAGAGAACCGAGATTGTCATAAGAACTGGCCATGGTCGGTCGGGTCTCGATGGATTTTTTGTACATGAGCGCCGCCTCGACGGTGTGCCCTTTTGCTGACAGCAGATTACCCATAAGGGCGTAAGCTTCACCGGCTTCTGGGTTCGTTTTGAGCCATTGCGAGGCAAAGGCAAAATCATTTTTGAAATACGAAGCTCTGTTAAAACTGCATAAGGCAAGAGGAACAGCCAGAATTAGAATAACCACGGCTGCCAGAGCCGGTCGTCTTCTGCATTCGGCGGCGGCTGCCAGAAGCATCATTGCCGCCAGTGCCGGCAAAATAATGAGATTATGCCTTTCATCATACGGAGTCTGTTGCTGAATGATATTTGCGGTTGGTAAAAACATTATCAGCAACCACAGAAACCAGAACAACCCGTGCCGCAAAAAGGATGGTTCTTTTTTCAACTTCCAGAACAGCATGATAGAAACAGTAATGGCTGCAATGGTCTGCAATGAAAGCCATTCCGAAATCGATGGCTCGTATATCAGCTCTGGTGTGGGCCAGAAAAAACTCTGAAGCAGGTAAATATAAGCGAGTCCGGGCTCGACAGGGTTGAATGAAAAGACTGGGGCAGATTTTCCATGTAAAATCAGGCTGCGCAGAACAATGAAGGCAAACGTGCCCGCCCATAGGCCAGCAAAAAAACTTCTGGAGATGCCATTGAGCGGCGATTTTCTGATCCGGCAAGCGATGCCGGCAGACAACGTCAGCAGCAGGGGCAGGGCGACGGCATTTTCCCGGCAGAGCATTGCCAGCAGGCATGCAGTAATGGCAATTACGGGGCGTTGTCTGATAAGCATCACCAGAGAGATCATGAGCAGCACTGCGCACAACAGTGCTTCCTGGCCAGAAATCATGTAAACTGCTGAAGACATGATCGGGTGCAGGCAGGTGGCGAGAGCTGCGGCCCAGCTGACAATTGTGGGCACAGGCAGCAGCGAGATGAATATCTCAAAAAGTAATGCCGCGATAATCCCGGCCAGAACGCAGTTGAATATATGCAGAACCATGGCATTGCGGCCGGAAAAAACGATCTGCAGTTTCAGCAGCAGTCGTGCCAGTGGTCGATAATAGCTGTTACTGAAATGCGGCCGGCTGAATGTCTGAAATACCGTGGCTATTGTCAGAGTGTCGCTTTCGGCTTTTATCTGCTCATGATCATCATAAATGAACCCGAGATTCCTTGCTTCTGTGGCATAAAATGCCGCAACTGCCAGAAAAAGCAGCAGATGCAGCAGAAAAGCTGTTGTGAGTGAATTTCTATTTTTGCAGCATTTCATTGCGATATGACTCGATATGTTTCAGAAAAATTGTCTGGCTTCGCTGAAAGCGCCTCAATCTTTTGTATCTGGCTATCAAATCCTCGGGTTGCCATGAGAATAGCTGGTTGAAAACCGGCCGACTCCCCTTGAGGTCGAGCCGGAAAACCATGGCGTCGGGCGAGTTCTCGATCGGAAACAAAAAATAGTGCCCGTCTTCGACAAGGGCGCGGTGAACGAGAGAAGACAGATAAATTGTCTTCGAAGCCGGCTCATGGCTCAACAGGCTTCTTCCCTGCATAAAATATTCCTGCCCTGGCTCAATACCGGCCAGATCGAAAATGGTCGGCACTATATCAGCCTGCGAACCGGGATTCGGGTTGACCCGGAATTCTGTGTTCTTCGGGTAAATGATTACGAGAGGGACATTGATCAGATGCGGGGCCAGATTCCAGCCGTGGCCGTGCACCCCATTTTCACCGAGCATGGTTCCGTGGTCGCCGATCAATAAAATAATCGTGTTGCTTGCCATGTCGCTTTTATCAACCATTTTGATCAGAGAAGCCAGTTGTTTGTCCTGATAAAGAAGCAGATTTTTATAACGGCCGAGCCAGCTGTTTCTGAAATAGTCATCTTCCGGAAAATGCGGCGGTTCATCAGAAATCTTGTCAAACGGCGAATGCGGAAAAATCATGCGATAGTAGATGAAGAAGGGCTGGGCGCTTTGGCTGGCGCTCTGATACAGCAGACTGCCAATGCGGTCGATCATCACATTCTCTTTGACGCCCCAGACCCAGCCGTCGTCTGAGGTAATTCCCGGCAGACTCATGGCATCATAAAGTCTTGCAAAACCTCTTGGCTTGTAAAAGAAAGAAAGCCCGGTGTCCCCGATAAAACCAGAGAAAAACATCGAACTTGTATAGCCCTCTTTGTTGAGCCTGTCGACGAGTATCGGGTGCTTGAATTCCGGAGCCTGCCTGAGAAACAGATAGTCTGGCGGGTATAAACCGCTCATGATCGAAAAGTCTGCATTCGAAGACTCTGGAAACCCTGCAAAAATAAACGGAAAAATCTCCATCCGGTTTTTCAGTTTTTCGAGCTCGGGCCAGGTTTGCTGGTCATAGCCGAAGAGCGAAAGATAGGAGTTTGCCGTGGATTCAAGAGTGACCAGAATAATGTTGGGCCTGTTTTCAGTATGTCGTTTATTTTCAAGCTGAGCCTTTGCCGGGAGCAGAGGTATTTTGAGCTCTTCCATGGTTCGCTTCAGTTCAGTAAATGCTGGCCGCGGTGGCGCCATGAAATCGGGCAGCGGTACCGAGGCAAGAAAGTTGCCGGCCGGATCGCGAAGAATTAACGGCAGATCAGTGACTGCCAGATAACCGATAAAGGAAAGCTGCGAACAGACTGCAAGATATGCGATGGTTGCAGAAAATCTGCCGCACCGCACTCCAGAGCCTGACCTGCCGGCATGGTGGCAGACAAATATGCATGCAGGCAGGGCCAGGGTGAAAAGAATTATTCGCAGATCGATCATCGCACCGGCGGTTTTAAGCAGACTGGCCGGATTAGCGAGGCTCCATACCCATGACAGAGCCGCAAACGATAAGTGCATGCCGTTGCGATAAAGCAGAACGGCATCGATCATATAAATAACGGAAATGGTAGTAATTGCCGCCAGAAAAACAGGCTTCATCAGGCTTTTTCGTGCAGCACCGGCAATCAGACTCAGTGTGACGGCCAGAATCAGAAATGTCAGGGTGCCGGCTGCATGACTGAATGAGGCAAAGATGAACCAGAAATTGAAAAGGCTTTTGCCGAGTGGGGCGTTGAAAAGCACCTGACTGAGCAGTCCACCCGAAAAAACCGGAACCAGCCAGGCCATGCGGCTGGCTGCAATACTGTCGTACCGGTCACAGCTGCGGATGAGCCAGAAGCCCGGCAGCCAGCAGACCGGAAGTAGAACCACCGCTGACAGCCATGAGGCCCGATAGATGATCTGGTTGTCTCCTAGCCAGATGATCATTGCGCCAAGAATTGCGCCCTGCAGAGCAAAAATTCCGGCCGCTGACTGCCGACATTTATTCCAACCCGCAGCGAGACCGGCCAATGTGGTCGAGACAAAAAAAACCACAATCAGGTTGTTCTGAAAATAATTAAAAAAGAGAAAAGGCAGGCACCACAACCAGGGTAGAAAGCTTGTTTTCTGCATTTTCCGCGCTGCCATCAGAGATATGGCCATAAAGCACAGACCCCAGAATATGCCCGGTGCCTGAAACAGAAAGTCCATGGTCAGCAGGCTGATCAGGCCTTCCTGATCAAGCCTGCTGTCAAACAGCTGATAAAGATAATTGCGGTTAGCGACGTTGTTGTTGAAAAGGCCCAGCGTCAGGTAGGCAGATGCCTGGTAAGCAAGAAAGCGCTTCTGCAGCTCCTGCGAAACCTGTGAAAACCCTCTCTGCAGGTAGTAAAATGCGCTGACAACAACTGCAGCGATAAGCCAGCCGCCCCATTCCGGTTCTTCGAGACGCGGTCGCCAGAGCTCGCCCAGCTGCGTTTCAAGGTTAAGAACCAGAGCCAGAAATCTGACGCAGAAAAGACCGGCGAGAGCGGTTACAGCCAGAGGCAGAATCTCTTTTATTAATTTCGGCAGGTTCTTGATAAAATCAGGCATTCTCGCAATCTACCTTATCTTGATGCCCCAGGCAACAGAAGCGCTTAATTAAAATCCTGTAAAAGCACCTTCAGATTCCGCAGCAGTTGTCTTTGCAGTTTGACAAAGGTCTCGCCAAGGTCGCGCAGTCGGATGTGCCCGGCTCGATCGACCTCTGGCAGAGACCTGAAAATGGTTTTACCATTCTCATAACTGAAACTGAAGGCTTGCGGCGCTCTGCCTTTATCTTCTGAAAACCAGTAATAGATATTTTCTTCGATAATTGCAGTCTGACTCATTGACGTCAGGAAAATGCGGCGGGGCTTTACATCTGGCACAGGCTTCTGCTGGCTGACCAGATCTCTGCCCTGACAGGGAAACAGTTTGGCTGTATTATTCCCGGTCAGGCCGAGGGCGGTCGGAAGAATGTCAGCCTGCATACCTGTGTTGAGATTCACCTTCATACCTTCTGCCTGTGGTTTGATAATGACCATTGGTACATTTGTCAGCAGCGGGTCAAGGTTCCAGCCATGCCCGAGCCGGCCGTTTTCTCCAAGCATGGTGCCATGGTCAGATACCAGCATTACAATGGTGGAGCTGGCCGTTCCTGATTTATCGAGATAAGAGAGAAGGTTCGCGACCTGGCTGTCCTGATAAAGCAGGCAATTTTTGAACCGGCCAGTAAGATTGCCCTGCTGATGGCCTTCTTCGTTGAATACGGGCGGTGTTTCCGATATGCTTTGAAACGGAGCGTGCGGAAACAGCATCCGGTAATAGACAAAGAATGGTTTATCCGGCTTTGCGGCAAGCTTTTCGAGCAGTTTTTCGATCTGACCGGTAACATGGTCTTCTTTGACGCCCCAGAGCCAGCTTTCATTTCTTCCGGCTTCGGGCATGTTTCCGGCGTCATATATACGGTCAAATCCACGGGCCCGGTAAAAGGCAGAAAGACCGGTGTCGCCAAGGAATCCTGAAAAGAACAGGCTGCAGTCATAACCGGCGGCTTTCAGATGGTCGGCAAGAAGCTTTACGGGTACCGCCGGGTTTTGCCTCAACAGAAGATAGTCTGGCGGGTAAAGCCCTGCCATGACGCTGAAATCGGCATTCGAAGACTCGGGAAAGCATGAAAAGAAAAATGGAAAAAGTTCCATGCGGTCGCGGTATTTTTCAAGCTCCGGCCAGGTCTTTTCATCGTGCCCGAATAAAGATACATACTGGCTGGTTGTCGATTCGAGCATCACCAGAATCAGATTCTTTTTTTCGGGCTGTTCTAATGTTGCGCTCCCGTTAGAGGCGGCCAGGTCGACTCCGACCCCGGCAAACCCGTCTGCAAGTTCTTTTGGGCTTCGGCTTTCGTTTTGCATTAAAGCCTCGGCCTGTACCGAAGAAATAAAGTTCAGCAGCGGGTCTCTGAATAAACCGCCGGGAAAGCCGGTAAACAGCTGATAAAAAATGGTGGCTGAAAGTGCCATGATCAGAGGTTTTGAGAACGTTGTGTAATCTGGCTGCCATCGTGAAAGTTGCCTGGCGGCCAGAAAAATACAGATAAGGCCGGCGACTGGCAGAAGCATTTCATATACCAGGTTGAGTGAAGTAATGGTTCTGGCAAGGCTGGTGAAACTGTTGAGGCTGGCTACCCACAGCACGGTGTTTAAATCAGGCCGCAGGCCTGTTTTGTACATCACCAGACAGTCGAGAATGTAGTAGAACGCCATTAAACCAGCCATTATTGAAAAAATCGGTCTGCCGGATGCTTTTACCATTCGACTTGCGACAAAGGCAGTCGCTGTGATTATGGCGACCGCAACCGTTGCCCATGCGGAAAACTGAAGAGAACAGATGCTGAACCAGAGATTGAAAAGATTGCGGCCAAGGGGCACATGCGTCAGAGTGACGAGCCAGGTAATGCCGCAGATTGCCGGAATCAGCCAACTTAGAGCAGCAGCCTCAGGGCTCTTTTTACGTTTCAGAATTTCTGCCGCTGCAATGCCCGGAACCCAGACAATTGCAGAAAGAATCAGGGCCGAGATCCATGAATTGCGATAAATGGCCGCATTGCCGTTCATCCAGGCAAAAATCAGCAGCAGTCCGCCATACCAGAAATAAAGAAACCCCGTGGCAGGTTGCCTCTGCCTTAGAAACATGCCTGTTAAAGTTGCCATAGACATTGTCAGGCCGGCAATGGCCGGAAAAACGTCATCGCTCAGCCTGACCGGCAAAAGCACGGGAATAGCGAAAAGCGGCAGAAGCCACAGGCTGTTTTTCCGGTTGAGAAAATACGCGCTGATTCCCATCCAGAGTAGGCCCCAGAAATAATATGGTTCCTGAAAAAAGAAGTCCATCGCGTATAGCCCCGAAAGTTCGTCGCTTTGCAGATTGCCGTCGATGATTTCGCAGAGAAAACTGCGCTGCCCGACCCGGTTGTGGAAAAGACTTACCAGCAAATAATTGAATGTCAGAAACCCGGCAAAGAATTTTTGCACCGGTTGCTCAACCCTTTTCATCGCTGCGGCTGTGCCGATCATTATTGTTGCTGCAGCAAGCAGCATTAATGGCTGTGCCAAAGCTGATGAAAATGGTTCTGGCCTGAACAGCCCCCCGAATTCGGCCGGAAAATTAATAATGACCTGCAGAAATCTTATCAGAAAAAGAATCAGTAGAAAGCTGAAAGCGTGGTTCACGCACTGCTCTCGACTTTTTCAGGTTCCAGCGGGCCGATGCTGCTTTCCCACCAGCGAAGCAACCGCGGGGTACAGGCAAAGACTGCCACTGCAAGGGCAATTCCGGCGATGGCGTCAACTACGTAATGATAGCGCAGATAAAAAGTCGAGAAAACCAGGCAGGTGGTTGCCGGCAGCAGCACCCAGGCAAGGCCTCTGGCCCAGCGCCATGCATAGAGAAGACAGATGAAAGCAAGGCAGACATGCATCGACGGAAAACAGTCGCGCTTGATGCGATTGAGGTTGATCAGCAGTTCCAGTGCGTCCTGGGCCATGACTCTCGTTTCCCTCTGCCACAGGTCGACGGTGAACAGATGGGCCTGGGTGTGCTGTGGGCCAATGGCCGGAACGGCAAGATAGCCAAGATAGCCGAAGAATGAGGCGAGAATGAGGCCCAGCATAAAATCGTGCAGGCCGCGCCGGCAGTTTTTCCAGGTAAGGACGAAGAATACCCCCGGGATATAAGCGAAAAGCATAACGTAATTGAAGACCATGAAATCTGTAAGCCATGGTCTGATGAACTTTTCGAGCGCAACCACCGGGTCGAAACCAAAAATCATGCGATCTGCCTGTATCAGCCAGTCATCGAGCAATGCTGACTCGGGCATGATTGATTTGATGCTTGCGTACATTGCCCAGCACATCAGAACGCTGAAAATGTCGCGGATAAGCTGAAAACTGTGCCATGCTTCGATTCGCAGCTCAGACCAGGGGATTCCCTGACTGCGATAAAGACGGCGGTTGAACCTGAAAGTTATTATTGCTGTGCCGATCGCAAGAAATGTGTAGCCAAGGCGATCCTGAGCGAGGTGGATGTGTGATTCGCCTTCTATTAGAGAGATGAATGCAAGAATTACAAAAAATGACAGATAGACGATCTCTTCGGGGCGAAAAAATCGGAGCAGTCTGAGAGCGGGTTTTGCTGATGACTGTGTCATTGGTTCTCCAGCCAGCTTTTGCCCTGGCGAATATCTGCGGTCTTTTTCTGCAGCATCTGCCGGGTAGGCTCGTCTCTGACAGTTGCGAGGCAACTTTCAAGAAACTGCGCTGCCTTTTCGTGCTGATTGTCTGCAATATAGGCTTCGGCGGCGGTACGTATGGCCCAGAACCTTTCAAATTCATCGCTGAGCTGCAGAGCTTTGTGGGCAGTTTCGATTGCGGCATCATTGCGTCCGGCTGCCAGAAAAGCCCTGGCAATTGGTACAAGAAGATCAGGATGTTCTTGTTCTGACCATGGTCCGGAGGTGAGCAATGCGACCGCTTCGGTGCCGCGGCCATTTCTGACAAGGCAACTGGCGTAATTTCGCAGCATACTTATGCTCCACCAACCCGTTTGCAG
>CAZFUG010000024.1:17950-29982 GCA_964522035.1 uncultured bacterium
TTTATCATAGTATGCGGCCGCCTGCTGCAGTTGTGTCTGCGATGCAAACGGCCTTTCAGAAAGCTTTTCGGCAAGTGTCTGAAAGATGCGGTTTTTGTAAAAAGGCCAGAAGCAGAAAGCTGCTGCCAGAAATACTGCAATAATTGAAAAACGAAACACCGGCTGCAGAGACTTATTCTGCAGCCGGTGTCTGAAAGCGAGGTGTGCAAGGGTGAACAGAAGGCAGAAAACGGCAAACCCGAGGGTCAGTGTACCATTATCAAGCAGGGCGTAGAGCAGCTCAAAGTCTGACAAGGCACTCAGGCGCTCTTGAGCATTCTTTCGAGTTCCTTCGGATGCATGGTGTGAACCATAGCTTCTTCAAGGGTGATGTCGCCGCGCAGATAGAGGTCGCGTAACGACATTTCGAAAGTTAACATGCCTTCTTCATGGCTGGTCTGCATTACGGTGTAAAGACCGGAAATTTTCTGTTCGCGGATACAGTTGGCGACAGCCGGGTTGCCTACGAGAATTTCGTTGCAGACGACGCGGCCTTTGCCGCTGGCGACCGGCAGCAGCTGCTGAGCGATAACAGCGCGCAGAACGAAAGAGAGCTGTGAGCGAATCTGTCCCTGCTGATGGGGCGGGAACATGTCGATAATACGGTTTATCGTCTGGGCAGCATCTGTGGTATGCAGAGTACCGAAGACCAGGTGGCCTGTTTCGGCCATGGTGCAGGCGGCCGAAACGGTTTCAAGGTCGCGCATTTCGCCGACGAGAATGACGTCGGGGTCTTCGCGAAGAACGCGTCTCAGCGCTTCGTCAAAAGATTTGGTGTCGATGTGCAGTTCGCGCTGGTTAACGACCGATCGTTTGTGATAGTGCAGATATTCGATCGGATCTTCGATGGTCATGATGTGGCAGCGTCTGGTTTCGTTGATGATATTGATCAGGCAGGCCAGTGAGGTTGACTTACCAGAACCGGTGGGGCCGGTAAACAGAACCAGACCTTTGCGCATGCGGGTGAAATCACGAAGCTTTTCTGGCAGGCGAAGCTCTTCGAGAGTCGGAATCTTGGTCGGGATAATTCGGAACGCGGCGCCAATGCAGCCTCTCTGCTTGTAAACGTTAACACGGAAGCGGCCGAAGCCGTGAACAGAATAAGAAAGATCGAGTTCGAAATTCTCTTCAAATTCTTTCTGCTGTTCGGCGGTCAGCATGTTATAGATCAGCGATCTTGTGTCCATGGGGGTGAGAACATCAAGGTCGGTCTGTATCAGTTCGCCGTCAACGCGGATTACCGGCGGGGTGCCTACCGTAATATGAAGGTCGGATGCTCCGTTTTCAATGACCAGATTCAGCAGATCGTTCAGGACAAACATCGCCGCACTCCTTAGTTAATTGTCTGTTGTTTATTTATCAGTGCTCACCCATGGTGACGCGAACTACTTCTTCAAGTGAAGTCATGCCGGTGAGGGCTTTGCGCAGTGCCGATTCGCGCAGTGACAGCATGCCTTCTTCAATCGCCTGGCGTCTGATGTCATCTGTTGAACCGCCGTTGAGAATAATGTCTCTGAGGCGTTCTGACATCATCATTACTTCGTATACGCCGACACGGCCGCGGCTGCCGGAGTTGTTGCATGATTCGCAGCCTTTGCCTTTGTAGAATAACATGTTCTTTTCATTGATGTGTGGCAGATCAATGCGGCGAATCAGTTCCGGGGTAATGCCAAACTGACTGATCTGTTCAGCCCTTGGCTTGATTTCAAATTTGCAGTCTTTGCAGATTTTGCGAACGAGACGCTGTGCCTGAACCAGAATTACCGAGGTGGTAACCATGAAGGGTTCGATGCCCATGTTGACGATACGGCCGATAGTGCCGGGTGCGTCGTTGGTATGCAGTGTCGAGAGAACTAGATGGCCGGTCATCGACGCTTTAATGGCGATTTCGGCGGTTTCAAAGTCGCGGATCTCGCCGACCATGATTACGTCAGGGTCCTGGCGCAGGAACGAGCGCAGGGCAGCGGCAAATGTGAGCCCGATTTCGGGTTTGCACTGTACCTGATTGACGCCATGCAGCATGTATTCGACCGGGTCTTCGGCAGTCATAACGTTGGTATCGATCGAGTTGACCGAGGTCAGTGCCGAATACAGGGTTGTGGTTTTGCCTGAACCAGTAGGACCGGTAACCAGAATGATACCGTATGGCGAGGCAATCCCTCCCTTGAAGCGTTCAAGGGTTTTGGGTTCGAAGCCAAGGTCTTCGAGGTTAACTTTCAGCGAGGTCTGGTCAAGAATACGCATAACGATCTTTTCGCCCCAGATAACCGGCAGAACCGAAACACGAAGGTCGATCATGCGGTTGGCGACTTTGATCTTGATGCGGCCGTCCTGTGGCAGACGTTTTTCGGCGATGTTCAGCGACGACATGATCTTGATACGCGAAGTGATGGCTGCGGTAGCCTTTTTCGGCGGGTTCATGGCAGTGAACATCATACCGTCCTGGCGGTATCTGATGCGCAGTTCTTTTTCGAATGGCTCGATATGAATATCTGAAACCCCGTTCTGAACAGCCTGAGAAATGACCAGGTTGCAGAGACGGATAATTGGGGCGTCGTTTTCGCCAAGTTCTCCAAGCCCGTCGAGATCGCCATCTTCGTCGGTGTGCCCGATATCTTCAAGGTCGTCCATCAGTTTGTCCTGCTGGGCGACGGCACCGTAGGCATCCTGGAGGGCTTTGTTGATGTCGGTATGGGTTGCAACGACCGGTTTGACCATCAGGCCGGTCATCAGCTGAATATCGTCGATTGCGATAATGTTGAGCGGGTCGACCATCGCAACGGTCAGTTTGTTGCCGACCTTGTTGATCGGAATCAGCATGTGACGCTTGGCAATATGCTCAGGCACCAGCTTTGCGATAACCGGGTCGATCAGGTAGTTCGAAAGATCAATAAATGGGATGCGCAGCTGCTTCGACAGGATCTGAACGATATCCTGTTCGGTGACAAGGTGCATTTCGACAAGAACCGCACCGAGGCGTTTGCCGCTCTTTTTCTGGAGAGCGAGCGCCTGCTGCAGCTGTTCTTCATTAATCAGACCTTCGGAAATAAGCGCATCGCCAAGGCGCATTTTCTTGGAAAGAATCGAAGTTGCAGCCGCAGATTTTGGGGTGGGTGGACCTGGTGGGGCGCCGGCGCCGGCCCCTGCTGGTGCTCCTGGCTGTGCAGGCAGAGATTGATTCATTTCTGCAGTTCCTTCCTATTTCTTTACCAGAAATAATGCCTCAAATTGTCGTGATTATCAAGAATTACGTAATCAGGAATATATACAGCTTCTGATGACTTCTGCCGGTGCTTCTTTACCGGTAAGCAGGCTGAATGACTCAATGCCCTGCTCAAACAGCAGTTCGCGACCGTCAATCACAACACAACCCCGGTTTCTGGCCGATGCAACCAGCTTTGAATCCGGTGCATAGTTGAAGTCGATAAAGATTTTACCTTTGTCGAGATGCATATCCAGCTCTGGAATGCAATCTTCAGAGGACCATCCCAGTGGGGTAGTGTTAATGATTATATCAGATTCTTCAAGCGCATACGCAAAGTTTTTATTATTCCAGGCAAGCCTGGTAATTGCCATATCGGCAGGGAGGTGCTTATTGTTGATGAAATCGGTACCGATGGAGTGGGGGTGATGTTCAGAAAACTTGCGGGCTATCTGAAAAATTTTCGTGGCCTGACAGTGTTTTAATGCCCATAGAGCGGTAATCGAAGATGCGCCGCTGCCGAGAATGGTTGTGCCATTTGAAATCTGTGGCAGGCGTGTCAGGATGCGTTGCAGGCCGGTAACATCGGTGTTCCAGCCTTCTCCGCCGATTTTACCGAATTTAATGGTGTTGACGATACCGGTTGACCGCGCCGGCTCGTGTAAGAGGCGGCAGAAAGATGCTGCCTTTTGTTTGAGCGGTCTGGTTACATTGATGCCACAGACGTTGAGAGCCGAGAGTCCGGCCAGGGCCGTTGTCGTGTCTGCTTCATCAACATTGAATGCAAGATAAACTGCATCGATTTCTGTGGCTGCCAGAGCAGCGTTCCAGAACTTCGGGCTCAGGGAATGAGTGACCGGAGTGCCGATCAGGCCAAATACCCTGGTCGAACCGGTTATTGAAGAAATATTATTCTTTCTGTTCAGCAAGTTGCGGGTTATTCCTGGCAGGGAATCTAAAGTTTAACTGAAGCTTTTAAGGGCGCTTTCTTCAGAATCGAAAATCTCGAAAACTTTGGTCATTCTGGTGAGGTCCAGCAGTTCCTGGATCTGCATTGAAGGATTGACGACTTTGAGATCGCCCTTGTCTTTTTTTACTTTTCTGAGGGTGGCGGCAATTACACCCAGACCCATGGCGCTGAGATAATTGACTTCCTGCAGATCCATGACAATGCGTTTTTTGCCTTCGTTGACGATGGCTTCAAGTTTGTCTTTAAAATGTCCGACCGTGTCAATGCCAATTTCGCCACGCAAGACAACCAGGGTAATATTATTACCCTTGGGCCTTACATCGAATTTGATTTCCATGCTGAGTTACCCTCCCAGAATTCTTCTGCCAGTAAAGTGTCTAAAACTACCTCATCTTTCTCTTGAATGCAAGAGAAAGACGAGGGCTTGTAACGGGGTTTTTAGAAAAACATCAGAACTGTTTTGAAGCAGAGATTCTGTGTGCGTCACCGAGAGTTTCGTCGGCGAACGAATAGTCGAAACGCCAGGTGTCGAGTTTGAAGCTGGCACCGAGAGTCAGATCACCATCATGTGAGCCGAGTCTGAGGGCGGCATAGTCCTGCAGCCACCATTCAGCACCGGCGAACAGCTTGGCATCCATATCCTGAACCTTGTTGAGATCAGCGGCCAGAGTCAACTTGTCGTTGGCTTTATGGGCTATACCGATCGTAGTGGTGGTGGGAACCTTGTCGGAGTGACCAGAAGCGGTATCCCATTCCATATCTTCGCCAAGATCTCTGAAAGTGAGACCGATAGTGGTCTTTTCGCTGCTTTCATACATGAAGCCAAAATCAAGACCCCAGCTGCTGGCAGAATTGGTGAACAGTTCCTGCTTCAGGTATTTGACGTTTACGCCACCGTAAAATTTGTCAGAAAGTCTGCGGGCGTAAGAACCAAAAGTGTTCTTTTCGCTGTCTTTGAAATAACCGAAAATATAGACGTTTTCCCCTTCGGTATATGACTGATCCGGCCGGGTTGCGGGTTCAGTTCCGGCAAGTGCCTTACCGTCTGTTCTTGAAGTTGCCAGGCGGGTTTCTGGTATGCCGTCGACACCGAAGCTCATGTGCGAAAGGGCGACAACACCTTTGCTTTTGCCGTCTTTATCCTTAAGGAGGTGGGCGTAGTTGAAGAAGTTGTATTCGCGGTCCATGGTCATTTCTGCATGCATGAACGAAGCTTCGTTCTTCTGCAGGCGGGCCAGACCGTCCGGGTTCCAGAATGAGGCGGTAGAGTCATCTGCAAGAGCTGTGAATGCACTGCCCATGCCCAATGCTCTGGCGCCAACACCCATCTTGAGGTATGCACCTGCCTGGCCGGCCGATTCGGCAAAGGCGGCACCCATGGTGCCCAGACTGAGAGCCACCAGGAAGAGGGTTTTTAAAACCTTTTTCATATTGTTTCCCCTTACAAGTCGATAGAACTAGTTATCTATCTTTTCGGCAGAGAAGTTAATTTTATGAACGAATTTTTTTGATTTTTTACTGAAATTCTTATTGAACCTGAATTTTCGATGGGTCTAAAAAGCTGTTGCCGGCCCCCGACAACATAGTCGGGAGCCGGCAACAGATTTGCAGAAACTCAGTTGTTGAATTTTAAGCCGAGAGCCACGAGAGAATTGTATATCTGGGTTACCGAACTGTCGTTTGACTGTTCAATGCTGCGTGCAAAGGTAATCTGAGTTGCCGCTCTGGTTGTGTCACCAGTCCAGAAATAGCACCAGGCGATCATTGCATGTGCCTCAGCATTGCTGATTCCGATCGGGTTCTTTGCGCTGAAGGTTGTCGAAGTTTCGCGCAGGCCAACCTCTTCAAGAAGTTTGACTGCCTGGGCAAAACCATCTTTCTGGCCGCGTTGAATCAATGCTGCTGCCAGGCCAACCCTCGATTCATTGTTTGTGGTTGCAGCCTGAGAGAAAGCGGAGAAACCAGATTCGACACCGGTTGATCTGGTCAGGGCCCAGCCAAGACCATTGTAAGCTTCGATTTTCTGAGTATTCGATATCGATGTTGAAGTGAGAGCCTGGTTGAATTTGTTGATGGCACTGCTGTATGCGCCATATTTAAAGTCTTCCCAGCCTGAAAGTATAAGGGCGTCGATATCGGTTTCGCCGGTGCCACCAGTGCCAGTACCACCAGTTCCGGTTCCTGGAGTCGGTATTTCGGGCGGAATGGTATATCTGCCGCTGCCACCACCGCTGCCGCAACCGCTGGCAATCATGATGATGGATATTATTGCAACCAGCACGATCATTCTTCTGTTCATGTTTCTATCTCCAGTCTGCTTAGCAGATTTCATTACCTGTATTCATCGCTTCTCGGTCTCTGAGTCCTGAGTCTGTCGAATGGCTGTCATTCCGCGTTTATGCCCGGAACTGGTCCAGGCGGGAATCTCGCCTTTCGTTCTGGACCTCATCTCAGCACTGCAATCTTGTGGGTGTAACGGGTCTTCTTTTCGTAGTTGTCTGGGTCTCTTACTTCGATTCTGGCAAAGTAGACGCCGTTGGCCACAGTCTTGCCGTCTTTGTTTCTGAGATCCCAGAGAACATCCTGAACGACTTTGCCGGCACCATTACTGCTCTGGCGCATGGTAAGGTCATTGGTGGCGGCCACCAGATGCCCGGCGGTGTCGTAGATTTTGACCCTGATTTCTTCAGCGTCGACTTCGTTACGGTTGGTGCTGATTCTAAGATTTACACGGTTGCGGGCCGGGTTCGGGAACTGTACAACTTCATGAATCTTGAGAGGCGGCTGGGCCACAAATCTCAGGGCCGGAAGGACATTCAGGTTGCCGGCTTTGTCTGCAATCTGCAGAGCGATGCTGTGCTCACCAGATACCATGTCGTCGACCATGGTGAAGCGGGCGACAGTAGCGGTTTCGTCAAGCATGACCGGGTATTTTCTGCCATCGAGAACGGCCATGGCTGTTTCGGGGGCAATGCCAGAAGCAAATTCTTCGATCGACCAGGTGAATACCGGTCGACTTTCGCGTACCGGTGCTGAAGTGATGTCGTTGAGCATGCTGGCGCGGGGTGCTTTGATATCACGCATCAGGGCAAATGTGCCGGCTGCAGCTGATGAGAAGCGGATATTACCATCTTCGAACGCATAGTCGACTTTCTTCCAGCCTGAACCATCGTTGTGGTAGAGCGCTGCTCCATTGAGTGTCTGAGCTTCAGCCCTGATGCTCAATGCAACAGAACCCTGCAGGCGACCAGACGGAATTACCAGACTGTATGCCTGACCAACCGGTTCAAGTTCTTCAGCCGCCCGATCAGAGGCAATCAAACTGGCTTTTATCGATTTGAGCTGGTTCTGATTCATGCCTGCAAGAGCACTTGGCAATATCTGGCTGCCCTTTGTAGAAGCACCCGCGGTTTTGCTGAGTTCTTCAGGTATGATCATAACAAGGGTATCCCTGTTGAGTGTGCCAGGTTCGAATACTGCTTCGACATTGCCGTCACCTGATCTTACCGCAGCCCGCATCGAGGCGTTCACAAATGCGGTGGTAAAGCTGAGGTTGGCTGTGCCGGTGTTCTGCGAAATATCTTTGGCTGTGACTTTGATTGTTGCAACACCGGGATAGTTACGGTCAAGGTGAGCACCGCCAATGAACATGCGCAGATCTGAACCAGAATTGAGCAGCAGGGAAACCGAGGTGCCGCCACTCTGTGTTATCGCAGCAGAGGGCTGACCCGAGATGTCTTCGTTGGCTTTCACGACCACCACAATGTCGAATTCATTGGCCGGGTTGCTGAATGCTGTGATCGTAAGAGTCGGAGGAGTTACGTCACGACCTTCGAATGATATCGAACTGTTGCTGCTGTTACCAATCAGGTCTTTAACATTGGTCACTGCCAGATTGTAGGTGTTGCCTTCACTGATGTCTTTGGCAGCGGTCAGAACGACCGACTTGAGGTCGGCTCTGATGCTGACACCGTCGATCTGGATCGTGGTTGTGCCGACCGAGAGAGAGTAGTTCAGAGGATTGATGGCACTGCTGTTTTCAAGCTGCTCATCGAATACTACGTTGAATTTTTTCTGGCTGGTGACGCCATCATAGGTAATGGCACTGATCACCGGGCCACGGGTGTCGGCCGTAAAGCTCTGCTGGTTGTTGCCGGCGGTGATTTCATCGCCATCAACACTGAACACAGCAAGAGGTGTGACGGTTACAGTGTAGAGAGTTCCGTTCTGTGCGCTTCCGAGAACCGGAGTCAGAGAGGCTGTGACAACTCTCGGATTGGTAGTGCTGACTTTTGGGCCAGAAATGGCCAGGCCGGCCGGTGAAACCGGCGAGATCGAGTAAGACGGGCCTTCGGCGCTGCTGACGAGAACGTCATGACTGAATGTCATTCTGACGCCGTCAAGGCCGACCTGAGTAACGCTTTCGAGCTTGAATACAGATTTTACAACCGTGACTTCAGTTGTGAGAGCTGCAACGTTGCCGGCAAGGTCAGTAACTTTAACAACGTAGGTGCCGTCATTGACTGCCTGACCATTAGTGTCGTTACCATCCCAGATTGCGAACAGGGGCGAGAGAACATCGACCTGCTGGACCGACAGTTCGCGGATAAGGGTTGAGCCTGACATGATTTTCACGAGAGCTGTCCCTGATGCGAGCGGTTCAGTGAGGTAGGTGCCTTCGACAATCTCGATGCGCAGGTCGTTTTTACGTGAATTGAATCGATTGACCGCAGTGCCAATAGCGACATTGGCACCCTTGTTGACTTTGAACATGTTGATTCTTTCAAGAACCGGCACGTCGCGGTCAATTACCAGGGTTGCAGTCGCTCTGCTGGTTGTGGTCAGGGGCACGCCGAGGTTACCTGCGAGGTCAACCAGGCTGACTTCGTAATGACCTGAAAGATTTGCAGGGACTGAATCCGAGCTTTTGCCATCGAAGTTGATGGTGTAGCCGGAGCTTGAGTAACTGCTCATCACGTAAGTGTTTTTGCGTTCACCGGCTTTTGTCAGCCGCATTTTCATACCCTGGCCAATATCGCCGGTAATTACATTGATTTTGGCGACACTCGACACGGTCGGGCTGAAGTAGGCACGGTTATTGAGAACTTTGAGGTTGGTGAACTGCCATTCAGAAACTCTGGGAGCCCGACGGTCATAAACGATATTGCCGCGTCGGCTGCCTTCGTTGCCGGCCAGATCATAGAACCTCAGTTCGTAGGTAATCGGAACTTCAGAAACGATAAGCTGACCATCTGATTTGGTTCCATTCCAGATTGCTTCCCAGGCGCTGCCTGAAGAAGAAGGTTTCGCGGTAAGGCTGGCAACCAGCTGGCTGCCGTCACTGGTGTAGATTCTCAACCAGCCGGTGGCATCTCTCGGTAGAGTATCGAATTCGATACTGATGGTGGCAATGCCGGGAAGATTTGCCGGGTTGCTGTAATCTGAGCTTACATCTGGGCTGTAGGGCTGATTGTAGACGAAGTCGTCGGCAAAGTTGGCAACGGTCGACTGCAGGGTCTGAACTTTATAGGCTCTGACGTTCGGTCCTTTTGAATGAATGTTTATTACAGTCGGCAGGGTGGTGTCTGAGCCCTTGTTGCCGGCTTCGTCATAACCGCCGGTTATGGCGTAGTAACATTCGCCCTGAGTCGTGCTTGCATCAAACGAATTGGAGTTGATGAACTCTGCTGTGGCTGAGCCAATCCAGCCACTCCAGCTGAAGCTCATGACCGTATTGGCACCCTGAACAAGTCTGAGGGTCGGTCTGGCAAAACTCGTGTTGGTCTGATCCATGGCTTCGTTGAAATATACTCTTACACGCAGATTGCCAGCTCCGGTTACACCGATGGTGGTCGGTGAAGAGGCGTTGATAGCAAAAGGCGCTGCGTTATCGAATATCATCGGGAAACTGGCAATCTGGTTGAAACCATACTGATAGGCGCTGCCTTCGACTTTTTTGCTGAGATCGAAAGCCGTAGAAGCAGTGCCATTCTGGCGATTATCGACATTGAAGATGTCGGTAAAGCCTGAAACTTTTACATAAACCGGAACCCGCTGGAAGTTACCGGACTGTGCCAGACCTGTGTTGGCAAACTGAATGGCGGTGCGGGTAACTCCACCCTGATTGTGATCGAGCCAGCTGACAAAGCGGCCGGTATCGATTTTTTCATCGGTTCCCTGTCTGAACAGTTCAATGGTCGGCTGGATGTTGCGGGCGATCGGCACCCTGACATCAGCGGAGAGCGTGGCAGTATCAAAGGCAACTTCGTAGAAGAAGCCATCGGCTGCCTGGCCTTTGAACAGTGCTGAATCAGCTTTAACCGGAGTGATTGCCACGGTGTGAATCCTGGCCGGGCTGTAGCCGACCGGTGTAATTGTGGTTAACTTGGCTGCTGTACCGCTGGTGCCCGGATACACTTCGCTGCTGTTACCCCACATGTCTTTGAAGGCATTGGTGGAGCAGGCGAGATAGAATTCGCTGGTTCCCCAGCTGAGCATGGTTTTGAGTGCTTCAGCGGTCAGCGGAATTCTGACGGTTGTTGAAGCGTAACGGGTGTTCAGATCGGTGTAACCGTTGGTTCCACTCCACTTGACCATGGGGTTGACATTGCTGGAACTGCCAAGAGAAATTGAGCGGCCGGTGTTGGTGTCGCTCTTTTCATAGATGTAGACCCTTGAGAGATCTACCGGTATGGTTCTGCTGAGTGCAAGGGTGCTTTCGCTGTATGGGTCGTCATAAAGTCTTGCCTTGCGGTTGTTCTGCATATTGATTGTCAGAACAGGGGTTGCGCCAGAGAGGTCGAGTGTTATGTTCGAACTGATCTGGAAAGGCGTATTCAGCGGGGTCAGATTTGCGGTCACGGCGTTGACCGGCAGAATTGGCATGACGCTGTTGCCTTCGAAGTCTCTTATCAGAGTCGGGCTGGTGGTCGGGTAAGGTGGCGGTTCGAGATCGGTGCCATTGACCTGCAGGTGGAACTGGCTGCCAAGGCGGCCATATTTAAGGGCGATCCAGTCCTGAGCTTCTTCAGAAAGTTCGATTCTTAGAGATCGGCTGGTATTCTGAACATCATTCGGGTTGAAAGTGTCGACGGCCTGGGTGTTGAAGCGGTAGGCGTTGGACCAGGTTTCGTTGTTCGACCCTTTGTTATACCAGATGGCCAGCTGTTTGAGAGAAAGAGCGGTCAGTGTCGTCGGGTCGACATCTTTGTCGAATTCGATATACAGTGAGCGTCTTTCGGCGTCGGTAAGGTTGGCTACATAGCGTCCACCGGTCAGTTTCGGTCTGACAGTATAGTCGGTGGGCACGTCGATAGTGGTCAGAGTGATGTTTCTCGAAACCGGTTTCAGCCAGTTCCCGGCAACATCCATGGCAATCGGGGTGATGTTGTCTGTCGGGTTCTGATTATTGTTGGTCGCTACAGACAGATAGAGCGTGCGTTTGCCCCAGTCGGCTATGACACTCTTGGTCTGAGAAGCGAGCTGAATTGCCATCATATTGCTGTCTACATCTGTAAACAACAGATCGATGGCCGGGTCGAGCTGGACTGCGGCGTTCAGTGACAGCTGCACGTCGGTATGATCGGCTTTGTAACCCATTCTGACGTAACTGATGTCAAAAGTTGCAGGGTTGATCTGCTCAGAGAACCAGATATTCAGAACGCGGCCGTCATAAGAAGCATAGGTTACTTCTGGTCTGCGGCTGTCGACGGCAAGCTGATTGTAAATGTCTTCGACATAATCACGGTTACCGGCTTTGTCGACGACATAGATTCTGAAGGTTGGTGTGGCAAGATCGATGTTGCCATTCTGCAGTGGGAA
>CAZFUG010000025.1:0-3905 GCA_964522035.1 uncultured bacterium
TTTGGCGCCCCGCTGGCAAAGCCTGATGATCAGCTTCGCTGCGTTTATACGGCGTTCCGGTTGCATGAAAAGTTCGAGCAGTTCGCGCGCAATCTCAAGCTGCCGCATGGTCATTCGCTGGGTCTGGGTATTGCAATTACTTCCGGCGAGGCGGTTGTCGGCAATTTCGGTTCATCAAACCGTATGGAATACACCGCAATTGGTGAAACGGTCAATCTTGCCGCCAGACTCGAAAAGATTGCCGAGGCTGGCGAGATTGTCGTCGACGGCAATACCTTCAGCCAGCTGCCTGTTGACAGTTTTTCTTACTCCGTTGCTGAAAATGTCGCGGTAAAAGGCATCGCCAATCAGACCGTGTACCGGTTGAATGCGATTATAAAAGCTTCACCGGCCGATTTTGAACCGGCCTGAGCCTGCTTTGTGCAGCTTTCTAAAAACTTTTCCGTATTTTTCCCGGTAGTTACTTATAAATAGAGGATTTTTTGTGTACAATTATAAAAAGGTGTCGCTAATTAATGTTTGAAGATTTAAAGAAAAACCTTGAAGGAATTGACCTCAGCGATTTTCGTCTGATGATCGCCGGGGTTCTGCTGCTGCTTTTGCCTCTGCTTTATCTTGTTTTCTTTGCGGGTCGTATCGACGAATCGCAGACCACTTCACGTATTGCCATTACAGAAATGGGCAAACAGTCGGCCTTCAATCTGACTTCGATAAGTAAAACTCCGGGTGCGGCAGGGGCCAGAGGTGCAGCCCCGGTCATTACTCCCAAAGTTGAACAGGTTGAATCTGAGCTTGACCGTGCCTGGCAGAAGATTCAGGCGACGCCGAGAGTGATATCGCTGCCTCCCGATATTCCGGTAGAGACGCGTCAGATGGTCGAAGCCGAAGATGACCCCGATATCTGCGAGGGCAATTCGCTGCTCGACCGGTGCGAATTTGCCACCGCCGAAAAACACTATCGCGAAGCGATAAGTGATGCCGGGTCGAACCATTTCAAAGAACTTTTTGCCTGGGGCGGTCTGATGGAAATCTATCAACTCCAGGGCGAACGAAACAAGTTTCGTGAGGCTTTCGCCAATTATGCAAAAACGGCGCAAAAACTTCAGCATGTTTACGGCCCCCTCGCGGATAACGTGGCGCGGGCCTTTCAGATGTTCGAGCAGATTGAAAAGATCGATTCAGGCAAACTGCGCGAGTATCTTACCCGCGCCAACCTTGAAGCGGGCACGAAGACTTCTTATGAAGAGTTCATAAACAGCATCAAGGCTACAAAAGAATGGTTTCCGGCAAATCTTCCAGACCCCCCCGGAACTATTCCAGAAATGATGCAACCCGGGAGCGGTGGTTAACGTATGTATATCAGCAGGCGAAAAAATTGCGAGGTGGCTTATGCAAAACCAGCATTTTAAAAAGACGGTCAGGCGGCAGGGTAATGTAATGGCCGTGGTAATTGGCATTCTGGCGGTGCTGTTCACGGCAGCCGTTTATTTTGGCTCTTCGACAATGGATCGCACCCGTCAGTCGAAACGGGCTCTTGGTGGCGACCAGACCGCCTCACTTGCTGAAGCCGCCGTCAATCGCGCCATTCATATCATGAGCAAGGCAATGAATGACCCGAAGTCATTCGATAAGGCCGCCAATGTAAAAAGCCTTGCCGTAATGCTGCGTTATCCGCTTCCGGTAAAGACTCCTGATGCGAACGAAGCCAACGCCGAACTCGGTAAAGATGACCTTCTCGATGTATCGGTCATGGAAAAAGAAGGTGTGCCTTCCAAGGTAGAGTTGAAGCTGGCCGACCTGCGAATCAAGCCGCAGGGCGAAGACTGGCTCGATGAAATGATCAAGTATGCCTGCGCCGATCGCGCCAAAAGCTACGATGTGACGGTGACGGTAGAAATCGAAAAGGCCTGCCGTATCAATGCCAAGCCTTTGCCTTCCGGCAAATACGAAGTTCCCGGTATTGACTGCGAATTTGCGGTGCGCAAAGATGTTCTCGGCTTTCTCGAAAACAAGGGAATGCTGAATTTCATTCTTGAATTTCCTGACTGGTTGTCACTGTTCAACTTTTCAATTCCGATCAAAGTCTGGATCCCTGTTGTCGACCTTGAAATAACCCTTGCCACCATCGACCCGGCGCCGGTAATCGACCTGGCGGTTAAGCCGCTTACCAAGGGCACTCAGCTGGCCGATGCGATGAACTGCCCTGATGGCATCGGGGTTAAAGATTATTTCGTTCTCGACAAGATTTTGCGGGCACTCTTTCACCGCATGCTCGACAAACCGAATCTTTACCCGATCAAAATCATGTTCGACAAAGATTTCTTCACGGCGACTGCCGATCTCTGGCCTGCTTCCGTAAAGGTTCCAGAAGACTACAGCCGCTACGTCGAAAAATATGGCAATATCAAAATCTCTTCGGTGGCGCGCATCGAATTCAATGACGGTACATCTTCTGAGCGCCGCGTTGAGGCGACCAAAGACTTCAAAGTGTCTGATTTCATGCCAATGGCGCCGCTTTACAGCTTTTTCATGGCCAATACGACCAATGACCGGGTGAATTTTAACGACAATGGCGGTCAATTCTATGTAAATAACAGCGCCGGCCGTATCATGAGCAAAGACGAGCGCGAAAAACGCAAGGAAATTGCCGGTCAGATTCGTGTCAACTTCAAACCCGACGACTGGAGCGATACCAACCCCGGTACGCCGCTGGTCATCAACACCTCTCTGATGGGTCACCATCAGGGCCCGAAACTTTCAGGCAACGGTATCGCCAATACTGCCATGAACCTGGCTGTTGGTGCCGATGGTCTTCTGATGCTGGGGCGAACCAAGAACGCCATTATTTCAAAGGCTTCATACAACATCGATGGCACCATCAATTCGAAAAACGTCAATACCCGCAAGGGAAGCCCGCTGCCGAAAGAACTGCAGTTCTCGCGTGGGCCGGTGCGCCACGGTTTTCAGCTGTCTTCCGATATTGCCGCGAAACATGCCAAATTTCTGCACCAGGACCCGAAATACATCGAAAACCGCAAACAGTATCAGTCGAGCGCTCTCAAGCAGCGCAACGATTCATTCAAGTGGTGGACGAACGCCGATCACAAAATGCCCCACGAAGACTACCTTAAGAAAAAGGCAGAGAGTATCAATTTTCTGCCTGACCCCGAAAAAATCAGCTCAAACATTTTCTCCTTCGGCATAAGCATGGCATTTCGTGCCTTTGGCTCTTCACTTACCGACCTGACTAACGGTGCTGTAATCATGGGTTCGAATCCTCCTGCCGACGCCTTTGCCAGAATGAAACTGCCCTGGATGGGCACGAGTAACAGTTATTACTGTCTGCCTTCGCTTGGCTGGGGCCAGAACAAAACCCATCTGTTTGGTCTGAATGCCTGGTATCCGACCCTTTCGCGCGATATCGAAGGCATGGTGGCCAAACGCTACCGCCAGTGGCATGTCACGATTGTCGGTCTGTTCGCTAAAGACCGTCTGCCGCTGCTGCCTTTCCCGCCGCCATGGTGCTTCCTGCCGCCGATTCCGGTGCCATTCTGGTTTGCTGACCAGATCATCAACAAATATGACTACAATATGTGGTTCATGAAGGCCTATGACGCAGAAGATGATACTGCCGATGCCGGAATGTCGATGTACGACCCGGAATACACGATTAACATGCCGGCAAATTTTTACGCTACCGAGCAGTATGCCAAGAAATCGAATTACTTCTATGCCGATGCGGAAACCTTTGTTAAAGACCTTCCCAACCGCATGATTACAATTGATGGCAAAAAGGCACTTCAGCTCAACGGCATTACCTTCATCGCCGGTTCACTGGGCACTGACAGCAAGCCTTTCACCGCACCGGAAGGCGATACCTTCTATGTCACCGGCAAGGGCATGAT
>CAZFUG010000025.1:3915-8854 GCA_964522035.1 uncultured bacterium
CATGATTGTCGTTTCTGGTAACGTCAGCCTTGGCTGCAGTATAAAATATCTCGAAGAACCCGAGAAACCGACGGTTTTCAGCCTGATCGTGCGTAATGGCGGGCTGATTATAACCAACAGCGGCGATTTCGTTATCGAGGGTTCGGTTTTCACCAATCGGGGTCTTTACGTAGGCTCGAATACAACACTGAATATACAGGGCAACTGGGTTACAAACGAATTTGCCAAGCATCGTATGCGCGGTGAGGTCATGGTTGATTATGTCGCTTCAAAACTGCGCCCGTCGCTAGGTTCTCTGCACCCGAAAACCGGTAAATATGATCCGAGACGCTACAATCTGGCGCTTTCATCGCGCTGGAGCGCCTGGAAAGTTGACTGAGGAAACTGCATGCGTGGTCTGACAATGGTCGAAGTTCTGGTGGCGATTGCAATCATCGTGATTGCCTTCATTCCGCTTGTGAATCTGATCAGTTCAAATGCTGTGACGACTGTAAAAGTTGGCAATTATGCCAAGGCTTCAGGAATTCTCACCAAATTCATGGAAGAAGTTAAGCATATTCCGATCAAAAAATTCCAGGAAGACGCGCCAGACATAATGAATGGTAACGCCATCGACGTACCGGTGGCATTCTACCCCGACACTATTGCGAGTCTTGAAGAAATGAAGAAAGAAAAGGAATTCTGGCTGAAAGCTTCGATGAAGGCTGCAAAAAACGAAGTCGGGCAGCTGGTCGAGATAGCCATTTCCGCAGAGGTTCTCTGGCATGAGCGTGGCGATAAAACTGCGGCCAACGAGCCAGTGCGGAATCTCAGAGACTTCGCTCTGATCTTCAATAACGAAACAAGGTTCTGACAGGCCAGGGAGGTTGCGATGCTGAATAAAAGAAAGACCGGCTTTACTCTGGTTGAGCTGATGGTCGCTGCTGCGCTCGCATCTCTCGTGCTTGGCAGTGCATTCGGTATCTGGAGCTATACGCGCCGCAATCTGGCCAGAACCAGCACCCGGCAGGTGCTGCAGCAGGATGCCACCCGCATTCTTACTCAACTGCGGGCCGACCTCAAGGCTGCCAAGGCCGAAACTTTCAAGGCTGGTGAGAACCCGATGAGTCTTGAGTTTACGCGTTATGTCGTTGATAAAAATGACAATACCAAGCTTTCTGCCGAGCAGACCGAAACCATTAAATATGCCTTCACCAAACCTATTCTTCGCCGTTCTGCAGGCAACAAGGGCACGAAATCCCTTTCGCACAGCGTTGAAAACATAAGAATTTCGCGAAAAAGCCTGTCGGCTGAGCAAAAAGAAAAGGATTCTTATCTTGAATCGAGAGTTGATATCACTCTTGAGATGATGAGTCTGGTGCCGGGATCAAAGATTGAAGAGCGTTATACAACGGTCTCTTCTGTCGTGATTCGTGACGAATTTTATGCTCTGGTAAACAAAGATCGCCAGGAAATTTTCGAAGTGGCCAAAGAAGTCGCCACCGAGATCAGCAAGCCCGGTGACAGCCAGTTCTTCAACGATCAGCTCGATGCCAATGCCCTTAAAAGTCTGACAGATGAGCAGCTCAACGATCTCGACAAGACTCAGGATGTTAATCTTGCCGACGCCAAGAAGGGCGTTAAAGAAATCGACGATCGCATCAGTGATGTAGATACCGGCAAAAAGTGGTATCAGGGCTTATTGTTTGGCTGGGGTGCAAACGAAGAGGGGGCAGCGGTTGAAGATCTGCGCGACAAGCTGGCCGATATCGAATGTGCCGATAGAAATATTCCTGCCAAGGGTTCAGGGCAGCGGGCCTCAGAAAAAGCTGACGCCATAGCCAAAGAGCTCGAAGGCAAAATCAAGGAACTGGACAAGGAATTCATGGCAGAGGCCTTCAAGGGCAAGACTGTTTTTAACGCCGAAAGCACCGATGCCGAAGAAAAGAAAAAAGCCGAAAGCCAGCGTCGTGCCTACGACATGAAGGTCATGGACCGGCAGATCGAAAAGGCCTTGTCAGAGATGTCTGAAGAAGACCGCAAAAAGGCTGAAGAGGCCAATGAATTGCCGAAAAAGATGATCGATCAGTTTGTCAGAACCGAAGACGAGATTCGCCGCGAGGTTCAGTCTTCGGGCATCGCCGCATCTCCGGCCGAACTCGACTCCATGGTGGCAAAAGAAGTGGCATCGATGAATTTTCTGCGTTCGCAGTATAACAGCTGCGATCTTACCTGGATGGACAACAGCGACGATCAGAATAAAATAAAGGCTTACGATGCTGCCAAGCAATTGAAAAGTCTTGCAGACAGCAAAAAAGAAACAATGATTCTTCAGGAGATGGCGATTGACAACAAGGTTGAGATTGCCAGAGCCCGTGAGCTGAAAAAAGAAAGCCTTGAGGGCCAGTCCTGAGACTTTCGCTTTCTGTTTCTGAAAAATTGCCTGATGCCTGAAAGCACTCTGTTGCAAAGGCCTTACACCAGTTTTCAGCGGTGTCTGGCATCAGGGCAAGCGCATTAAACTTCTGGATTCCGGGTCTACGCCAGGAATGACGAACATTAATTGCGTCATATCTGCGCTTTTGCCCCGGAGTGACAGAAGCAGGGATCTAACCAATTTATTTTCAGGATTCCCGCGCAGGGGCTTGTCGACTTATTCGGTTTTATAGAGTTTTGATCCAAAGAGGTCTTTGTCTGGAGCGGTATGCGCGATATATGGCGCACCGAAAAAACTGTTTCTAGGGATTAAATAGACAACTCCTTCCTCTGGAATGACGGAGAGCACTGCAATTCTTTTGTGACACTTGGCCTGGCTCCATGAGGATCGTTTTATGAGAGCGCAGTTTTTCGATTTGCCTTATACTTCTCCCTGTATATATCTCAATAGAGAATTATGATGGATGGATATCGAGGGTGAATTAAATGCCAGGCAATCTGAATTAAAAAAATGTTTTGCATGTCAGAATCATTTTTTTTGCGTTTGTTTGCATCTCTCTTTTCTTGTTTAAGATGTTAATTTATCACAAAGTAATGTACCCCAGGCTCTCGAAAAATCTCAAAAAAAATGTATCGTTGCGCAAACAGGGGTTTAGTTTGTGAAAAAATTAGATAAATTGCGCACCGCGCAAATTAAAACCGGCAATTGTGTACAATCGACAAAATTCGAAATTCTTCGTGCTGAAACCCGAGTATGTAGAAATGAAAAGCGGTTGTATAATCGCCCCCATGAAATCGTGGCTTATTTAAAGCCTGGTCAAACGGTTTCAAGTTCTAAGTTCTAATGGTTTCTAATATTTCAGGAGGAATTTAAAATGCGCAAACTTTTTGGTCTTCTCGTAGCTGTAACTTTCCTGTTCGCCGCTGGTGTTTCTTTCTCTCAGGACGCCGCTGCTCCCGCCCCGGCAACCACTGAAACTGCCGCCCCGGCCGCCGCTCCCGCAGCTCCCGCTGCTGATGCCGCTGCTCCGGCTCCCGCAGTTGCCGAATTCACCGGCGTTGTAGAAGTTACCCCCGCTGATGCAGCCAACAACGAAACTGCAGCTACCATCATCCTCGACCTGGGCGAAAAGGCTCTCAAGCTCGTCGCCGGCGATGCAGCCAAACTGGCCGAAATCGAAAAAGCCAATGGCAAAAAAGTAACTGTTAAGGGCACCCTGGTTCCCGCCACCGAAGGCAGCCTGATGGATACCCTCCAGGTTACCGAATGGGCAGAAGTAGCCGCTGACGCAGCTGCTCCGGCTCCCGCCACCACTGAAGCTCCGGCAGCCGCTCCGGCCGCTACCGAAGGCAAGTAATTTGCTGGTTTAAAGCGAAAAAAGGCGCCCTGGTTTAACCAGGGCGTTTTTTTTTGCAAATTTTACGTTTTTCACTGTTTTGTCAGAATTTTTTATGAATTCAGATATGGTGCCGACTTTAAGAAAAAAAATATATAAAACACTTGTCAATAATGGCAGATTATGTTAATATAATTATACGCAATTATGAACGATATTGACCGGGATACCACAGTGATTCTCCGGGATAGAGTGAGTAAGTGTGAAATTTCTTAGGAGAACCATTTGTGATGAAGATTTACGTCGGAAACCTGCCCTACAGCATTCGTGATGCCGAACTCGAAGAACTTTTTGCCCCCTACGGCGAAGTTACCAGCGCCAATGTTATCATTGAACGCGAAACCAATCGCTCAAAAGGCTTCGGCTTTGTAGAAATGCCCTCAAAGACTGATGCTGAAAAGGCAATTGCCGAACTGAACAATAAAGAAATCAACGGTCGCGGCCTCAAAGTTAATGAAGCCAAGCCCCGCGAAGATCGCCCGGCTCGCAGACCTTCTCGCTACTAATATTAATTAGTAACCGAAGCGCCGCCGTAATCCTCTGGGTTACGGCGGTTTTTCATTTTAGCTTTGTCTGCCGTTATGTTATACTCTGACGTGACAATCTGGGCCAGCTTCAGATGGATTGTTGACAGAGTTGTGGCCGCAAAAAGTTTAACCAGGCCAGGAGAGAGCAGATCATGCTTGAATTTTTACTTGCCGTCTTAGTAATTTACCTGGTGGCAGACCGATTCAATTCTTTAAAAAAACACCTGCTTGAAAGAATTACTGACCTTGAAAATCAGGTGAAGTTTTTAAATGACAAGGTCAATTCGCTCAAAAGAATGATTGACCGCCAGAGTCGGTCAGAAGCAGCTTCGGTTCAAAGTAAAAGCGAATCTGCTGTTGAAAAAACCTTGCCTGAGAAATTCTCAGAACCTGCAGGCAGTTCAAAAACCAGCCGAAAAAAATCTGCAGAGACAGACCTTGCAACAAAGGCTCCTGCTCCTTCCTCCGATACTGCTCCGGTTCCGTCTTCGCAGCCCATATCTGCTTTTGTTGGCCAAAAACCGGCTGGTGAATTTTCTGATCTCAGTTTCGATCAGCCCGGCAAAGAAGTCGGCAGTCAGAGCCCTGAAGGCTATGAAT
>CAZFUG010000025.1:8864-29415 GCA_964522035.1 uncultured bacterium
GCCAAAGAAGAATCTGCTGACCGTAAAACCGCTGCTGCGCAGATTGAAAAATCTTCGACCACAGACGATAAGACAGAAACAGGCCAGGCTTCAGCGACCAAACAGGCAGCATCTGACGAAAACGACGGCAGTAAGCCAGTTCAGTCAGGGAGCGAAGAAAAGGCTTCTGACGCTGGCAAAGATATGCCTGGCGGCCCGGGCGGACCGAAAAAACCGGTTCCCCCTTCCGATGACTGGGGTGAAGGCTGGCGGCGCTTCAAATCGAGCGTCGACTGGGAGCAGTTCACCGGCGCGATGCTTTTTGCCTGGCTGGGTGGCCTTGCCCTGTTCATTGGTGCCGGCTTTTTCGTTAAATACAGCATCGACAAAAATCTGATTTCGCCGGTCATGCGACTGGTAATCGGGGCTCTTGTCGGGCTGGGCATGATCGGCGGTTCATTCAGATTTGAGCGTGGTCGCTACGATACGATGCGTCAGACCTTCGCCGCCGGCGGTATCGGTGTTCTTTACTCGGTTTTCTTTGCGGCGACTCTGTATTATGAATATTTACCGAAACCTGCGGGTTTCGTTGCACTTTCAATCGTTTCTGCCGCTGCCTTCGTTTTGGCGCTGTTCCATCGTGGCGTTGCCATCTCGGTTCTCGGTGGTGTCGGTGCTTATCTGACGCCTCTGCTGGTAACAACGGGGCAGGGTGGGTTGCTTTCTCTGTTCACGTATCTGGCAGTAGTCAATATCGGCCTTTTCCAGGTTGTCAGACGCCTTGAATCGAATGCTCTGCTGTTGTTTGCCTCGATTGGTACGGTATTTTCTCTTGCCTGTGGTACATTTCTCGCAGACCCGATACCTGAAGGCATGCCGATCTTTATCGCCTGGTCGGCCAATCTGGCGCTGTTTGCATTTTTTCTCGATAGGCTCAAGGGCGACCCGGTTGCCAGCACTTCTATCAGGTGTACCGGTATTACCATCTTTTCGGTCAGCGCTGCAGTCGCTTTGCTTGTTACTTTTGGCTACACATCGAGTGCGCCGATGGCAATGATGGCTGCTGCGATGACCATCGCCGTTGCTCTGGCCTTCAGGCAGTCAGCATGGCATGAAATGGTTGTACCCTATGCTGCAATCACTTTTCTTGTGGCAGCATTCTGGGCTCTGAGCAGATTCAATGAAAGCAGTTCTCACTGGGCTTTTCTCTCATTCTTCGTCTACGGCCTTGCCGGCGGTGTCGGGCCGGTTCTGCTGATTTACCGCAATGGCATCAGCCGGAGATTCCTTACCTGGTTCAGGGTTTTCCCGGTTGCACTGGCCTTACTGCTGCTGTTAACGCTTGTAGTTACGCCTCAGATGTCGTTCATGTTCTGGCCGCTCACTATAGCCCTGCAGCTGGTCGGCATCTTTGTCAGCATGATTTTTGGTGCTATTCCACAGCTGCTGGCAATGACAATCATACTTGTCATCGCCGCGATAATCTGGCTCACCGCCGGTTCGCCGGTCGCACTGCCTCTGGCCTTCTATGGTTTTCTGCTCGTGGCCGGCGCTCTTGTGGTGCTGGCAACCTTCTATTGTCTGGCAAAAGTGGCAGAATGGGGCGCCACGCTGAAGATCAGCCCTGAAATCACCGACGGAGCCCGCCTCAACCCGGCGATGACCGAATGGATGTCTTCGGCGCCAATTATCGGCATATTCGTGCTGCTCGGCCTTGCATTCTCGATGCCGGGGCAAATCGATGCCAGCCCGGGCATGCTGACGATGGTCTGTTTCATGGCAATTGCCATCGCCCTGAGCCGCCGGCTCAAATTTGAATACATGGGCGCAATTACCCTGCTGACCGCAGGTTTCGCGCAGGCTTTCTGGGCGCTGCGTCCCGATCTTGCATCTGCCGGGCAGCCATTCATCTCTATGCTCTGGTCAGGCGGGCTGTATATCGCTTCGCTGATACTGCCATTCGTTCTCTTCAAAGACTTTGCCGTTTCGCGCCGTATCTGGATGAGCTGGTCGATCTTCGAACTCGCTCAGGCGCTTTTCTTTGTCTATGCCGCAGATAAAATGTGGCCGCGCGAAATTTCAGGCTGGATACCGGTCATTCTCGCATGTCTCAAGTTCCCGACAGTTTCGGCGCTTGTTGCACAACTGGCCGGCCGTGCCGAACGCAACAGCATTCTCGCCTGCCATGGCGGTGTGCTGCTGTTCTATATTTCTCTGACCCCGTTCCTGCTTCTGGAAACAGGCTGGCTTGGCCTGGTGCTGGTTCTTGAGTCGGTGGGCCTGCTCTGGCTCAATCATCGCGTCGAGCACAACGGACTGCGTCGCGTCGCCGCGGTTATGGCTCCGGTCGGTCTCTATCTGCTTCTCTCATGGCTGCCGCAGATGAAAGGACCCGAAAGCATCATCATTCTGAACCCGGCGGTTATTTCGGTTCTGGTTGCGGTGATCGCTATGTTTGGCGCAGTGCGCCTTGCCCCGCACCCTGATGATCGCCTCTGGAAGTGGAACATCACCAACTACTTCACCTGGATTGCCGTTCTTACAGGTTTTTATTTCGTTAACCTGGTGGTGGCCGATATCTTTACCGGTTCACATGTAACCGCTGGGTCGACAATCCGATTTATTCCTCTGGCTGGCGACATTCTCCACCGCATCGTTTATACAACCCTGTGGGCACTGTTTGGCGCCATACTCTGGAAACGCCAGGACCTGCACATTGCGGTGCGCGTTTTTGGCCTGATTCTGCTCTGTCTTGGCGTTCTCTGGCTGATCATGTTCCCGTTCAACTATGGTTATGCCGTCGCCGCCATGGCGCCGCTGTTCAATATCGGGCTGCTGGCTTATCTGCCGATAATGCTGATTCTGCTGTATCTCTTCATGAGCGAACCCTGGGGCGAAACCTCGATTAGCATCAAGAACTTTTTCCTGGCCATGCTTTTGATCACCGGTTTCCTTGCTCTCAAGGTTATCAAGGCGACGATTTTCCAGGCAGGTCAGCCTCTCGACTTGTTTCAGGCCAAAACGGCATCGATGGCGGTGGCTTCGGCGGCTGGCTGGATCATCTACGGTCTGGCGATGCTTGTCTGGCCCAAACGCCTCGACCGCCCGTTCAGAATCGCCGGTCTGATTCTGATGTCTCTGGGGCTGTTGCGCACTGTGCTGTTCCCATTCCGATTTGCCGACGACTTTGGTGCCATGACGCCATTGATGAATAGACCCACACTGCTGTTTGCCTTTGCCATAGGCGTGCTGATCTGGCTGACCCGCCGCCGTCAGGATGCAACCTGGCCGCTGCAGTCGGTTGATTCGCAACCGCTCTTCGCGACGATGCTGGCTGTGATGGTTTTTTATGTTCTGAATGTTGAAATCGCCAGTGTTTTCGGCCATAGAGAGAGGGCTTTCAGCCTGCTTACCCGCGGCAGCCTGGCACATCAGCTGGGTTACAGCCTTGGCTGGCTGATCTATGCGATTGGTTTGCTTGCTTCTGGCATAAGATGGAATCAGGTGCGAGCCCGTCAGGCAGCTCTGATTCTGATTCTGGTCACTTCTGCCAAAATCTTTCTGAAAGATCTCTGGGATCTCGGGCAGCTCTACCGGGTCGCTTCGTTCATCGGCCTGGCAGCTGTTCTGATGCTGGTTTCATATCTGTATCAGCGCTTTCTTGCCAAATCGGGGGGTAATGCCAATGAAAAGTAATAAAAATATTATTGTGCTTGTCGTTGCGATGCTGGCCATGGCAACCATTGCTTCAGCTCAGGGCTGGCTGACCAGGGCAGCGGTTCAGATCGCCAGTCCGGGGTACAAGAAGGCGGTTCTGCCGCCGGAACTGCATAGAGTTCCGACTGAGGTTGGCACTTTGGGTAATCTCGACATTGCGGTTGTCGGGCCCGACGGCAAATTTCGCGCCTGCGATCTGTTTATGCGCACCGCCGGCCGATACGAAGCGATTGCGGTTGCTGCCGAGAAAGTCACTTTGCTCGATGACCGCCGTATTCTATGGGAAGGCGCACTGAAACCTGATTTGCTTTACAGCTCCATCAGAGTCGTTCTTAACGGTGGAAGTTTTACCGGAAAAGCTGATTTTGAAGCCTTATCCGGCGAAACCTGGCAGATGCTTGCTACCGGAACCGCTCTCATGCCGCAGAATGGCGAAACAGCCGCGGAAATCAGGTTTCCTGAAGCAAAATTTGCCAGAGTCAGATGTTACTTTACCGGTTTCGACGAATATTTCAAGCAGACCCCGGTTTTTGTTCAGTCGGTAAATTTGACCGGCCGCAAGCCTGGAACCGATTTTGAATACAGAGTTCTGCAACCCGAATTTGAACAGAGCGAAATCGAACAGGGCGTTGAAACCCGTGTATTTCTGCCTGGTTCAGGTCTGCGCATCGAGTCGATCGAAATTCAGACTTCGGCGCAGTTCAAGGGAGAATGGCAGGTTGGCCGTGAAGAAATCAAGCTTGGCCGCCGTGAGTTTGTTCCGGTCAGCGAGGGCAGCAATCAGGCGATCTCCGGCGAAGAGAAAACTCTCAAAATAAATTACCAGAAGGTCTGGGGCAACAGGGCTCTGCTGCTGCGCATGACTTCTGATTCGTATTTTGGCAGCATCGAACAGGTAAGGGTTAAGGTGAGACTGCCGAGTATTCAGTTCGTTGCCGACCAGCCCGGGCAATATGCTCTTGAAACCGGACATCAGAGAGAAAATCGCGTTCTCGATGAGCCGGTCGAAGACAAGTCAGCAGTCAGTGAAACGATTGTTTTCGAAAAGTCTGAAGAAAACATAAGTCTGCAGGCTGAAAGCATACTTAAAACCTTTACCCCGAAAGGGGCCCCGTTTAATGCTGACGGTTACAGGTGGCAGGCCGGCTTTAAAGTTCAGACTGCCGGCTTTTTTCAGCTGGTGACCAATGAAAAAATCAGCCTCGATCAGACACCGGCGGCATTGAGAATTGTTAAAGACGGTTTTCAGATTCCGTATTTTCTGGGTGGCACAGAATTGCGCGAGCTCGAAATCAAAGCCGATGCTGAATATGATCAGTCGGGCAACCGCACGCTTTTTATCATCAGACTGCCGAAAAGCTGAAGAAGCCGACGGCACTAAAATTCAAGGCGCGTGGAATTTTTACCAGAAAACTGAAATTTGAAAAACATGAATTTGGGCAGATCAGCTGGCAGTATTGGCGTGAAGCCAACTGGGTCAATAATACCGATTCTGAGAGCGAGTTTCAGTTGAGTCTTGCTGATTTTCCAGCCGATCAGAAGGAAATCCGTCTGACCGTGGAGCACGGCAGCAATCAGAAGCTCGAAATTGCCGGTTTTAAAGGCCTTTACCCCGCTTTCGATCTTTTCTTCGTCGCGGGTGAAGCAGGTGACTACAGCCTTGTTGGCGGTAACGCCGCTGCGGTTGCGCCGGTTTATGATCTCGCAATGATCGAAAGAAAGCTCAGCGAGCTGGCTCCTGAAAAAATCAGACTTGAAAGCATCGAGTTCATTGCTTCCGGAACGGTTGCCGCTTCGGGCGAACCAGTGGTCGAGCAGGGGGCCCCTTTCAGTGATGCCGGTTACAGCTGGGTGGCAACCTTTTCAGCCCCGATTGCCGGGTTTTATCAGCTGGCACTCAATCTTAAAGCAGCTCTTGACAGTAACCCCGATGGCATCAGACTGGTGCGCAACGGGCTGCAGGTGCCTTATTTCCCGGGGCAGACCTCTGAATCGTCTATCGATCTGAAATTTACTTCTGAATACAGTCGTGAAAGCAATACAACAGTAATCAATATTGAATTACCGGCAGCTTCAAAGCAATGGAACAACATTGAGTTTACTGCCGGCGGTGTTTTCAACCGCAACTTGAACCTTGAAATCAGAAAACCCGGCAAGCTCGGCTGGAAAACCTTTACAACCAGCACCTGGAAAAATGCCAACGACAACGCCGGAAAGCACCGGATCAGTCTCAATGGCCTGCCCGAAGGCGAGACCGAGCTGCGCCTGTCTATACCTCATGGCGATAACAGCCCGATACAGGTCGCTTCGGTAAAAGGACTTTATACCAGCCGAACTTTGCTGTTTCTTGCCAACGAGCCGGGTGAATACCATGTTTATGGCGGTAACCCCGCAGCGAAAGCGCCACGCTACGATCTGGCCATGATCAGCGATTCGCTGCTCACCCGCGAACCACAGAAGATTCAGCTCGGCGAGCCGGCCTCGCACAGCGGAGCCAGCCAGGTCAAAAAGCAGGTTGAAGAAGCTTTCAGTGATCGCGGCTGGGGCATTTATGCGATTCTCGGTCTGGTGACCGCGATTCTGCTGGTGCTGATCGTGCGCCTTTTCCCCGAAGAAAAGAAGGCTGAAGCTGCCACCGATGCAAAACCGGAAAACAAAGAATAGCCACAGATAAAACGATCGGCCACGGATAGACACTGATAAACGCGGATAAAAACGGCTGAGTCAATTTTCAGACACAATAATAAAAGCCCCCGGCAATGCCGGGGGCTTTTATTATTGCGCTCAGAAAATATCTGGCAGGTGGCTGTTGTCTTTGCGGCGCTGTGGCTGGCGCTGTTCGTTACGGGTTTCGTTTCGCTGCTGATTGTTGCGGTTACCAGTAGTAGTGGTTTCGCGCTGGGCGGGTCTTTCAGAAGTGCGGCGGGTATGGTGAGTGGTTGTGGCGGTTCTCTGCCCGGCAGTCTGGTGTCTGGTCGGTTCACCGGCGGTCGTAGTTCTTCTGGTTTCGTGCTGCCGGGTTGTGGGTTTTTCGGTAACTCTTGCGTGGTTACTGGTGCTGGCAGTTCTGGCTGTTGTCGGAGTGCCGTTGCGGCGAGCCTGTTTTTCGGCGGCTCTGGCGCGGCAGGCTGATTTGAAGGCGCGGATTTCGGCAATGCGCTGAGCCAGCGGAACTTCGAGAGCTTCGGCCGGTTTTGAATTGTAATCGAAGTTTTCGAGTTTCACCTGTTCGATGCGGGTTTTGATGGTGCGTTCGATCTGGCAGAAGTCGTGCAGCTCATCGGCTGAAACCAGGGTGTAAGAGTAGCCGGTCATGTTGGCACGGGCGGTGCGGCCGGCGCGGTGCACGTAATCTTCGACGACGTGCGGCACATCAAAGTTGATGACGTGCGAAACGGCTTCGACATCAATGCCGCGTGAAGCGATATCGGTGGCGACGAGAACTCTGACTTTGCCGTTGCGGAAATCTTCGAGAGCTTTGGTGCGCTGCAGCTGGCTGCGGTTACCGTTGATGAAATCGGTCGGCACATTCTGGCGGTCAAGGAACTGGGCCAGTCTTTTGGCGCGGTGTTTGGTGCGGGTGAAGATAATGGCACTGCGGATCTGGTGCTGGTCGATGATGTTGATCAGCAGTTCCTGTTTGAGGTTGTCGTTGACTCTGAAAGCTTTGTGTTCGATGCCGGTGGCAGTGATCTGCGGGCGTTCGATATCGACCGAAACCGGTTTGTTGAGCATATCTTTTGAGAGGGCAACAATCGGAGCCGGCAGAGTGGCAGAGAAGAAAAGGGTCTGACGGCTGGTCGGGGCCGGCAGGGCTTTGAGAACGCGGCGGATATCGGGCAGGAAGCCCATATCGAGCATACGGTCAGCTTCGTCGAGAACGAGATATTCGAGGTGGGGGAGCTTGCCGTAGCTCTGGTTGAAATGGTCGAGAAGACGGCCTGGGCAGGCGACCATGATGTCAACCTTCTGTCGGAAGGCTCTTTCCTGAGGCAGCATGCTGACGCCGCCAAATACCGGGGCGCAACTGAGGTCAGTGCACTGAGCCAGATCATTGAAATGCTGGCAGATCTGGGCGGCGAGTTCGCGGGTCGGGGTGAGAATCAGCGCGCGGGTGCGGGCGGTAATGCGGCCGGTAGTTCTTTTTTCGGCTTCGCGGCTGTTGATGATGCGGTGCATGATCGGCAGCAGAAAAGCTGCGGTTTTGCCGCTGCCGGTCTGTGAGCTGGCGAGCAGGTCGTGACCGGCGATACCGGCCGGAATGGTTTTCTGCTGAATCGGAGTCGGAGTGGTGAAACCGTTGCGGGCGATGCCCTTCTGAAGGTCGGGGTGCAGAGTGGCGAAAACCGAACCGGTTGTTGGCTCAGTCTGAGCCTGCGTCACGATTGTGTCGGGCGCAGTTTCAGTGATGCTGTGGTGGTCGGTTCTGGTATTGTTTTCGATATGGTGGGCAATGGTTTTTGTGTGGTTCTGGTGGTTTGTCATGTTGCTGTTTTCGGTATTGTGGGCAGTGGTTCTGCTATGATTGCGGTGGTTGGTATGAGTATCTTTTTCAGTGTTGCGGTGAGTTGTTCTGGTGTTGTTTTCGATATTGTGAGTGGTGGTTCTTTCGTGATGATTCCGGCTGGTTCTGGTGCCATTTTCGGTGGTGTGAGCGGTGTTTTCGTTCTGCCGGGTTCTGGTTTCAGTATGCTTGTTAATGGTAATTGTTCTTTCTTTGGTGTTGGTGGTTTCGGGATTCTGATTCAATTCAGAATTGTGATTGTGACTTTTTTCACGGGTAGCGGTGGTGCGACTAAAATGAGTAGGCATGAAATATCCATTTCTTTTTCGGTGGAGGCAGGGCTCAAAACCGATTATGCCGGCTGAGCGAAGGGGCTTGGTTAATCCGCCGGAAAAAAACCGCCCACTGTTTGACCGCTAAACTGCGGTAATATTCTGCAAGTATAACAGAATTTTTTGATATTGGCAAATATCCTGCCGATGGTTAATTGATCAGGGTTCCTGCGGAGTGTAGGAATTTTTTCCGAGTATTTGAATTGCCTCTTCATTTGACAGTTTCATTCTGGGAACCCAATTTGCTGGTTTGCGTGCGATCAGCAGCCATGAATCTTTTAAACCATCGAAGACATCGGTAATTTTAAGATAAAGCGGTCGCAGAAAAAGCGGGACTTTGGCGAGCATGTGATCGCAGCCATGCACTGAGATCAGCTGCAGACCCAGAAACTTTGTAAGAAGAACCAGGTCACTGTGGACATATTCTCTTACATGGCCGCGCCATTCTCCCGGATACCAGTAGTATCCTCCGTAATCCGGGAGATTTGTTCTGCCGCGGAGAACATCAATACGTTTGCGTATGTTAACCGCGTTTGGAACCGTAATGAAAAGAAGGCCATCTTCCTTGAGGAACTGGAGCAGGAGAACGAGCAGTTCGCGCGGGGAATTGTGAAGATGTTCAAGAACATCATGCAGCATGATCATGTCAAATTCTGACTTTTCATATTGCAGATTCTGATTTTCGAGTAGAGTGAAATTTATATTAAGGCCGCTGGCAAAGGCTTTGATCTTTTCGCGGTTGCCCGGGAGCTTGTGCCAGTCATCCTGAAGGTCGTCGCAGGCGGAGCATTGATACCCAAGTAACTGCAGAACTGCGGTTTTGTCACAGGGGCCGGCGCCAAAATCCAGGATTCTGCTGCCCGCCGGCAGATGTTTTTTTACAGTTGAGGCTATGTTCGAATATGGACCATGTTTTCCGTCATCTTCAGCCAGATAATTATGAAACGGGAACCGTTCTCTCAGCTGCTGGATGGCCGAACTGATGTCATTGCACTGGTAAGTCATGGTTTCAGTCTTTCTGATAGGTTGGGGGAGTAATGCATTCTGAAAATCCAGAGCCTGTCAGCCTGCGGTGTCTAAGCGCCCGGATCAGCAATTCCCAGAAGTTGCCGATTTTAAATTTCAGCAGACTGAATACTTTTCGGAATCTTGAGACTTTCAGATTCATCCTGTCGATAATTTTATAGTTTTCATTCAGCCCAGGCTGGCCTTCGTTCTGGCTGAGCTGTTTCCCATGAAGTCTGAAAGCACCAACGGTCGGACCGGAGATTTTTTTCATCTCTGCTCCTGAGATGGCGACCCTGAGAAGAAAATCGAAGTCGGCTGAATATCTGTAGGTCGTATCGAAGCCCTTGAGTTTTTCCCAGAGAGTTTTTCGAAAAAATGTGCCGATCGGTGAAATGGCGCAAATATAAGAGGTGGCGAGCGGAACAATTTCTTTCGGACCGGGGAAACTGTAACTGTGCAGGAATCTGCCGTTAAAATCGATAAAATCTACATCGCCATATATGAGGTCTGTGGTTGCTTCAATTTTCCCAAGCTCTTTGAGGAGAATGTCAGCAAAAACGATGTCATCGGCATTGAGGTAAGAGACCCAATCAGTGGATGCGGCAGCGATACCGGCATTGATTGCTGCATACATGCTTCCGCGCGGGGTTGTCAGAAGCTGGTCATACAGGCCTGCTGCGGCTTCCAGTGTTCCGTCGTCGGAAAAGCTGTCGACAATGATAATGCTGGCGCCCGCATCACGCAAAGGAGCCAGAGATTCAAGGGTGGTTCTGATCGTTCTTTTTACGTTCAGAGTGGGCACTACAACTGTCAGACTGAGTGGCTCATTAACCATGGTTCTGCGTGTTTCCCCCGGATATAAACCATTTTAACAGCTTCGGGTTCTTTTTAATGCGGCTGAAAATCTTTTTAATGATCATCGTGGGGTCGGCAATCAATTTGCGCAACATCATGCGCAGATAGCGTTTTTTGAGTATTACAAAGGCCTGGTTCTGATAGTGCAGCAACATTTTTTCCCATGTGGGCTGCGCAATTTCAGAAAAATTCATATGCAGGCTTCCCTGATGCAGCTCACTCCAGTCAAGTTTTTCCGGGTTGAGTTTGCCGCTGTTTACCAGATCTTTGTAGAGAGCGGTCCCGGGAAGGGGGGTCGCTATATTGATCTGAAAAGAATCGAGGGGCAGCTGGCGGATCAGATTGACTGTCTGCTGCATATCTTCAGAGGTTTCCCAGGGAAAGCCTATTATAAAGAAGCCCATCGCCAGAAGATCATATTTTTTGAACAGTCTCAGGGCATTTTCGACCTGAGATATCTCAAGATTCTTGCGAATGGCCTTAAGAGTTCTGGGAGACCCGGTTTCAATGCCTATATAAACCTGGGTGCAGCCACTTTCTTTCATTAACTTGACCAGATCGTCGTCGAGCGTGTCGACACGCGTAACGCAGGTCCATTTAACTTTTTCGGCTGCCAGTGCATGGCACATTTCTTCCATTCTTGTGCGTTTCAGAGAAAAGGTATCATCTTCGAAGCAGAAGTGCGTTATGCCATATTTTTCTTTTACAGTGCGGATTTCATGCATGACGTTTTCAATGCTGCGAAATCTGACCTGATGATCTGTGGCGCAGTAAACACACTGAAATGGGCAGCCTCTGGCCGTCAAAAGCGACCAGGTGAAGATATCTGCGTCCTGGCCGTTTTCAAAACCATATCTGGAAATGGAAGACTCGACGATTGGAATCGGGAAGCTGTCGATTTCTGCAATTTTGCTTCTGGGGCTGGTCATTGTAAGCTCCCCGGAAGGTTTTAGAAATGCGATGCCCTGAACCTTTTCGGGAGTCGAAAGATTATTTAAAAGATCGCAGAAAGTCTGCTCGCCATCTCCGATGACCACAAAGTCAGCATTTGACTGAACCAGGCTGAGTTCTGGAAGCGCAGAGGGGTGCCGGCCGCCAATAACGTATTTTATGCCTGGTTTTATGCTGCGCGCTACCTTGATCAGCTGGCAGGCAGCCGGAAAAGTTGCTGTCATCGAGCTGATACCAATAAGGTCCGGGTCAGCCTTTCTGATGACTTCTTCGATATCTTTCCAGATCGGGTCGTTAAGGTCGAACAGCCGGCGCCGGTATTCATTATGCCCTGAGGTGAAAAGGTCGTTTGCCATGGAAGGAACAAGCCCGGCTGCGTAATCTGCGTTGTAAACGTCAATTTCTATGTCGGGCAGATGCTGTTTTACAGATGCGGCAATATAATTGAGAGCTATGGGCGGCGAAGCCAGGCATGAGCCAAAGAAGCGCAGCCATGGTGGGTGGATAAGCAGAACTTTCAATTTAATATTCCTTTCACGGATAATCCAAGCGATTTGTCACTTATGGCAAATTCTAAGATAATACGCTTTTACTTACTTATTTCAATAGTTTCGCAGACAATCTGCTCGTAAGACCTGGCAAATTCGAGAGTTTTCTGTTCGAGCTTCTCAAGCAGATCCGTCTCGTTTTTTATCGCAGAGACCGGGCTGGTGTCGAGCATGGTCTGCAGCATTATTCTTGACAGCTTTTCTGAATCTAACGGCGGGAAATATACTGCCAGCGGATGGTTCTGCTCTCGATGAACCGGGATATCAGACAGAATCATATTTTTTCCGATGCTTTTGCATTCTTCAACCGTGCTGCTCCACCCTTCAAACAATGAAGGATTGATTACCGCCATTGATCGTTTCATCAGAATAAAAACTTCTTCGTAATCAATCAAACCAAGAATTTTGATGTTCAAATTTAAATCAGACACCATTTTCTGAAGTTCTTCAATATGAGCCTGATTTCTGCATTCAACCTTGGCACCACTGCATACGAGCATAATTTCATGCCCTTTATCCTTGAGCAGTTTTATTGCCTCAAAGACAGTCCGGTGATTTTTATGTTTCCAGAACTGGTTGGGGATGAAGAAATACCGCTCTCTGATACCGTGTTTTTCAAGAATTTCTGTTTCTTTTTCCGGGGTATTTCTGAACAACCTGCGGTCAGGCTGGGCAACGAAGTGCAGAACCCGCACTTTGTCTGAATAATCGGCAAATGCGCTACGAAAGTCTTTAAAGGCGTCGTTGCTGCTGAGAATGACCGTGTCGCTTTTTCTGGCGACAGTGAGAAACTGATGGTTTCTAAATTCTATTTCGGCTTGCGAGAACAGCTGAGGCAGGTGGAAATGCTGAAAATCAGGGATCCAGTTGATAATTTTCGCTTTTTTCAGGCCGAGAACCATGGAGTGCGAAAAAACGTCGATTTTATATTTTTTCAGGGCGAATTCAAGAAAAGCATCTGACTTGAAAATATGTTTTGTCGCTTTCCAGAGCCAGTATAAAGGCGAGTTACGGTCAAAGACAGGCAGAGTGATTACCTCGGCATAGGGCTTGAAGAAATTATGAAGTTCACTGCCTGCAGAATGACCGATAAAAACTATCGGGTGAATTCTTTTAGCTGGCATTGCAGAGATTGCGAACAGCAGATTGCGCAGATAATTGAGCCCGCCCATCCAGTTGGCATCGCAATTAAGAATGAATCCGACCCTGATCATTTTATTATGCATTGTTTATACCAGTTTACGTATGATTCCAGGCCCTTTTCCAGAGATGTTTCCGGTTTCCAGCCAAGGCTCAGGGCTTCTGACATTGCCGCGTGGTAATGTTGTGGATCACCGGGTCGAGTCTGCTGGTTAAAGCGAATTTCGACTCCCGGCTTCAACAACCCGGCAATCAGGGTAAGAATTTCTCTGACCGAATGTGCCGTGCCAGAGCCGCCGTTGATAATAAGGTTTTTCTGCCTGCATGTTCCAACTTTTAATAGAAGGCTTACTGCATCGCTGATGTGAAGAAAATCTCTCGTTTCTTCGCCTGTACCCCAGAATTCGACATGCTTTTCGCCGGAGCTGATTTTTTTGCAGGCATCCCAGAGCAGCTGCTTCTGCAGCCCATTGCCAAAAAGCGAGAAGAAGCGGATTATTGAGATATCCAGGCCAAATCTTTCTCTGTAATTCTGACACAGCTCTTCTGCAATTTTTTTATGCAGACCGTAGGTTGAAACCGGTTTGAAAAGAGCTGTGGGCTGGATCGGATGTTTGCCGAGAGAGCCGTGAACAGCCGGGCTGGATGGATAGATGAGCCTTGCAGTCGGGGCCACAACTCTCATGTATTCAAGCACCGCTGCTGTACTCAATACCGATTTGCGGAAATCTTCAAAAGGATATGCGTCGGCAAACGCAACGGCCCCGCCTCCGCCACAGTGAATTATTAAATCCGGTATTTTTTCTACGGATTTAAGCAGTTCAAAGGAAATTTCACCGTCAACCCAGCTGGAAAAACCATAAGATTGATATTCATCGGTCTTCCAGCTGCTTCTGCCTATGCCGGTGACATAAAAACCGGCGTTTTTGAAAAAAAGCGCGATGTTTCTTCCGAGAAAGCCATATCCACCGGTTACAAGTAGGTTCTTCATTTTTTTACCTGCATTGTGGAAATAATCTGCTGCATGTCAGAAACTGTTTTTGATGGTGACTTCAGCAGTTTCCAGAGGCCGGAGTTTCGCATGATTTTTTCAAAGAGAAAAATGTTTCTGGATACCGGCTTTCTGGAAAAAATATGAATATTTTTTCCGTTGCTCTGGAGATGGATACCATATTTACCTGCCAGCCATGCAAGAGTCTTTGTGGTGTAAAATGATATGTGCTGCCCGTGTTCAAGACAGTAATACCACCACGATTCAGGCTTCGGTGCCGGGGATGGGCGCAGTTCAGTAGAAAAGAGAATAAAATCAGAAACCTGCAGCATGGTTTCAAGCTCTTTTCCGGGGTCAAGAAAGTGCTCAAAATTTTCGAAGGCGGTGACTGCCGCATAGCGGTTGGTCATGTTTGCTTCGAAGCCTTTTGCGAAAAGATTTTGCGCATACTTGTCATGCCAGTGGAAGTCGAACCCATAATCCCGCATCAGTCTTGTGAAAATTCCGTAGCCGCCGCCAAAATCAAGAAAAGACGACTTTCTGTCGCAGCAGAATCTGATTATTGAAGTCGCCATGCTCGCAAGAAATATGTTTCTGCTGAGAATCCCTGTGTCGGAGCAGCTTATGGCAGAAGAATACGCTTCTTCAAGCCAAAATGGGTCATCTGTCTGCATAAATTCGCAGACCGGGCAGATATGATAACCGATCTCGTGGCGATCGAGGATTACTGCCCGATGTATCGGACTGGTATCAGCTGAGCATATACGGCATTTCATGGTAGATCACCAAATGTTGAAGATCCGGCCGGGATTGGCATCACAGGAGCGGGGCAGTTCTTCTGCAGCACCGTAAGGTATTCATCTTCTGACGGCATAAGAGATTCGACCTTCTGTTTTTCGTTTTCATCTTTTATTCTGACCCAGGCTTTCCGGTCGAAACAGTAGCGTTTAATAACCCGGCAGGGATTGCCAACCGCAACGCTGAAGGGTGGGATATCTGTGGTGACGACGCTGCCTGCACCAATTACTGATCCATGACCGATTGTAACGCTGCCGAGTACCGTAACTCCAACGCCAATCCAGGTGTTTACGCCTATTTTCATGGTGCCGCCGGCAGTTGTACCGGTTGAGACATACGGAAACAGGGGGTTATTGAATTCATGATTGTTGCCGAGAAAACGGCAGTCGTTGCTGGTCATTACGTAATCGCCGAAAATAAGCTGGCGGCCGGAAGAGAAAAGGTTTCTTCGGCCAAAGTAGCAGCAATTGCCAATTTTTATCTGGTCAAGACCTTGAATGCGCTCATTGACATTCAGCCACGAATCTTCGCCAATTACACAATTGTCGCCAATTGCAACATACTGCCAGCCAAAAACCTGTACGCTTCTGTCGATGAAGGTGTTTTTGCCTGTTTTTTTATTTGTCAGCAGCAGTCGGATTTTGCTGCTCAAAAGATTCAGGCGGCAATTCAGGCCGGCAGGCAGCAGACTGCACAGCAGGTTTTTAATTTTTTTGAGGCCTTTGCGGAATTTGCCCGCAACCCCGGGTTTTTTTCTGAGAAAAATTTCATGCAATTTATGCCTGACAGATGGCTCTTCTTCGGCTTTTTCACTGAAAGACCATGAAAATTTTGCAGCCATCTGCTGATTATCTCCGATTGAATCGCAATGTACGCCGGAACCATCGAAGCCAATATTCCGAAGAAGGCTTCGAGCCGGGTACAGCGTCAGACCATTGGTCATAAAAACACAGGCATACCAGTAGATGGCCCAGGAATCTATTTTTCCCTGAAGCTGGAGCTTTATCATCTCGCCGTAGTCGTAAGAATCGTCAAAATTGAACCGGCGCAGAAGTTTCGGGTCATGAAGGATTTGTTCGAGCAGTTGTCTGTCGCGCTTGAAGTATTTCCATTTTTCAGCCCAGGTTCCCCAGCCCCACGAGCTTGTGAGCTGGGTAAAATATGTCGATGGAAACCCATTGGCGTCATTGCTGTGAGAATAACCGCTCAGACTGTAAACTTCGGGGTAACCTGCGTATTTGTTCAGGCCCGCATTCATAAAATTGAGAAAGTCGGGTGTCGTTACCAGATCGTCTTCAAGGACTATTACACGCCCATATCTGGCTATGATGGAGGTCACACCGTCAATGATCGAATTGGCCAGACCCCAGTTTTTGTCACGCTCAATGATTGAGACGGTTTTAAAACCGGTAACCTTGTTGATAATTGCTCTTACTTCTCTTACTCTGGCAACGGCCTGGTCATTTTTGGGGGCGTCACTGAAAATAAAGAGATCGCTCTGGTCTGCCAGATGATTTTTTTTCAGTGCTTCAATTGTTTGCCCGGTGTGGTCGGGACGGTTGTAAACGAACAGAAGAACTGGTGCGACTGTATTATTCACATCCATGACCTCCGGATTATGGCTCGTTCCCAGAGAACCGGGCTTAATTCAGCCCATGAGGATTCGGCATTGGCCCATGAAGAATCGACTCCAGAGGTAATTTTAACAATTTTTTCCCGGAGCTGGGCGTGGTTATCGATCAGCTGACATTCAGAGAAATCTTTCGAGTGAATTATATCATTGAACCACTCTTTGAGAGGACCCTGCATCCAGTTCACGATTGGCGAATTGAACCCGATTTTTGTCTTTCTCCAGGTGATTTCTGGCGGCATGAAAGGCGCCATCGCATCGCGAATCAGCTTTTTTGTAAAGCCGTGGCCAAACTTACTTGAATAAGGCAGCGAATGAACATAGGTCACCAGGCGGTGGTCCATAAAAGGCATTCTGATTTCGACGCCACTGATCATCGAATAGCGATCGTAATTTCTTAGCAGGGTAGGCAGGATGGTCTCGTTAAAAATTATGTAAAGCTGCTGAGAAAAATTATCAAGCCTGGCAAAACCCGGGTGAGCGTGGTCTTGTGACTTTTGTTCTCTGTTAAGCAGTTTTCGCACAAGCTTTCGACCCATAAAATTCAGATAGAGCTTCAGGCGGCCTGTTTTTTCGACCTGCGAAAAGCCGCTTCTGGTTTCAAGGTGGGTGTTCAATATGTCTTTAATTCTTGAAAAGTCAGCTCCTGCATCCCAAAGGGATTCGAGAAGATGCCCGTAGCCGCTGAAAAGTTCGTCGGCACCATGCCCGTCGATGGTGACCGTTACCCCGTGCTCTTTTACGGCTGCGTAAGTCATTATCATCGGTATTGGTGGCGTCAGATAAAGGTCTTCGCAGTAATAGAAGTATTCTTCAAGGCGCTGCCAGTGTTTGACCGGGTCTATGTTGATGAATGTGGCTCCAATGCCAAGATGGTCGGTAACTTTTTTTGCGAAGCCGCTTTCGTCGATAGGAGTGTCGGGAAAACTGGCGACAAAAGCATGTTGCCAGTCCTGGCTGCCTCTTGGATTGGTCGAATTTCTTGCCAGGTGTGCCATGGCAGAAATTGTGGCACTGCTGTCAAGGCCACCGCTCAGGGCGGTTCCAATGGGAACGTCTGAGCGCATGCGGAGTTTACAGGCATCGAGAAAGAGTTCTCTGAATTTTTCCACCTGGGCGTCGTAGGTTTTTTCTGGTTCAACGAGGTGGTCGAGTATGTTCCAGTATCTTTGTATGACCAGCTGTTGATTGTCATAGTAACCGTAATGGCCGGCAGGGAAGCGCTTTATTCCTTCGATCAGGCATTTTTCGGTGTTTTCATAGGCAAAAACATGCTGCGACATCCATTTAAAATCTTTGCAGGGCTCAATTTTTGGAAGAAAGGGAATAATTGCTTTCATTTCTGAGGCAAACACGAATCTGTCGCCTATCCGGGCGTAGAAAAGAGGTTTTTTGCCAAAACGGTCTCTCGAAAGAAAGAGTTTTTTCTCGGCTTTATCCCATATGGCGATTGCCCACATGCCATTGAATTTGAGCAGGCAATCCGGTCCCCACTGGGCAAAAGAAGCCAGAACCACTTCGGTGTCGCTTTCTGAGCGAAAATGGTAACCAAGCTTCTGCAGTTCGCTGCGTATTTCAAGGAAATTATAAATCTCTCCGTTGAAAATGATGTTATAACGGCCATCCAGATAAGACATTGGCTGGCTGCCACATTCTGAAACGTCGAGAATCGACAGTCGCCGGTGCCCAAGCGAAATATTCGGGTCATGCCATATCCCGGAACCATCGGGACCACGATGTGCAAGGGTGTCCAGAGCCGTTTTAAACAGATTCTGGTCGCATACCGGCAGGGTTCCTAATATTCCGCACATTATTTTTGTTCCTTACGGTCGCTGGTGCGGAGCATCCTGCACCAGTCTCTTGAAAAATACTGTGTTTTCACACTTTGCATGCGGTTCGTAGCCATGCTGCTTTAAAAAAACGGCGACATCGGTTTCAGGCAACCTGGTGAATGCTGTAGAAAGAACTTCCACCAGTATGAAGCGCGGCTGGTATTTCTGCCAGTTATTCGACTGAAGCACTTTTAAATCAAGCCCTTCAACGTCTACCGAGAGAAAATCGATTTTCTGCCCCGGCGGCAGGTGCTGGTCAAGAATTTCGGCCAGAGTGCTGGTTTCCAGGTTCCGCGTGAATTTCAGGCGAAAATTTTTATTGATATAAGTTTCGGCCAGTTCTTTAGAAAAGCTGTTCAATGCAGGCTCTTCAAAGGCGTAATACACCAGTGTCTCGTGCGTGTCTGAAACCGGAATCTCGAGGTTGATGTCGCGGGGGCGAAATCGCTTAAAGAGCTCCATGCTGCCGGGCATGGCATCGACATTTATACCTCGCCAGCCCTGAAGGTAAAAATAATAGGTGTTTGAAAACCTTTTGGGGTGGTGTGCTCCAATATCTACATAAAACCCGGGCCCACCGCTGCCCTCAAAAATTCTTCTGAGAATCATGTCTTCGCCTTCCTGTGAGTATGAACGAAAGGCAAAACCATCGAAATACAGGTTTTTCAGCTCTGCGAGGCGAACTCTAAGCTTTTCTGGCATTAATTTTTTCAGCAGCGTTTTCAGCGAATTAATCACAATTATCTCTTAATGAAGCGATTGAAAATGCGGGCAGATGAAGTTCTGCGGGCTTTGTTCTGAAGTTTCTTGAAAACAGAACTGATGTGGTCCAGGTGTAGTTGTTTATTGGTCCAAAGCCATGAAAATCGACCTGAATCATGTCGAATTTTTGTCGCAGGTAATCGGCGGTATTTTTGAACCAGTCTGAGTTGTCTAGTATGATCATGAAACCTTCGGGGTGTTGTTGATCAAGGTATCGGTCGACCACATGTGCGCATTCCGGTCTGCGATTGGCGTCGATAATTATGACATCGAATTTTTTGCCGCTGATTTCTGCCGGGTTTTCATATCCTGGGCCATCGGCAGAGAATATCAACTGCATGTTGCTTTCAAGCGTTGGCAGAATTTTTTCATACCAAACTCTGTCGTGTTCTACAGATACTACCTTGCCTGCTTTTCGGCTCCAGAAAAAAGAAGAGTTGCCACAACCATATTCAAGCACGCTACGGCCGGTCAAATCAAGGCTTTGCAGGTATTCAACCGCCGGATAGGTATACCATGGGATTTTCTGGTTATTTTTATCGATGCAGCACCCTGATTTTATGGTTTTTAGCTGGCCATAATCGAAGGCAAGAATTGAAAAGTTCCGCAATATTTTTTTTAAGCGGTCAGGAATAAGTTTTGCAATGATTTTTGTTATCAAAATAGTCTCCTGGGATCAAGACTGGCGATTTTCATGCGAAACAGCAGACGGGTTTTTGCTGAAAAGAGGTCAAAGAACAGACCGGCAATTGAATAGGCAATCAGAGTTGCAATTGCGGCGCCGGCGGCACCATGTGACGGGATCAGAAAAAGATTCAACACTATGTTGCTTATCATTCCCCAGAAAGTTCTCCAAAACGACAAAAGATTGTGCCCTTCAGCAACAAACCATTTGTTACTGGCTTCACCCAAGGCTACAAGAATACCAGCCCAGACATGAATGTTCAATATGTAACTTGCCTCGATAAATGCTTCACCGTAGAGCACAGATATCAGGCTGCGGCTGAAAATAGTAATCAGAATGGCAACTGAAAGTGAAAGCCAGGTCATCAGTGTAAAAAGTCTTTGAAGTCTCGAATAGTAGAGTTCAAGACTGACTTTTCTTGCGTTCAGAATTGCCGGAAAAAGTGAATGGGCGATCAGAAGAGGAACAAAATACCAGGCCTCACTGAGTCTGACGGCAGCAGAATAAATTCCGACTTCTCTTTCTCCGAGAATTTCTTTGATCATAATCTGGTCGACTCTCATGTAGATCATTACAACCAGCCCTGCAAAGATAACCGGCCATGACTGTTTCAGCAGGATTCTGGCCATTGAAGTTTCGAAGTGACGATAAAAGCTTTTCTTTTCTTTCAGGGAATAGGTAACCAGAAGGCTGATCGCAAGAGATATAGAATCGGCAAGGGTGACGACTATAAACCAGAAGAGGTCTGCCTTATTGATGACCAGAACAATTTTTAAAATTGTTGATATAGAGAGCTGAAAAATCTTGCAGATCGAAACG
>CAZFUG010000026.1:0-5631 GCA_964522035.1 uncultured bacterium
TCATGATTTTCACTCTGTTCGGCTGTACTACTGGAACCAAGAAAGATCCTGGTCTGACAGACTACGAAGCCCCGAATATCCCGCAGAACATAACTGCGGTTGGTCGTGAAAGAGCCTGTCTTATCAACTGGTCAGCAAATACCGAAGCAGATCTGGTTGGCTATAAAATCTACCGGTCTGCCAGTTCGGGCGGCCCGTTTACCCTTATTGCCACCATTGGCACTCAGCCGGCCCCTTCTTACCTGGACAACGATCAGCAGAATGGTCTTGTGAATGATCAGTATTATTTCTACAAGATTTCTGCTTTCGATACTCAGGGTAAGGAATCAGACCTTTCACGCACCAACGCAATTCAGGTGCGCGCTGGTCTGCCGACTGAAATGAGACCTCCCAGAGTTGTGAACATCAAGGCAAGAGCTTCTACCGAAGCAGTTTACGTCGCCTGGGACAAAGTAACTTCAAGCCACATTAAGGGATACAACATATATCGCGGCCTCAGCACCAGCGCCGGTGGCGTTACCTGGGTTTCTTCAGTGCCCCAGGATACACCGGGTTTCGTTGATACTTCTATCAGCAAATCGTCCGCTGAACAGTATACTTACATTGTCCGTTCTTTCAACGACAACTATACTGAGAGCGAAAACTCTGATCCTATTCAGGTTACTCTCAAATCCGGCGACGACACCATTCCGACTTCTCCCTATAACCTTTCTGTCAGCAATGATGTTGATCCGGTTATCAGCTGGAGCAAGCCGACGGTTAATGAAGATGGTTCGAACATTTTCCAGGGCCAGAACCCGACCCTCGACCTCGACAGTTATCTGATTTTCCGTGCCAATTCAAATGATGGTCTGTTCTCGCTGATCGGTATCGTTGAAGACAACGGCACCGCCAACCTGACTCAGAGCTTCAAGGATATCAACGGCACTTCTTACAATCTGTTTGCTGTCAGAGTCGTTGACCGCAACGGCAACATCAGTAAGATGAGCTCGATTACCACTCAGGCTTCAGATGCTGATATTCCGGCGGTGCCTGCTAACGTCAAGGGCTGGTCTTCAAGTGCTACTGAATCTGGCATCAAGATTGCCTGGGATTCAAGCCGCAATGCGGTCAGCTACAATATTTACTTCTCGACTGTTGCCGACGGTGGTTACACCAAGATGCTGACCGGTCAGCCTCAGTGGACCGAAGCTTCTCCCTATGTAATCAATGCTTTCCCGAGCTCTTATAACCAGAATCCTGACAAAAAGGGCCTCAAACTTGAATTTGGCGTGCCTTACTTCTTCAAGGTTTCTGCTGTAAGCTCATCTGGCAAAGAGAGCGAACTGAGCCCGTATGTTAAAGCTTATCCGGGTGGTATGTTCGTAGCGATTCTCGAAGGCGAAAACCCCAACTGGGAATTTGATGACGCTGCCAACGACAATCTGAATCACTTCTATGTAGTTTACAGCTCGAAAGATTACCCCAAGGTTGATTACTTCTCAGGTGCCGGGGTTGCCCTGCTCGTGCCTTCGACTGTAGGTGTGCCCGGTACTGGTGACCAGTTCAGATATGGAGCTGGCACACTGTTCTCATCGGACTATTTCAGACTGCCGGCTCCGAGTTCAGGCGCTTATCGCTACAATGTCTATGCTTATTACTACCCGCATACTACCAGTGGTAACTGGCGCGTATCGATTCGTGAAAACGGTATTCTCAGCAGCACTCTGCTTGAAAAAGATATCAGCGGTTACAGTTCAGTCAATAAAGGCCGAACTTCGCTTGCCCTCGGTCAGATTCAGGTTAATGGCGGCCTTGCCGGTATCGACATCGATCTGACTGCTATCAGCGCAGGTGCCGGTGGTAACGCTACGCTGTTCTTCGATGGTCTGGTATTTGTGAGAGTTATGTAAAGACTGTTCTACTGGCCTTAAAAGCCGCCGGTCAGCATGATCTGACCGGCGGTTTTTTTTCGCAAAAATTGCCCGATAGTTTAATTGAATTTGCCTGTTACGGATGTTATAATTTTACCGCACTAAAATCACAGCGGAGGCATTATGCATCTGAAACATCAGCGCTCAGGCGCTTTGATAATTTTTCTCTTCGTTCTGGCGTCGTTAGTCGCCCCTTCTTTTGCCCAGGAAACACCTGCGGCTGCGCCCAAAGGCAATCCTGAAGACGTTCTGGCCGAAGTCGGCACCGAAAAGGTTACCCGCGGCAGTTACGACAAAGAACTGCAGACTGTAATCGACAATTCCAACCCCCAGACCGTTGCCAGATTCGCCACTCCCGATGGTCGTCAGGAATTCCTGAACCAGATGGTTGAAGTCAATGTTCTGCAGAAAAAAGCTGAACAGCTTGGCCTGAACAAGGGCGAAGAATACGAAAAGAACTTCAAGGAAATGGCTTCTTTCAGACTGGCTGCCGAAAGCATGAACCAGGCCGTAAAAGCCGTTGAAGTTAAAGAAGAAGAAGTTAAAGAACATTACGAAAAGAACAAAGACAGTTTTGTTGATCCGGTGCAGTATCACCTTTTCCAGATCTCGGTTGACACTGCTACAAAAGCTGCCGAGCTGAAAAAGGAACTCGACGGCGGCAAGTCTTTTGTCGAACTGGCGAAGGCCAATTCCAAAGACGATGCCAAAGACAATGGCGGCGACAAAGGTTTCGTCAGTGAAGCTCAGCTTGAACCCGAGATTGTTACAACTCTCAAGGCTCTCAAGGCCGATGAGGTTTCCGCTCCGATCAAGATCGATGAAGATCTCCACATTCTTGTTAAATACAGCGAAAAAAAAGAGGGCAGTGTTAAGGCTTTTGATGCCGTTTCTGCTCAGATCCGCCGTGATGTGACCAATCAGAAACAGCAGACTGCCTACAAAGAAGAACTCGAAAAGCTCAAAAAAGAAATGGGTTTTGAAATCAATCAGGCCGCTGCCGAAACTCTGCGCAAAGAAGCTCTGTCTGACGAAGATAAGAATGCGGTGCTCTTTAAAATCGGCAGCAAGGAAGTTAAAGTTGCTGAACTCGATGAAGAACTTCAGCAGATCCCGGCTTTCATCCGCCCCCAGATTCTTGGCGGCGAAGGTCTTAATGATTTCCTTGAAAGATTTTCTGCCCGCTATCTGGCCGCCGCAAGCGCAGAAAAGAATTTTGCAGCTCTCTCAGAAAAATATCCTGACGTAATCAAGGATGTGGCCCGCCGCACCATGATTCACAAGCTTCTCTCTGACAAACTCGATGCCATCAAGATTGAAGACAAGGATATCGAAGACTTCTATCAGAAGAATCTCGCCCAGTTTGCCGTTCCGGCCCAGATGAAGGCTCATCATATTCTGGTCAAGGAAGAAGCTGAAGCCAAAGAACTTCTGGCAACTCTTGAAAAAGAACCTGCCAAATTTTCTGATCTCGCCCGCGAAAAATCAACCTGTCCGTCAGGCAAAGAGGGGGGCGATCTTGGTTCATTCGGCGAAGGCCAGATGGTTCCTGAATTTGATGCCGCATGCAAAGCTGCCGAAATCGGTAAAATTGTCGGGCCGGTAAAAACCCAGTTCGGTTATCATATCATCAGGGTTGATGAACGCCAGCCTGCCGGTAACCGCAAGCTCGAAGAAGTAAAAGAACAGATCAAAGGTCATCTGCTGCCCCAGAAACAGCAGGAAGCTTTCAAAGCTTACATTGAAGAACTCAAGAAAGAATTCAGCGTAAAAATTCACCAGGAAAAGCTCTAAATTTCATGCAGAAACAGTCCTTGACAGTCATTGATGGGCTGTCAAAAAAAATATCCCCAGATTCCAACGGAGGAACCATGCAATACCTGTTATATCTGGTCTTTGCAGGTGTGGGTGCCCTCATCGGTTATTTCATTACCAACCATCTGACCCGTAAGAATGGCGAAGGTATTCTTGCCGAAGCCCGTCAGAAGGAAAAGGAAATTCTTGATGAAGCACGCGCTTCTGCCCAGGCCGAGCTGCAGAAAGCTCAGAAGAAAGCCAAGGAAATAAAGGAAAAGGAGCTCAACGAGAAGAAGAATGCTGACCGCGAACTGCAGAAGCGTCGGCAGGAACTCGAAAAGCTCGAAACCCACCTTACCAGCCGCATCGAAAAAGTCGATGCCAGAGCCGAGAATCTTGAAAAACGTGCCGATTCTCTGCGTGAAAGAGAAAGCGAGCTCGACAAGCTCAAGAAAGACAGTCTCGAGATCATCGAGCAGCAGAAAAAGGAACTCGAAAGGGTTGCCGGTCTGACTCCAGAGCAGGCGCGCGAGCAGCTCATGAAAAAGATCGAAGACGAGCTGCAGTATGAAGTTGCTCTGAAGGTCAACGAAGCCGAACAGAAGATCAAGAGTTCTGCCGACAAGAAGTCTCGCGAAATCCTTGCTACCTCGATTCAGCGTTGTGCGACCGACCACACGATCGACCCGATCGTAACTGTGGTTGAGCTGCCCAGCGAAGAAATGAAGGGGCGCATCATTGGCCGTGAAGGTCGTAATATTCGCGCTTTCGAGAATCTGACCGGGGTCGATGTCATCATTGACGACACACCTGAAGCAGTAGTTCTTTCTTCATTCGATCCGATCAAGCGTGAAGTTGCCAGGGTTACCCTCGAGAACCTGACTCTTGACGGGCGCATTCACCCGGCGAAAATCGAAGAAATGTATGAAAAGGCGCAGAAAGAAGTGCACCTGCGAATCAAAGAAGCCGGCGAACAGACGATGCTTGCCTTAGGTATTCAGAGTATTCATCAGGAGCTTGTAGAGATTGTCGGGCGCCTGAACTACCGAACTTCTTATGGCCAGAATGTTCTGCAGCATTCTATTGAAGTGGCCAACCTGGCCAGCAATCTTGCTGCAGAAATAGGCGCTGACATTCAGCTGGCGCGCCGCGCCGGTCTGCTGCACGATATTGGTAAGGTCATCGAAAGCGATGAAGGCAACCATGCCAAGCTGGGAGCTGATTTTGCCCGCAAGTATCAGGAATCGGCCAAGGTTGTTAACGCCATTGCGGCTCACCACGAAGACGTGCCGTTTGAAACGCCTGAGGCTGTTCTGATTGCAGCTGCCGACGCCATCTCGGCTTCGCGCCGCGGTGCCCGCAGCGAATCACTCGAAGCTTACATCAAGCGCCTGGTCGACCTTGAAACCATCGCCAAGAGCTTCAAGGGTGTTTCTTCGGCTTATGCCATTCAGGCCGGCCGTGAGATCAGAGTCATGGTAAGCCCGGATGAAGTTGATGATGTTACCGCGCCGAAGGTCTGCCGCGACATCGTTAAAAAGATCGAGAGCGACATGGAATACCCGGGTCAGGTCAAAGTTGTTCTGATTCGTGAAACCAGAAGCGTTGAAGTTGCTCACTGATTAATGCTTTAAGAGGTAAAAACTGCCCCGGGGTTGAATTATGACCCCGGGGCAGCTTATATTTTAAGCTATGAAAATTCTTATGATTGGCGACATCTACGGCAAGACCGGCCGTGACAGTCTGCAGCGGCTGCTTCCGGGCCTGATCAGTAATTATCGGCCTGACTGGGTTATAGCCAACGGCGAAAATGTTACGGCCGGTAACGGCCTTTCACAGAAGCATGCAAATTTTATCAGAACATGCGGTGTCGATATCATTACCACCGGCAACCATGTCTTTTCGCGCTTAGACTGGCCCG
>CAZFUG010000026.1:5641-29202 GCA_964522035.1 uncultured bacterium
GAAATGCTGACAAGCGATTTTGTGCTGCGGCCTCATAACATTGTCGCTGCTGATTACGGAATTGGATGCAGGGTATTCTGCAAGCCGGGAGTGGGTAATCTCGCTGTGATGAATCTGGCGGGCCGGGTATTTATGGATGCGGCATTCTGCCCATTTGCGGCCTTTGACCGCCTATTCAGTGATCTTCCGTCGGAAGTGCCTCTGGTAGTAGATTTTCATGCCGAAGCCACTTCTGAAAAACTGGCTTTTTTCTGGCATGTTAATGGCAGAGCAGCGGTCGCATACGGGACTCATACGCATGTGCAGACTTCTGACGATCGCATTCTGCCGCATGGTGGCACGGCTGTGATCAGCGACATCGGCATGACCGGGGCGGTCGACGGAGTGATCGGGGTTGACCGTAACACTGTGACCGGGCGTTTTATCAACGGGTTTTCCGACAAGTTTCTGTGCGCTCAGGCTCCAGGAAAGGTCGAAGGGTTATTTGTAGAGCTTGGCAGCGACCGAAAAGCGCAGAAAATTGAGCGCATCAGGGTTACGGAATAGACTTTATTCTTTTGTGCTTTCGTCAGTTTTTTTCTGGCACATTTTGAGAATATGGTTTACATAAGATGTCAGAAAATCTTCGGCCTGATACCCGTGCAGATGCTCTACGAGCTCACCTTCGGCATAAAGCAGAGTGGCCGGCAGTGTACGAATCTGCAGACGGTCAGCAAGGTCGGCCTGTTCATCTACATCAATGATTTCAATAAGCATCGAGGCTGAGAAGCTGGCGGCAATTTTTTCGATTACCGGCTTCTGCAGACCGCATGGTCTGCACCAGGCGGCGGTGAATACGAGCATGGCCGGTTTTTTGCCGGCGATAATGTTCTGGTCAAAGTCTGCAAAAGTTATCATGTCTGCCTGCCCGTGCGATAAATCTGGTAATTTGAGTTTGTTTACCAGCCCAAGATACTGTATAATACCAGACAGTCAATTAAAAATCGACTGTAAAAACGGAGATGGATATTGTTTCTTCTGCAGCTGATTGAAGCTCTTCGCAAAGTTTTTCAGGGGTCCGGTGTCCCTGAAATTCTGCCTTTTCCCGCTCCTCTGGCCGAACCGTGGTGTCATCCCGACATTTTTCTTGCCATGACCGGAAGCGGGGTAAAAAACTGTTTTGTTCTGCAGAATGTTGCGATTAGACCGGTTTTTTTGAGCGATTCCACCACGCATGGCCCTGATATGATCTGGGTTTCAGGAGCCGGTCACAAGGTTCCGGATGAGCAGGTTTTTAAGATTCTGGCAGCCATCAAGAAAGAACTGCTGCCTGACAACGAATCGGCAATATTTTCATTTGCCGCCGATTCGCGCCGAAAATTCAACTGTTCAGAGACCGGTGCCACCTGGAAAATCCTTTTTTGTGGCGTTGAATGCGGCCGTATGTTTATCTACTCATCATTGCCTGGCTGCAGTCTTCAGGCTAAGCCGGCAACTGTAGTCAGTCTCAATCTCAGAAAGCTTTCCCGGCTTGTTTCTGAGCACCTGAGTGAGCCGCCGGCATGGGCTGAAAACGTGCCGTTTTCCTGTCTGCTCGCAAACTACGCCTGGACACCATCCGCGAAATGCTCAGACGTGAGTCTGGCAAAAGAAGAGCTTTTTCATGAATTTTCCGGAGTTGTTTCAGACCAGGAGAAATTCTGCCGGCTTCTAGGTGCCTATAATCGTTATTTGTGGTTGATTTCCGGTGATCAGGAGCTGCAGTCTGAATGCAATCGGCGTCTGCAGAAACTGCTTGAGGGCATGCAAAGGTCTGCGCAGAAGTCTGCGGCAGAAATCAACCGGACTGGAGCGTCAGATGCGCTGTAAAAGACTTTGCGCCCTGCTGGCGTGTCTGCTGATTCTATTTCTGCTTGAAAACACACCATTGATGGCTTCTGGCGAAAACCCGGTAGCGTCATTTTCTGTCGAGAGCCTTTTCGACAGCATGGAAAGCTGTGCCGATCAGATCAATGCCATTTCTGCCAGTGTTGTTTTACAAAATTCCGCAGCCAGCAAGTCGGTAACCCTTTCGATAAAAAGCCCTGACAAATTTGCCATTATTTTTGCCGATGGCTCGGTAAAAGTCTTTTTCAATGGCAAAAATCTCTGGATCTACGTTGTTGCGATTAATGAAGTGTTTTATCACTTTTCTGAATCCAGTGGCTTTCTGGGTTCATATTATTCCTGGTTCAGTCCCAAAAAACTATTTGCCAATCTCACCCGCAAAACACTGTTTACATTCTTTCGTATCGAGACGCTGAAGGTCGAAAAGCTTTCTGAATCAGAAACTATCTACCATCTTAAATTCAACCCGAAAATGGAATCGGTTTTCAGATCGGTTTTTGATGTGGGGCACTATGAGATGGCCTTTTCGAGCCGCACCTACCTGCCTTCCCGGGTTATTGAATACGATCGCCAGGGGCAGGAGCGCGGTCGTCTGGAGGTAATCGATTATAAAATGAACGAAGAGATTGCTGACAGCTTTTTTGACTTTGCAGTTCCCGAGGGAGTCGTTATGGTGCCGGTGACGGTGGTACTGGCACAGAAGCTTGAAGAATACGCCGATGCCGTAGTTGAGAAGCTTGGCCAGGCGGCTGAAGAATTGAAAAATCGTATAATCAACTGGAGTTTCTGAAATGCCGGAATTCAGAAAAAAACTGACAGCCCGTGAAATCGAGAGGGGCAGTATCTGCTGGGAGGCTACTCAGGATGCCGATGTTAAGGCAGTTATTCCCCCCAGTCTTGTTTTTAACATGATGCTTGGCGAACAGGAAATTGCCAATCTATCAGTAGAGTGGGAAAAACGCAGCCTGTTTGTCGGTGAGGCGATAACTCTGGCTGCAGTTGATTCAGAGATTGTTCTCAGTAATTCGCGTGAGCGTGGTTCTGTGGTTAACTGCCAGATTTTTGCCCCACAGGAAAAAATGGTGATCAGAAAGCGCCTTTCGCATCAGGAACACAGTGGTCGTTATCTCAAGTGGTTTGCCCGCGAAGATGAGCTCTACAGTCGTCTGTTTTCTCTTAAAGAGGGCTTTGAAATAGAGGTTGGCGGCAAGAGAATGAAGGGCCGGGCTCCGGATTTTGAAAAGCGCAAGCTGATGGTTGGTGATCTTCTCAGGGTATTTTCGCCCGGTGACGATCTGCTGATCAAATGGAAGGCCCAGGAAGTCCCGGTATTACTTATCAAGCGCGACGATCCGGCAGAGAAAGCTCAGCTTGATGGTACAACGCCGCTGCGCTCTCTTGTTACAAGACTGCTTGCCCGGCCACTTGGTGAGTTCAATGAGGGCGAGGTTAAGGGGCTGATCGTTCTTCTGGAAGAAAACAAAAAGCTCTGGGAGCGCATCGTTTCAATGCAGGAAGAGAACCGTCGTCTCAAGGAACAGGTGAACATGATTGAATCACTGTTTGAGCAGTTTACTTCCAATTCGTTTTTTAATTCGAAAAAAGAGTTTGAGCAATGGGTTGCTGCGCATATAAATATGTTCGAGAAGGGTCTGCGCGTAATACATCGAAATTATTCAGTATCTTTGAGCAATGAGCGTAGAAGGCGAATCGATCTTCTCTGCCAGGACCGCAAAGGTGTGCTGGTGATAGTTCAGATCCTTTACAGTCCTGAGCCAGCGCAGGTCAACGAGGCCCTCGATCTGCTCGAATACCTGCGCGCCAATACCGGTTCTTTTGGCAGTGAGTTGACGAGCGGTCAGTTCAAGTCAGCAGACTTGAGAGGCATGATTATCGCGAATTACGAGCGCACCGATCTGGTCGAGCAATGTCTGCAGAAGCAGGTAAAGTTGTGTCTGGTCAAGAGCGGATGTCTGATTGATGTTCTGGAGTGATGTTTTTTGAAAGAACAAGAAAATAACCAGTGGTTCGATGAATTACGGCGTCAGCACCTGAAGGGAGCCACCCGCAATCCGGGGGCAGCTGCCCTGATGTCTTTTTTTGTGATGGGTCTCGGGCAGATCTATGCCGGCCACATCGATCGCGGCATAATGCTGATGGCTATGTATTTTGGCGGTATTTTTTCCGCTTTCAGCGTTTATAATGGCGGGATCATTTATAACGCGATTTTTCCTCTGCTTGGCGCGCATCTGATGGTTATCATCAGCTATTTCTTTTCTGTGATTTTCATTCTTCTGTGGATTTATAACATCAAGGATGCCTATTATCTGTCACTTTTCAGCAGTTTTCGCGACTGGGTCGAAGTCGAGCGAATACTCCTTCCGGTTCTGCAAAATAATTCCGGCAGCCTTATTACCGGCCCGTCTTCGGCGACAGGTCTGCTGACCCACTCGGAAGAGCATGCGACCGCGGCTGAGCCAGTTAAGCAGGTTGTGCGCGCCCATGAAGATGCTGACGTTGTTGAAGTTTCACCGGTTACCGCAAAGGATTCAGGCAGAAGTCCTGAAAAAGACAGCGAAGACGATGAAACTCTGGAGCCAGGGCAGGTCGCCTATTCTGCCGACTTCGGTGCCATGCGCATGCACAGTCAGTCCTGGAAGCTATATCTAGGTCTTGCTACCATTTTCATTCTGGTTGGCATATGGCTTGAAAAGCGTGGCGAAAGGCTTGAGGCGGAGCAGAATACCCTTTTTGCAGTTGCTGCCGAGATTCCTTCAGTCAGACGCAGTGATAAGACTGTTGTGCCAGACATGGCTGCCGTTATTCCGGTTGCCGTGCCTTCGCAGAACAATGCTTCGCCGGCAACGGCTGCGCCAGAGTCTATTCCCATCCCTATTCCTCTCCCGGAGCCATCTCCTGTGGTTGTAACTGAAACCAAGCCAGCAGTAGTTGAGCCTGCTGCAGTCTTGCTGCCTTTTGACGAAGGCATGGAATTTGTAAAATCCGGCGACTACTCTGCCGCCGCAGCCGTTTTTGCCACTGCGCTCGAAAAGGCAGAGCCTGACAAAACCCAGTGGCGTGTGATACTGAACTCGTTTTATCGGGCCGAGGCCATGGCTGATTACGAAAAATATCTGCGCCGTTATCTTGAATCTTTCCCCGACGATGCAGCGGCCTGGTTTAATCTTGGCAAACTGCTATATGATCGATCTGAACTCGCTCAGGCATCTCAGGCGATCGTGCGCGGGCTTCGCTCAGAACCTGATAACGTCAGAGGTAATTTTCTACTAGGTTCTATATACATCGATCTTAAGCTGTTTTCTGAATCGGTAACCTACCTTGAAAAAGCGCTGGCGCTTGAGCCGCTGAATGTCGAATGCAACCGCCAGCTGGCAAGGGCACTCAATGCATCTGGCAAGGCCCTTGAAGCCAGAAGATATTTTCAGAGAATCCTCAGCCTTGTTCCTGATGATCTGGAAGCTTCGCAGGCTCTTGCCGGTGGTCAGATTGCCGATTCTGGCAGCAGTGACGCCAGAGTCCTGATCGTTCAGGGAAAGGGCGAGGGGCGTCTGGTCGAGAAGCAATCTGCTGAGGTGCCAGAGGCTCCGATTGCAGGAAAGGTTCTTTTTGAGGCTCCAGACAGCCAGGCGGTTCCAGCCGCAAAGGTCGAGCCCCAGATCGATCAGACTCCTCCTGCCGTGGCTCAATTACCGGTCTCCATCCCAGCCACGATTCCTGCCTCAGCACAAACTCAGGTTTCGATACAAGCTCAGGCTCCGATCCCGGCTCAGACAGCAGCAGCTCCGGTTCCGACGGTTGAACCGAAAGCGGTTATGCCCACACCTGTGCCTGTGACGGCTCCTGCGGCGGTTTCAGAAAAATTACCGGAAGAAGTTGCCGTGGTGCAGGCTAACCTGCCTCAGAAAGCTGGGGTTGAGCTATACAGCCGGCCCGAAAGCCAGCAGCAGGGCGAGGCAGACAGAACACTTCCGGTTGCTCCAGTTGAAGCACCGGCTGTTCCTGCTGTTGTTCTTGAAAAACCATCGGTGCAGCCAGTGTTAAAGACCGAAGTTAAGCCGGAAAAACCAGTTAAGCCGAACGAGCCTGATGAAAACGGTTTTATGGATGCAGTTGCACAGGAGCCAGACCAGCAGTCTGTAAGGCGCAAGATCGAGGAGTTCAGGAAAAAGGGTGCCTATGAGTTTTCACGTGGCAACTGGGAAGCGGCGCTGCCGCACTATCTTGAAGTGCTCAGGCACAAAAAAGATGCCCAGACCTACGATATGATCGGGGTAATCTTTGAAAAGCTTTCGATGCATAAAGATGCCTTCGATGCAATTGAACACTCGTATCAGCTTGGCCGCCGCGACCCGGTAACTCTGACCAGACTCGGCCGTCTTGCCGAAACAACCGGTAATTATGTAAAGGGTGAAAAATATCTGCAGCAGGCGCTGCAGAAGAGTCCACACCGCGTCGATCTGCGTATCCGCTATGCCAAATGTCTTGAAGAAAATGGCAACAGCGCCAGGGCGATCGCCGAGCTCGAAAAAATTGCCCGTGCCGGTGGTGATTCCTATGCACTCAAGCGTCGAGCCGAACTGGAAATCAACCGGATCAGGTCTTCTGAAAAATAAGGAATATTTATGCCAGAATCTACCTTTGACGCGCTTTCTCAGGAAATAGCCTCTTTCAGGGAAACGCTTGCCACTTTGCAGAGCGTGCTGGCAGCGGTGCAGCATCCCGAAAAAAGCCGCAGCGAGATCGCCGACCGGCTGGATGACCTCGAAAATATAGTGCTGGCGGTTGCGGCAGTAAGTCCTCAGATTGGTCCGAAGGCCAGGAAGGCTTTTGATAACCTTAAGGCAGCGCTTGAGCTCAATCCGGCCGTCAGCCCAGCAACGGTTCCGATGCTCAGCAACCGACTTACATCGCAGGCTGAAAGCATTGCCAGACGGGTCGATGGTCTGCTGCATTCTAATTCAGATGCTGCACCGGGGCAGACTCAGGCCGAAGGCATAATTCGCGCCCAGGAAGAAGAGCGGAAGAGAATCTCCAGGGATATCCACGATGGCCCGGCGCAGACACTTGCAAGTCTAACCATGCGCATAGATTACTGTCTGGAACAGCATTCTGGTGATCGGGCTCTGATTGGTGAGCTTCAGGAGCTTAAAGATTCGGTCATCAGGAGTCTAAAGGATATCCGCAGGTTTATCTTTGATCTGCGGCCGATGGCACTTGACGACCTTGGGCTGATACCAACACTTGAGCAGTTTATCAGTGGCTTCAAGGCCCGCACCGGGATTCCGGTTTATGTGGAGGTCGAGGGTGAGCGGGCCAAAATGTCGGGTGAAAAGGAGCTGGCGGTTTTTCGTGTAATCCAGGAAGCCGCCAATAATGCGGTAAAGCACGCAGAGCCATCTTCGGTTCACATTTTTCTCAATTATGATGAAGCGAGAAACCGTCTGGCGGTAGTGGTTAAGGATGATGGCAGCGGTTTTGACGTCTCAGAGATTCGCAGAAAATATGGTACTCTGAAAAAGCTTGGTTTGATCAGCATGGAAGAGCGGGTTCGCTTTGCCGGCGGGGAGCTGCATATCGTTTCCGATTCAGGCACCGGAACTGTGGTTTCTTTCTGGGTTCCAATCTGACCTCAGGAGTGTGAAATGCTCCCAAGAACTCTGCAGGGAAAACTGATTTTTCTTTTTGTCTCCCTGATCTTTATCACCAACGCTTTTCTCGCAATTGCAGCCTTTTCGCGTGAGCGTCTCGCCATTTCGAATGACACCATGGAATCGGCCATGTCGATAGGTAAAATTCTGCAGAAGCCGGCTGAGCAATTTCTGCTTCATGGTGATCAGAGCATAATCGATCATATTTACGCCAATCGTTCGGGCAATGCGGCTCAACTGCTGCTGACCATCTATGACGAAAACTGGTGGAAAAGATGGGGCGATGATGCAAGAATCCCACCTGGAGGTTTTCCCGAACTTGGTTCTATGGATCGGGTTGAATCTCATACCGGTAACGGAACCACATATCGTGAGCTTTTTTTCCCGCTGATTGTTGAAGGCAGGGTGCTCGGTGCGATCGGGGTTGGCGTGATTCCTGTATGGCAGAATAAAAACAGCAATACGGCTTCAGACTTTGCTTCTCTGATGCTTTTGAGCATGTTTGTCGGCATCATGGTGGCAATTTTTGCTTCGCGCAGCATTCTTGGGCCACTTGTCGATCTGATGCACGGTATTGAAGAGTTTGGCCGTGGCGATTACTCGGTAAGGGTCGGCGCCACCGGTGCTGGCGAATTGAAAGAACTCGGTGATTCTTTTAACAGAATGGCTCTAACCGTTCAGGAAACCTTCAAAGAGAACATGCAGAGGAACCGGGCCATAGATGAAAAGCTCCAGGAACTCTGGGAAATTTATGAACTGATGCGTAAAGTGACTCTCGACAATGAATTCACGGTCATACTCGAGAAATTTCTTGAGAAGGCTCAGACCCTTTCATTCAGCTCATTTGCTCAGATAGTTCTGCAGAACCGCCGCACTCTTCGATTTGAAGAGATCGTGAATGTTGCTGCTCAGAGAAGTCCGCGCCAGGATGCTATTGAGGGAGTAGTGAACAGTTGTTTCATAAGCAAGACGCTGCATGAAACCCTTGTTGACGGTATTTCTATCATTGGTGTGCCATTACTTTCCGGAAGCAGGATGAACGGCGTTATTGTTCTTGCAAAAAATGATTCTGGCGGCTATTCAGAGGGTGTTCGCCGCTTTCTGGAAACCATCGCTCCGGTTCTGGCATCGATTATAGAAAATGCGAGCCTTTATGAAGCTCTATCTGACTGGAACCAGCAGATGAAAAACATTCTTGCCAGTATCAATCAGGGGCTTGCAACGCTTGACAGGAGTCGCAGGTTTCTGATCGTAAACGAACGCTTTCTCGACATGTTTGGCATGAAAGGCTTTGATACGGTTGCGCATGGTTTCAGAGAATTCTGTGATCAGATTTCCGACAGAAAGTTTGCCAGAGCGATGCACGATGAAACTGCGGCATTTTTTGAGGTCATTTTCAGCCCTGCAGTAAATGATCGAGCAGTTCAGAAAGTTATTGAATATAATGCCGGCGGCATTCTGCGGCAGTTTGCCATAAGCCTGCTGCCGCTTCGCGCCGGAAATGATATCAGGGGTGCGGTTCTGGTAGTTGATGATGTGACCGACCAGAAGAAGTTCGAGCAGCAGATGATAGAGGCTGAAAAGTGGGCCGTTTTAGGCAGACTTGCGGCTTCTGTTGCTCACGAAATACGTAATCCGCTGGTTGCGATACGCAGTCTTGTTGAAATCATAGGCGAAGAGGTTCAGGGCGATCTTAAGGAACATGCGAATGTGGTGCTCGGTGAAGTGCTGCGCTTAAACCGCGTAGTTGCTGAGCTGCTGAGCCTTGTAAAACCTGAGGCCGCAAATCTTAAAATCTGCAGTCTGGTTGAAATTATCAATGAACTGAATCTGCTGATAAAGCATGAAGCGGCAAAAAATGAAATAACTCTGCAGCGGCATTTTCCCGAGGGTGATTGTCTTGTCAGGATCGATGCTGAAAAGATCAAGCAGGCGGTTTTAAATCTGGTTTTGAATTCCTTTCAGGCGGTCGGCCGGTGTGGTAAGGTCGATATAACTGTTGAAAAACTGGCGGGCTGGATTGTGATCAGGGTCAGGAACAATGGCCCTCAGATCGATGCGGCTTTGCGACAGAGAATCTTTGAGCCGTTCTTCACGACCAAGGCGAATGGAACCGGGCTTGGTCTGGCAATAACGCGGAAAATCGTTGAACTGCATCGTGGAAAAATTGAATTTGACTCAGAGCAGGAAATGACGGAATTCAGGATATTCCTGCCGGATGGAGCAGAACATGGCGCGGATTAATCAGAAAAAGGGCAGATCGCCGAGTATTCTCATCGTCGATGATGAAGAATCGGTTCTTTATACGCTTGAGGCTGTTCTGAAGCCAGAAGGCTATATGGTCAGCAAGGCTTCTTCGGCAGAAGAGGCCATGGTGGTGTTTCAGGCCGGTAATTTTGATCTGGTCATCACCGACCTTACCATGCCCGGAGACTCTGGCATGGTACTTCTGGAGCGTCTGATTGCAGAAAGACCTGAATTGATGGTCATCATGATTACAGCATATGGTTCAGAAGCAGTGGCGGTTGAGGCGATGAAACGTGGCGCCTACGATTATCTGCCCAAACCTTTTTCAAATGACGAATTACGTCTGACGGTCAGAAGAGCCGTCGAAAAATGCCGACTGCGCATCGAGAATCAGCAGCTCAAAGAGCAGTTGCACCAGCGTGAAGGCCTGGCGGCTCTTATTGGCTCAAGCGAGTGCATGCAGCGTGTCTACGATCTGATCGAAAGAGTCGGGCCGAATGACGTCACTGTTCTGATTACCGGGGAATCCGGTACTGGTAAAGAGCTGGTGGCGAATGCCCTGCACAGCCTCAGTCCTCGACGGTCTCGACCGTTCATTCGCGTCAACTGTGCCGCATTACCCGAAAACCTCATTGAAAGTGAACTTTTTGGTTACGAGCGGGGTGCCTTTACCGGCGCACTCAACCGTCGCCTTGGCAAATTTGAAATTGCTGATTCCGGCACGATTTTTCTCGATGAAATCGGCGAAATGACGATGGCGACACAGACCAAGCTGCTGCGCATTCTGCAGGAACGTGAATTTGAAAGAATTGGCGGTAATCAGACAATCAATGTCGATACCCGTGTGATAACTGCGACAAACCGTGATCTGATTCAGGCAATCAATGAAGGCAACTTCAGAGAAGATCTTTTTTATCGCCTGAATGTAATAAATATTCATCTACCGCCGCTTCGCGACAGGCTGGCTGACATTCCAGCTCTTGTCGAGTCGTTTGCGAGAAAATACTGTGAAAAGCTCAACCGCAGGCAGCAGAGTTTCAGTGACCAGTTCATGGGCAAGCTGATGCAGTACAGCTGGCCTGGCAATGTCCGCGAACTGCAGAATCTCATCGAAAAGGTCATTATTCTTGAAGATGAGAGTGTTTTTCAGAATGATTCAAACCGCTTTCATCTCAGGTCGCGGCTCGAAAACGAAAAATTCATTGAAGAGGGCATGATGTCGATGCAGTATAAAGAAGCGAAGGACATTCTGCTGAAGACGTTCGAGCGCAAATATTTCGAGGGGCTGCTTGAGAAAACCTCGGGAAATATGTCTGAAGCTGCCAGATTGGCCGGCATGCACCGCAAGAATCTCTATCTGAAGCTTCGCGAACTCGATATCGCCAGAGGTGCTGCCGAAGATCAGTGATTTCCGGCAATTTTCAACCAGAAGCTGCAGCAGGTACCTTTACCTTCTTCTGATTTGATTGCAAGTGAGGTGCCGTGGCCGGCGAGAATTTTTTCGGCAATTGCCAGGCCAAGGCCGAGACCACCGGTTGGGCGGGTGTCTGATTTGTCGGCCTGAAAAAACGGTGCCTTGATCTTTTCGATTTTATCGGCCGGAATTCCGCAGCCCTGGTCGGCAATGTCAACCTGTATTCTGCCGGCATCAGACTGAAAAACTCTGATGCTGATCGAAGTTCCCGGTTGTGAAAATTTGATTGAATTTTCGATCAGATTTGAAAGTACTCGGTGAATGAGGTCGGGATCCATTGATACGGCCGGCAGGCCTGGATCCATGCTGATGACGAATCCGATATTACGACCGTCTGCAAGCGGTTTCAGCGAATCGACGATGTCGTTGATATTGGGCTGCAGCTTCTGGTTAACCATATCGAATTTCAGTTTGCCGGCTTCCATGCGTGCAAAATTGAGAATTGAAGAAATCAGGTTATTCAGGTGCGATGTATTTTTCAGCGAAACAGTCAGTGCTTTTGTCTGTTTTTCGGTTAATGGTCCCATTTTCTGGGTGGCCATCAGATCAAGATAGCCCTTTATCGAGACAAGAGGTGTTTTGAGTTCGTGGCTCAGGGTGGCGAGAAATTCAGATTTGAGGCGGTCGAGTTCTTCAAGTTTCTTAAGATCGCTTTCTTTGAGTGCCATTTTGTGATTCAGGTCCATCATGGCCGATGCGACAAAGCCCGCGTCAAGAAGTGAGATTGCCAAAAGGCGTTGGCTGGCTTTTTTTTCAGGTAATACGCCGCGCAGCAGAAAATAAGTGCTTGGCAGCTGTGCTTCGTTTTCGACGGGGATATTCATGGATACGAAGCATGGGTTGTCGGGGAGTTTGTCTTCTTTGCTGTAAGCTTCAAAAGTTTCCTGCAGGTTTTCTACGCCGGCAAATGGCGGCTGATTGAAGAGATTGCGAAAATTCATTGTGGTGTTGCCGCCCATGAAGCGGTCGCGAAAATTATCGCTGGCAAAAATTATGTCAAGATTTCGGTCAACGATTGCTATCGGGAAATCATTTTTGCAGAAGAACTGCAGAGCGAGCTCCTGAAGCTTTTTATTGCCACCCGATTCTGAGTCAGATACAGCCCGGTTGCGCCGAAATGACGAGACTGCAATCACTGCGATCAGAAAAAAACTGGCGATGAACAGTCCGGCATACTGTGATAAGTCTGTCATTCCTGAAACTCCAGCCCGTTTTTTGCACAGAATTCGGCGTAATCTCTGCGGCGTTCTTCTTTCAATACCGGCCATTCTTCAGGGCACTGCTGCCAGGCGATTTTTAGAAGCTCACCGGCCTCACGGTTGCGACCCTGTTTCCAGTATAATTTTCCGAGGCTGTGAGAAACCATAAGGAGTTCGCCAAGGTCTACCGGTTCTGATTTCCTTATGATCTGGTATGCGCCTTCGAGAAGTTCTCTCGCGCGTTCCATTTCGCTGTTCATCTCGCAGAGAATATAGCCGATGGCGTTCATGAACCTGGGGTTCTGGGGGAATAGTTCCAGAGCCTTTTCGAATAGTTGCAGCGCTTTTTCGTTCTGGTTCTGTCTTGCCAGCAGCATTCCAGAAAGATAAAGGCTGTTTATGTCATTCTTAACCTCAGATTTGATCTGCTTCAATAACTCTTCACAGCGGGCAAAATCGCCACGGCTGGCAGCCATTCCGGCCAGGTTCAGGCGAATACGGTCTGAGGCTTCCTTTTCGATCATATTGGCCGGAAAAAGAGACAGACCTTCGTTGAAAACTTTTTCTGCTTCACTGCTTTTGCCCTCAACCACAAGGATTTGCCCGAGAAGCTCAAAAGAGCGTGGCGCCCGATCCCATTCAAGATTTTTCAGCGCATGTCGATGGGCTTCCAGAACCTGTTTTCTGGCAAGCATGATTCTGGCCAGTTCATAATTTGAATTGAAGGCATTTGGAACCATTGCGTCGAGCTTTTTCAGAACTTCCTGAGTTTCTTCCGGGCGGTTCTGCTTTTCAAGACTTATGGCAAGACCGTAATATGCCTTCAATGACTGAGGATTGGCGCGGATGGCGTTGGTAAAAGCGGCCTGAGCATCAATCGGTGAGCTCGCGAGCAGGGTTTGCCCTTTCCAGAGATTGATCTGCTCAAGATGATGGGCTATCTGAAAATTATAGGCACAGAAGACGAATAATGGCGGAAAGGCGAGAAAAACCACTGTGGCTGGTCTGAACTTTCTTTTCCAGACAAGGTTGCGCAGGCAGCATGAAAAATGCAGGCTGACAATAAGAGCCATGGTGCCCGACAGGGGTATGATCGAGATGCTGTTGTTAAAAAGGCTGTAAAAAAAGAAGGTCATGATGGCAACCATGCTGCCACGGCTCAGCATCAGGCCATTATGATGACTGTTTTCCTGATCAGGAGAGCATATGGCGCTCAAAACGCCAAACCCGGCAATTATGGCTGGCAGGGAGTAAAAGAACAGCGGTGCCTCAATAAAGCCGGCTTTGAAGGCCAGAAATGATATCAGCAGAGCAATCGCTGAAGAATTCCATGGGAAAAAGACGGTTGCTTCGCCTGTTGCTGTTGTTGAGATCGAAGCCGAAACTTTGTCTTCAGATGGCTGCATGTTCTCTGAAATTTTTGTTTCTGCGGCTGATTCAGCAGCAGTCAAGACACATTCAGTCTGAGAAATCTCTACCGGCTTATCCGGGCACGGGCTGGCAGCCTCAGGTGGTGGCGCAACGACTTCGGCTGGCACTTCGACAGCTGCGGTTTCGGCCTTTGGGATTTCGGCTGGTGCAGGTAACTGGATAGGTGTTGTGGTGCTGTGTTCTTCTGCAATTTTGATGTTCACGCCCTTGGAGCGTCGCCAGACATAGCAGCCAAAAATGACCGCAAAAATGGTGCAGGCGCCCCATAAGCCGATAAAACCGGTTTCGGCAAGAATGCTTATGGTTGCTGAATGCGGGTCGTCATTGAAGGATTTGATGCCGATCAGTGACCCCTGGGGTGGGCGTTGTGCCGGCATAAGATAAGATATGGCTCCAGGGCCGAGACCGGTAACCGGGTGGTCGAGAAAGATGGCAAAGCCCATTTGCCAGAGAATCAGACGGGTTATCGCGGGCATGTAACGGTAGGGCATTTTGCTCATCGATTCCCAGGGATATGAGGTGGTGGCGTAATACGCCATGCCGTAGAAAGCGGTTAGAATCAGGGCAAGAACCAGCCCTGCAACGAAGGCAGAACGGCGCATCAGCTTGCCGGGGCGGATTTCCCAGAAACTGGTAAAATAAAGCCCGGCGGCAACCAGAATGCTTAAAATAGCCCCGCTCCGGCCAGAAAAAATGACAGCAAATATCTGCAGTGCGAGAAGTAATGAAAAAACAGCACGGTCAGCCGGTTTGAGGCCTGGTTCATTAAGCATGCCGGCGTTTACCAGAGCCGAAACTATCAGAAAAGCTGCAAGAAAATTTGGATTACTGAAGGTTCCTACCATCTGATAGTCAGAATTCCAGGCAAGAATATCAATTCCGGTTGCCTGCAATAGACTGTAAACGGCCATTGATGCGCCGCTCAATGAGATCATGCCAGCGATGGCAAGGTTATCCTGGTTCCGGCGTGAAATTCTGAGAAACGCGGTCAGCAGCAACAGAGTTACAAGATACATGGAGTTGCGCAGACTGCTGAGAAATCCAGAATTCAGGGTGGCGACGGTCAGCGCGGAAAAAAACATGAAAAAGCCGCTGATAAAAACCATCTGACCGTGTCGTGGTTTGAAAAAAATCAGCAGAACAGAAGAGAGACAGATGCTGATTGAACCGGCTGCAAAAATGGCCCAGGAACTGAAAAGAAATGGGTCTTCTGAACCTGTTGCAATCAGCCACGGCTGTGCCGCCAGAATCGCGGAAATAACGATCCCGGAAAGCCTTAACAGGTTGTCTACAGATCCTGGGAGCATTTTTTAATCTGAATAAAGCAGGGTTATCGGGATTTCGAGTTTGTCGCCCTTTTTCAGGCCAAGTTTTTTGATCATTCCGGCATTCAGTTCAAGAGCATACTGAGATGGTTCTGTTGCCTTATAATGTGGCAGACTTGCTTCCGGTTTGCCATAGCCGGGCTGCATGCCCTCGATCCATTCGGTAATCTCGAGGTTTTCTGAAAAGAATACCAGATCAAGCGGAATCATGGTGTTTTTCATCCAGAAAGACATCAGGCGTGGTGCTGAATAGACAAACAGCATGCCGCGGTTTTCTTCGAGTTTCTCATAAAACATCAGGCCCAGCGCCTTTTCATCGAATGTGCGGGCCAGCATTATGCTCAGTTCATGACCGGCCAGACTGGCGCCGGTTTCTGGCAGAACCTGAAAGTTACCCTGTTTAACGGAAACCGGAGACCAGGGCTGAGCTGCTGTGGCGCTTCCGCCAGAATCTGCCTGGCAGGCATGGCAGAAAAAGCTCAGCAGAAGCAGGGCCAATATCAGAGATGGGTGCTTATTCACTGTATACCAAGCTTCTGGTTGATTTTGCAAAGCGCCTGTTCAATCTCGTCAGCGGTGTCGAGGTTCAAAACCGGGGCGATCAGACGTTCAGCTTCTGCAGATGAAACGTTTCTGATAACCTGTTTGACAGCCGGAATCAGAACGGCGTTCATTGATAGTTCGCGCAGACCAAGGCCAAGAAGCAATACGGTATAACGAATATCACCGGCCATTTCACCGCAGAGGCTTACGGCGACGTTATTCTGCTGCCCGACTTTGACTACCTGGCTGATAAGCTTGATTACCGCAGGGTTTGCCGGTTGATAAAGATGAGAAACCTTCGAATTGGTGCGGTCAACCGCTAAGGTATACTGAACCAGGTCGTTGCTGCCGATTGAGAAAAAATCTACCTCGCGGGCAAATTTGTCTGCCAGCAGAGCAACCGAAGGAATCTCTACCATGATCCCGATTCGCATATTTTCAGGGGTGGCATAGCCGTTTTTGATAAGATCTTCATGCTGCCGGTTCAGCAGAGCTTTGATTTTTCTCAACTCTTCAATGTTTGAAATCATCGGAAACAGGATGCTGACCTGCCCGGGCCGGGCCTGAGCCGCAGCCCGCAGAATTGCCCGCAGTTGCGTCGAAAAAACTTCTTCGCAGTCGAGAGACATGCGCACTGCACGCCAGCCGAGCTCGGGGTTGCGCTCAAGTGAGTTGCCCATAAGATGCGAAATCTTGTCGCCGCCGATATCGATGGTTCTGATGACCAGACTGGATTCGCCGAGCTTGCTGACGACCCCGGTATATGTTTCGAACAGTTCATTCTCGGTCGGGAATGTGCGTCTGGTGAGGTAGGCAAATTCGGTGCGATACAGGCCGACCCCTGAAGCGCGATTGGCAATGACCGCATCTATATCGGCAGTCTGCCCGATGTTGGCTTTCAGGGAAACGGCAACACCGTCTGTCGTAACCGAAGGTTCGGCGAGGATTTCAAGAATCCGGCGCTGTCTTTCGCGATAATGTTCAAGCTCTCTGGTGTAGTGCTTTTTTTGCGGTTCATCGGGGTTGATGATTACCTGCCCGCTGCCGCTGTCGATAATGGCAAAATTCCCATTATGAACCTTTTTCATCAGGTCTTTTACCTGAATCAGGGCCGGAATGCCCAGAGAACGGGCCAGGATCGAAGCATGCGAGGTTGGCGTACCTTCTTCGATGACGATGCCGTTTATGCGCGAAGGATTGAAGCTGACAATCTCTGACGGAGTCAGATCTTCGGCGGCAATAATGATGCCCTCAGAAATCTCTTCAATGTTTTTTGCCCGGTTCTTGCGGCGCTGACAGTTTTTTAGAATGCGTTTGCCGACATCCATGATGTCGATCGCTTTGCCCTGAAACTGTGGATCAGGCAGATTGCGGAAAAAATTGCTGTAATCTTTGATAACCGCGCTGATGACGGACTGAACATCGCGCATCTGCTCGCGAATGCGTTTGGATACTTCTTTCTGCAGATCAGGGTCATCAATCAGGGTCATGTGTGCCTGAAAAATATTTGAAATTTCGAGGCTGCTCTTGATCTGAGGCAGTTCAAGCAGCTGGTTTATTTCAGTTCTGGAGATTTCGAGGGCAGAACGAAAACGTTCTATTTCGCTGTCGACTTCATTCTGGGCAATTGTACTGCCTTCAATATTCTCAAGCTGTACGTGCCTGAGACAATATATCTGCCCGAGGGCAAAACCCGGGGAAATTGCCAGCCCTTTCAACATGAAAAACCCTTGAAAACAAAGTTAGAACATCTTATCATGACTTGCATACAGCCGCAAGTTATTTAGTTATTACCCCCTGATTTGCAGCACGTTTGAACCGGTGGAGGTACCATGTATATTCTGCTCTGTAACGATGATGGCATTAACGCACCCGGAATTGTGGCCCTGGCTGATGCACTTGGCGCGCTCGGTCAGGTAACCGTAGTCGCGCCAGACATGGAACGCAGCGCTGCCAGCAATTCTTTGACTCTTTCTCAGCCATTACGGGTCAGAGAAGTGAATTTTCCCGTTAAGGTCGAAAAGGCTTTTGCTGTGTCGGGTACCCCTTCTGACTGCGCCAAAATAGCTTTGGCTAACCTTCTCGAAGTAAAGCCGGATGTGGTTGTTTCAGGTATCAACCGCGGCCCGAACATGTGTGTCGATATTTTCTATTCGGGCACAGTGGCAGCGGCTTTTGAGGGGGCCTTCAAGGGCCTGCCGTCATTCGCGGTTTCTCTTGATTCATATCATTCAGATGCTGATTATACGATTGCGGCAAAATGGGGGGCAGAATGCGTCAGACGCCTGATGGCAGCTCAGGTCAAGGGTGGCCGGGTTTTTAATATCAACGTTCCAGACCTGCCTGATGAAAAAATCAGGGGCATCAGAATCACCCGCGCCGGCAAAGTAGATTACCGTGAAGCCTACGATCATCGTCGTGACCCGAATGGAAAATCGTATTACTGGATACAGGGCTGGCCCGAAATTGTTGACAACAGCCCTGAATGTGATATTGTCGCCGTGAAAAACGGCTTTGTTTCGTTGACTCCTTTACAGCCAGAGTTGACTGATTTTGCAGCCATGGAAGAGCTTACCGGAATTGTAAAATGATCTATGCTTTTTTCTGAAGCACAGATAGCTGCTTTTAGACTCAGGCTCAGGCAGATCCCATTTTTTGCGCAGCATGAACTTGTCTGGTTGCCTGAAACGGGTTCAACCAATGACGATCTTAAGCGCGACTGGAGTTTGCCTGTGCTGCCGGCCAGGCTTGAAATCACTGAATCGCAGACGGCTGGCCGGGGTCAGTTCGAACGTGCCTGGAAAAACAATGCAGAGCAGTGTCTGATGTTTTCTTTTTCTTTTCAGACTGGGGCGCCTGCTTTTCCAGTTTCGCTCAGCGCCGGAATTGCCTTATATTCTGCAATCAGCAGATTCTGTGCGAAAGTTTCGCCGGAATTGTGGCTGAAGTGGCCGAATGATGTGTATTATGCCCGGCGGAAACTCGCCGGAATACTGGTCGAATCTGCTGCGTCTGCTGGGGAATACCGCTTTGTGGTCGGCATCGGTGTTAATCTCAGGCCTCTGGAAAGGGCAGAGATCGCTTCGGCAGGGCTTGGAGAAATTGTTGCCGCTGTTGTGCCGGTAGAATTTCTTTATGCTTTCTGCCATGAATGGGACAGCCTTTTCTCGATGGATTCTGAAAATCTTGCTACTCTCTGGGCCAGGTGCGCTTCTGGTTTCTGGAGCACTGATTTTCTTTTGACCAGTCCTGATGGCTCTGAATCAAAAATTAGACCTTTGAGCATAGATGCTTCTGGCGCTCTGCTTGTAGCTGAAAAAAACGGAACCCGGAGAAAAATTTTCTCCGGGTCGCTTAAGCCTTTGTTTCAGGGGTTATTTAACGGGGATTCCGACCCTGTAGGTGAATGATCGTTTGTTGGTTTTGCCGGAAACTTCAATATAGGCGCTTGCGGTAGGACTTTTGAAAACGTAGGCGAATGATTCGCCCATGCGTTTGAGGTTGCCCTTGATTTCCTGTTCGCCATCTGAAAGCTTTATCTGCAGGCTTTCAGGGTTTACGTCGGACCCCATGTTCAATGAGAAGACGACTTCACCGCCGGCTTTGATTGTCGAAGATGTCTGAGTGTTGCCGTCGACGAAGTCAAAGCTCTGGTAAACCTTCTGAGCCTCTGCGCGCAGCGAAATTGCGAGCAAAAATGGGTCTTCTTCTTCTGTGCTCTGTTCTTTCCCTGCCGTTCCTGGTTTTTTGCCGGCCGCATTCTGGCTCTGGCCCTTCGCGGTCTGGTTGTCATCCGATGTGCCTGCGGCATTGTCATTATCTGCCGAATTACCTGATGCTGCCGATTCTGAATTCTCGTCTGAGCCGGTTGCGCCAGAGTTTTCAGAATCTCCAGACAGGTTTGCTGAGTTGTTACCGGATTCGTCTGAACCCGTATCGCTGTATCTTACACCAGAATCTGCTGCCTGCTGGCCATCGTCTGCAGATGAGCCGGCAGAGTTTGCTGCGCCTTCTGATCCTGCTGCTTCCTGTTTGCTGTCATTGCTCTGGCCTGCTGTTTGACCATTGTTGCTGATGCCTGCTGCATCGCCTGACTCTGAGCCCTGAGCTGAATCAGCTGTTCCGTTTGCGCCGGAGACGTCATGGCCTGCAGCACCGCCGGGTTCTGAATATGACTGCCCGTCTGAGCCTGCTGTGCCTGCACTGCCGGTTGATGAGCCTTCGCCGTCAGAAGAAGCGGTTGCATCTGACGAGCTGCCTTCAGATCCGTTTCCAGAAGTATTGCTGGTTGAGACTGCCGGTTTTGCCGGGTCAGAATAAAGATCTGAAAGGTCTACTGCTTCTGGTTTGCCGAAGCTTGAATGGTTGACGCTTTCGTTACCGCCAGAAGAAGAGGTGTCTGATGACGACATGTTGCCGGAGCCGCTGCCGCTTTTGCTGCCACGCTGATTGTCTATGGTGCGGCTTTCAAAGTCGACCTTGCCGACCGGAATGGCTACCTGAAGGATCTTTTTCTGCTGTCCGCCAGGGGTTTTGCGGTTGTTGACATAAACGCTGGCAGAATATTTATCTTCAGATGGAACACGGAACATGTGGCGATAGTTTTTGAGCTTGTTAGAGCTTACCGGGGCACTGTCACCCTGGTCGTCGGTCACTACCATCGAGACGTCTTCGGGGTTGACGTCTTCGCCTACTTCAACGGCAATTTTTATGCGTGTATCTTCAGGAATCTTGAACTTGTCGAGCCGGTAAGTCGCGGTTGTTTCAGAATTGGCATTGCTGGCAAAGACTTCTTCAGCAAAATCAGTCGGGTGTTGAATTACCATTCTGATTGACGGCGGCGGCAATTTGACCGGTGCCGGGTCTACTCCGGTAAGAGGTTTAGCCGGTTCCTCGGGAGTTGCCGGTTTGGTGGCGGTGGTTGTCGGGGTTGGGGCTTTGTCTGCATCTGGGGTCGTGGCTCCCGGTTTGTAGCCGGTTGCTGCGGTAGTCCCGTCTGCAGGAGTGGCGGCAGTGGTAGATGGTTCGGCTGCGGGGGGAGCCGCTGGTTCGGCTTCAGAACCGCTGTCTTCGCCACTGGCGATTTTTTCAGGTTCGGCTGGAGCAGGTGCTGGTGCGGGTGCTTCTGTTTCTTTCTTTTTGCCGGTATTGAACTCTGCTTCATTGTAAGAGTCGGAAAGAACATATTTGCCGTCTTTGAATTTGACGCTCCACTGGTAGCCGGCGGATCCGCCGGCAAAGCCTGTTGAAGTGGGGCCGGCCTTGCTGACCATTTCGTCTTTCAGTCGATTGATGCTTGAATTAACAGCATTTTCAAGGGATTTACTGGCGTCGGAGTCAGAAGATTTCTGGCCGTCCTGGCGAGTGGTAATTTTGCTGATATCTGGCGAGGAAGAATCGGCGCCGAGATCTTTCTGCTGTTTTTCCCATTGGTCATTCACATTTTTGATGTGTTCCTGCATCTTTTTCTGATATTCTTCAGCGCGCTTTTTGGCTGCAGCCTCGGCAGCTTCAAAGGAGTCGAAGGTAATATCAGCAGCAAGAACTTTCTGGCCGCCGGTATGAAGCATGATTGTTATCAGCAGAAAGGACCAAAGGGCTAATTTGCATATTCTCATAGGTTTCTCCCTCGAATTTTTCCCGGCAGATTTCAGTAATTAAGCTGTATACCAATAATTATACCACAATCCTGATCAGACTTCCCGGTGGGCATTAGAATTTGCCGTCAGTTTCACGGGGCCTGTTCAGAGATACTGAAACTTTATCTCTGTACACTTTATATCCATATTATATAACGAATTATGCTTCTGAAAAGTTTCATTCTTTTTTCGTGCTTTATCTGTTATGATATTCTGCGAAGAAAAAATGAAAGAGATGGTTATGGTAAATGAATCAGGATATTGATAATAAACTGATTTCGTGCCGCGTTTGTGGCATTATTATGGTAAAACTTGCGAGAGATGTTTGCCCAAAATGTTTCCGCGAGGAAGAGGAATTGTTTCAGAAGGTAAAGAACTTTCTCAGAACCAACCCGGGTGCATCAGTCGTTCAGGTTGCTGAACATGCGGCCTGCAGTGAAGAACAGGTGCAGGCTTTCATCAATTCCGGAAGGCTTGAGCGCGTTGGTCTGAGAAAGGTGGCCCACCCCTGTCAGCTTTGTCAGAAGATTATTTATGAAGGCGTAATGTGCCCGGAATGTAAAAAAGACCTGAAGGATCAGGTTAATAATCTTAAAGAACCAAGGCCAGAGCCCAAAGATACAAAGCCGGCGGCGCGTCAGGCTCCAGATAAGCCCACCAGCAAGGAAGTTTTTGACAAGAAAAAAGAAGGATCTGATGGCGGACATGTCGGGAAGAGAAAAAACTGATATTGCTGCAATGGCAAGTATTGCATTGCCCCTGACACTGTGCTAGACTTTCGTGGTTTAGAAACTCAATGCCGAACTACGGGGCTGAAACATGCATTCCGGCACCGGAACTGGCTTTAACGAAGTATATTGTATTGTTAATCTGTATTGATTTTAGGGAGACCGTATGAATCCAGAAGCCAACGGAGAAATCAGTAACGAATTCTTCAAGAAATTGAATCAGCAGATTGTCCAGAAAGACAATCTGATTAAGTTGCTGCAGCTCCAGATCCGAAATCTTAAAACTCAGATCGAGGCCGGTGGCACAGGCTCAGAAGAGCTTGGGCAGCTTAAAAAGGCCCTCGAGGAAAAGTCCGCTGAATCAGAACGGCTTCTGGCTGAGCTTGACGCTCAGAAAAATCAGTTCAGTGAGCTTGAACAGGCAAAAGACGAGCAGATCAGGGCTCTCAGCGAAATGCTTGAACAGCACCAGTCCGCTGGAAGCACCGTTGCTGAAGTTGTTGAAGATCCGCGGGTTGCCGAGCTTGAACAGCTGGTTTCCTCACTTCGCGAAGAACTTGAAAAAGCGAATCAGGCTGTCGGAGAGCTGCAGTCGCAGCTGGTGTCTTCAGTCGCCGGTTCGCAGCAGGCGGGCGATCTACAGATGGCTCTTGACGCATCTCAGGCCGAAGTTGCCCAGCTGACCGCTGCAATTGAAGAAGTCAAGGCGCAGTTGATGGAGCGTGAAACCGAGCTGGCCGGCGCAGTCGCGGCCTCCGGAGATGCTTCGGCTCAGGCCGCAGTTGTAGAAGAATTTAAGGCTGAAATTGCCGCCAGAGATAATCGCATTCTTGAGCTGGAACAGGATGTAAACAGCCTGAAAAGCATAATTGCTGAAAAAGATGAAGCCGGTGGTGCGGTCGCCGGATCTTCTGAAGCACTTCTTAAAGCTGAGGCCGAAATTGCGGACCTGAAGACTCAGATTGATTCGCTTCGGGCCAATCCGGTTCTGCCGGCTGCGGTTTCTGATGAGCTTGAAAGGCTGCGCCAGGAAGTTTCTGCGTCGGCTGAGCTCAAGGCTGAACTAGACAAGCTGCGTGCCGAATCAGATGACTTTGCTGAAGCGGCCATGAAGGTTACTGCACTTGAAGCAGAGCGTGAACAGCTTGCCAATGAGCTTGAGAACTTGAGATCCGTTGCCGCGGATTCAGATCAGACTGATGCAATGAAGCTTGAAATTGCAAGACTGCGGGAAGCCCTGCACGGTCGCGAAGAAGAGCTGGCACGGCTGCGCGTTTCCCTTGAAGCGCGGCAGGATGAAAGCATGAACGACCCGGCGGTACGTGAAGAGGTTGAGCAGCTTACCAGGCAGGTTGCCGACCAGCTGCTTGCTATTCAGAATTTTGAAGGCATGATCAGTCGCACCCGTGAACAGCTCAAGCAGAAAGACGCAGAGTTAGA
>CAZFUG010000027.1:0-28757 GCA_964522035.1 uncultured bacterium
AAGCCTTACCGAAGGCTGGCGTGGCGAAATCTGTCACGCCGCGATTACCGACAGCAAAGGCAATCTTAAAAACTACAAAATTGTTGACCCCTCATTCCATAACTGGTTTGGCCTGGCTCTGGCACTGAGAAACCAGGAAATCTCAGATTTTCCACTCTGCAATAAGAGTTTCAACCTCTCTTACTGCGGTCATGACCTGTGAGGTAAAATATGTTTCAGATTCTTAAAGCCAGATTACATCAGGGTTATCGCACGTTCCCGTTTCCGGAAAAACAGCCGCCCATGGCGCCCCGCTACGTTGGTCGCCCGAAAATTCTGCCAGGCAGCTGCAAAGGCGACTGTGCCGCCTGCGTCGCGGTCTGCCCGACGGGCGCCCTGTCGCGCGGTGCCGGCAATCGCCCGGTGATCGATCTTGGCCGCTGCATCTTCTGCCGCGCCTGTGAAGAGGCCTGCGTCGAAAAACTGATCAGCTTCACCCAGGAATTCTCGATGGCCGCAAATTCAAAAGAAGCGCTTGTGATCACCGATGAAAAATTCAGACAGGCAGAAGCCATGGGCAACGAGTTGCGACGCCTTTTCGGCAGGTCGCTCAAGCTGCGACAGGTCAGTGCCGGTGGCTGCAATGCCTGTGAAGCCGATACCAACGTTCTCGGAACTCCGAATTTTGACCTCGCACGCTTCGGTATTCAGTTTGTCGCTTCACCCAGACATGCCGACGGCCTGCTGATAACCGGCCCGGTAAGCCAGAACATGAAGCTTGCCCTGCAGAAAACCTACGAAGCGTTGCCTTCACCGTCGATTGTGATTGCCGTCGGCGCCTGCGCCGTTTCTGGCGGCTTGTTCAAGGGTAACAGCGAAGTCAACGATGGTGCCGCCGGTATTGTGCCCGTAGACCTTTTTGTGCCCGGCTGTCCGCCTCACCCCTGGACAATTCTCGAAGGTATTTTGCGTTTCATGGGGCGTTTGTAATTCTGCTATGCTTGCAAAGTGCAAGAAAATGCTGATAAGATGATGGCAGGAGACTGAAATGCCGATTAAGCCCCAAAAAACCGCCAAAAGGCTCTATTATTGCCTGAAAATTGCCGTCATTTTCCTGCTTTGTTTTTCTGCTCAGATCTTTTCACAGACCATCGATTTAAGTCAGTTCATTGGCCCGTTGCCGCTGCCGATCCCGCCGATGCAGGCTTCAACCACCATTCAGGAAGACGTCTCCGATTCGATGGCCGAAATTCTGCCGAAGGCCGAGGCTCTGAAAGATGAGGCCGGAAAGCTGGCTGAGACTGTTGCGGCGGTTATCGATATCGAAAAGCTTCAATCTGAGCATCAGCTGCACCTGAAGCGCCTGCAAACCAACCGCGAGTCATTTCGGGAAATCGTCGACTCCGGAACTTATGGTTTCGAAAACGTTTCTTCATTGCGCAGCGAAACCAGGGCATTGATCGATGCGGTAAGCCGCCATGCCAGATATATCGCCGAAAAACTGGTTAAAATCGAGGGCCTCAAGCAGACATGGGCGACAAAAGAAACCAGCTGGCAGAATCAGCAGAGTGCCAAAGAAACGAATTTCAGCGACGCGCTGCGTAATGTTTTTAAAGAAGCTCTCGTGGTTACAGGCAATGCCCGCAAAAGTCTTGAAGGGCTTGAAGGCCCGCTGGTGGCTTTTCAGCAGAAGGTTGTCGAATTGCAGCGCCAGTCGCAGCAGCAGCTCGAAGATATCGACAAGCTTATGGCCGAAATGCGCAAAGACCTGTTCAGAAAATCGCGACCGGCGATGTTTACCCCGACTTTCCTTCTGCAGTTCGACAGAACCCTGTGGGAAGAATTCTGGCTTGGCATTGCCAGCTTCGAGATCCCTGACCGCAGATTTTTTCAGACTTCCGGCTGGATATTTTTTCTGCAGCTGATTCTGGTTGGTGGTTTCCTCTATTTCCTGCGCACCTGGAAAGACCGCAATCTTGAAGCTTTCAAGCTTGGTTTTATTATTAACCGCTACTGGTCTGCCGCCATATTCCTTGGCATTCTTCTGCCTTTACCCCTTTTCGACAGCACTCCGAAACTTTTTAAGCTATTTTATGCCGGCACTCTGACGGTAACGGCGTCGCGGGTTGTCGGTGGTGTGATAAGCCTTCCCTGGCGCCGCCGTCTTCTCTACATAATTGTCGCTCTTTATCTGATCATTCAGTTTTTCACCTTCATTGCCCTGCCGGCGCCCGCAATGCGCCTTTTCATTGCAGTTGTCGGACTTGCAGGTGCTTTGTTGTGTTCCTGGCGGGCACGCGTCAATGAGGCTGAAGGTCGGTCACTGACCTTCATTATCGGCGTAAAGCTTGGTGGAGCCTCGCTCGCGCTGGTTTTTCTTTCTCAGGTCGCCGGATACGTGGCTTTTTCCAATCATCTCCTCGATGTCACCATCAAAACCGTTTTTCTGGGCGTCATTGCCTGGATGATCGACATGATTCTGCGCGGTGTTATCGACTTTATATTCGATAACAGTCTGGTTCGAAACTATGAATTGATTAATCGTCACTATCGCCTTTTTATCAGGCGTGCCACCATGATTGTCGATTCAGCTGTGGTATTTGTGGCTTTTGCTGCAATGATATCGGTCTGGGGCTTTTTTGACAGCACTCTGCTTTCGGTTGAGAGAATTCTCGCCTTTGGGTTTTCACTGCAGGGTTACCGGGTCTCGCTCGGCATGCTTCTCTGGGCCGTAATTCTCGTCTATTCGTCTCTCGCCGTTTCATGGCTGATTCAAAATATCCTGATTGAAGAGGTTTACCCGCGCCGAAAGGTCGAAAAGGGTGTTGGCATTTCGATCAACCGCCTGATTCATTATGCTTTTGTCATTGTCGGCGTTGTTTTTGGCCTTTCTGCAATAGGAATAGACCTTCAGAGCCTTACCGTCGTTGTTGGGGCTCTGGGTATCGGTATCGGTTTCGGTCTGCAGAATATCGTCAACAATTTTGCAAGCGGCCTGATTCTGCTCTTCGAGCGGTCGATCAAAGTCGGCGATATAGTTCAGATAAAGGGTGACTGGGGTACGATCAAAAATCTCGGTCTGCGCGCCACCGTCGTTGAAACATTCGACCGGTCTGAGATGATTGTGCCCAACAGTGATCTCGTTTCATCTACCGTCACCAACTGGACCCTCTCTGATCGCCAGACCCGCCTGATCATAAAGATTGGTGTCGCTTACGGTTCCGATGTTCAGAAAGTCACCCGGATTCTTCTTGGCATCGCCCAGGAAAACCCCTTTGTCATGAAGTTTCCCGAGCCGGCAGTCTACTTTATGAGCTTTGGCAGCAGTTCACTTGATTTTGAGCTGCGTGCCTGGGTTGCTGACATCGACATCAGGCTTAAAACCATGAACCAGATTAATTACGAGATCGAAAGACTTTTCCGGGAAAATGGCATCGAAATTCCTTTCCCGCAGCAGGATATTCACATAAAATCGTTAGACGAGCCTGTAAAAAACATGCTTAGCGGCACGAAGGCCGAACCGGCCGCTGAAAAGGCTGAAATAAAACAACCTTCATGAACAGCATGAGCTGCTGCGGGTTGCGAATTTTACTTGCGGCACCAGTAAACGAGCGCGGGTGGAATATTGTTCCAGACCACCGGGCTGGTTTTAACTTCTGAAAAATGTTTCTGCAGTTTTCGTCTGAATCTGATGCCCGATGGCAACAAAAGGCCATGCAGATAAGCGAAGGTGGTGAAAACGCCGCCCTTTTTCAGACTGGCGACTGTTTCATAAAGAATCTCATCCTGAAGCTCTTCAGGAAATACTGCCCATGGCAGTCCGCTGATAACCGCATCAGCATGCTTCACGCCGTGTTGTCTAAGGTATTTACGTATCTCTGCGGCTGAATCCTGATAAATGGGAACTTCTGGTACATTCTGGCTGGCGATGCGGTTCATTTGCTCATTCAGCTCAAACCCGAAAAACAATGTCTTTTCAGGGTCTATCTGTTCAACCACTTTGCGCGTAAAAGCGCCGGTGCCAGAACCAAATTCAACGATTACCCGGGCGCGGTTGAAGTTGATCGGCTGCAGCATGCGGCGCGCCAGTTTCTGCGAACTGGGCGCAATCGCCCCTATTTTTCGGGGTTCCCGACAGAACTGCTTTACAAACTGCCACCGGCTCATATTCTCACCCACAGATTGATTTTCAGCTATTATAACCCATCAGCACAAAAATCCCATATTTTTTTTGCGGCCGCAGCTGTGAAAGTATTACCCAGGGCAATCTCATTATCCTCCTGGATTCCGGATCTACGCCCGGAATGACGAAATTCATATCCGTCATTCCCGCGAGGCGGGATCTTGTTCTGATAAGTATATGGGTATTTTAGTGCAATTACCCTGAAGTATTACCTGATAGTTTATTTTAATTATTCTGATTTATGCTACCCTCAATGTACCCCAATTAGAGAAAGGTTCTGTCTGAGATGAAAAAAAATCTCTGTTTTCTGCTGACCGGTTTTTGGGTTTTGTGCGCTTTTCTGTGCTGTAATAACCAGGCTTTTGCCGGTGGTTTCCAGATTTATGGCGCCGCTGCTCCCGATGCAATCGCCCTCGGCGCGGCCAACGTCGCACGCGACGACCTTGTTTCAAGTGCCTGGTATAACCCGGCCGCCGTCATGGACTTCAAAAAGCCACAGTATAATTCAGGCTTTTCACTGGTTAAGCTTAACTGGAATTACGAGCCGGGCAACGGCCAGAGCCGCATCAAAATAAAAGATAAAACTCAGGCTGTGCCTGGAACGAACATTGTTTACCCAATAAACAGCCGTTACACTGCCGCATTTTCACTCTACACACCATTCGGGCTTGGCATGAAGTGGGATGATGAAGATGTTCGCCGCCTTGCCAACTCAGGCATTTTCAATGACCCTGCCGGTTCTCCCGCCGGGACGCTCCTGACCAGAGCAATTCCCGCTCAAGCCGATCTGCAGGTGCCTTATCTGAATTCGACCATTGCCACCCGGCTGAGCGATAAACTTTCTGTGGCGGCCGGTATCAGCCTGATCAAGGCCGACATGAAACTCAGGTTTCATTCGAAGGGAACTCTGTTGCAGAACACTCTTCTGTGGGACAAATTCACCAAGTATCAGGCTGATGGCTGGGGAATGGGCTACGTTCTAGCAGCCCACTACAATGCCGGCAACCATTGGAAATTTGGCGTCAGATACCTTTCTGAAGCAGATGTAAAAATGAAAGGCACCGTCGAAGATCACCCCGAAACCGGTCTGATCGGTGTTAAAGGCACTCTCAAGCTGCCTTATACTCTCACCCTCGGTTTGGCTAATTCTTCTGTCGATCGCTGGATTTTCTCTTTCGACGTTACCAAAACCGGTTGGAACCGCTTCGACGAGCTGAAGATCGTTCCGCGCGACTCCTGGCAGACCAAAGGTGGCTTTGCCGCTCCGAAGAACTGGGAAGATTCTCTGACCTGGCGCTTTGGTGCTGAATTCAAACATGACGAACGCTGGACTTTCCGCGGTGGTTACGCTTATGACAAAGCGCCTATCGGCGATGAAACACGCAACTTCGATCTCCCCGGAACCGACGGGCACATTTTTTCGCTCGGCGCCTCACGAAAAACGCGAACCTTCGTTTATGACGTCGGTTACAGCTATATGCTGCTCGAAAAAGGCCGGGCCGGCTCTCTTTCTCTTGGCGGGGTCGGTGAATTCACCGGTGCCGACAACCATTTCCTGATGTTCAGCGCCACCCGCGAGTTTTAATCAAACCGCTGCCGACAGGCCGTCATACAAAAAGGGTCAGGCTATTGCCTGACCCTTTTTGTATGACTGTTTGCTGTGCGGTTACTTCATTTTGCGTTTGACGAATTCGTCGACGAAGAATGAGGCAACGTGTTCGGCATATTTGCCCGGGCCGAAGCCGGCATCGTAACCTAGTTCTTTGGCCAGATCGTTGGTAATGCGCGGGCCGCCGGCAACCAGAATCACTTTGTTGCGAAGGTTGGCGGCTTCAAGCAGTTCGACCAGCTCGACCATATTGGTGACATGCACGTCTTTCTGTGTAACTGTCTGCGAAACCAGCAGCACGTCGGCTTTGAGCTCGACCGCTTTTTTGACGAAATCTTCGTTGGTCACCTGGCTGCCGAGATTGTAGGCTTCGATCATCTGGTAGCGCTCGAGCCCATAATGGCCGGCGTAGCCCTTCATGTTCATGATCGCGTCGATGCCGACGGTGTGAGCGTCGGTGCCGGTGCTGGCGCCAACGACGACGAGTTTGCGCCCGATGTTTTCCTTGATGAAATCATCGACACCGTGCATGTCCATGACGGTAGAATCGATGGTGGCTACCTTGATGCTGGTGATGTCGACCGTGTGGGTCAGATTGCCGTAAACGACGAAGAACGAAAAGTCCTTGTCGAGAGCTTCGTGATGCGAAACCTGCACATCTGACAGGCCCATTTTGGCGCCGAGCTGGCGGGCCGCTTCGATGGCGCGTTCATCGTCGGCAACCGGCAGGGTGAAGCTGAGCTGCACCTTGCCGTCGTTCATCGTGTCGCCATAGGGCTTGAGACGGGTCAGATCGAGTTCTTTACTGAAATTTTTCTCTTTGGTTGAATAAAGGCCGCTGCTCATTTTTTGCCCCCCTTCAGCATCATGTCAACGAACGGGTTGAAATAGCCGCTCTGCTTTTCGACAACGCCATCAAGACCCTTGCCACCGGTAAACGGGCGTTTTACGCCGGCGAATTTGCCCTGTTCGAGAGTTTTGAACAGACCATCGCGTCTGATATTTTCGAGCATGCTGCAGGCTTCGTTGAGAACCTGATTGGCGCGGGTGGTGATGATGCCGTCTTTCTTGAATTCAAGCTCGTCACCGAGGTCGGCCATGGTATTGAAAATATAGCGGGCATTTTCGATAGACAGGGCGCGGTCTGACATCAGCGGCGTATGGATCGCTTCGGTCAACATGCCGAGCAGATGCAGTTTCTGATTGGTGAGAATCGTCACCATATTGAACAGTGTATCCTGCACATGGCCACGGAAAATATTGCCGGTCTTGAACTTGGTCGGCGGCATATATTTCAAAGGCGCTTTGGGAAAGATTTCGCGGGCCATCTGTGCCTGCGCCAGTTCATAGACAAAACCGTTCTTCAGATCGGGGTTGATTTCGAACGCATGCCCGAGGCCCATCTGTTCTTCAGGAATGCCGCTGATCAGAGCGAACTGCTCGTTGATGAATTGCGAAGCCAGCACGGTATGAGCTTCTTCGACGGCATCGGCGGTGGTCAGATAATTGTCTTCGCCGGTATTGATGATTACGCCGGCAAAGCCGTTGATGATGCGCGAAAAATACTGGTCGACGAGAGTGCGCTGCATGTTGATATCGCGGAACAGAATGCCGTAAAGAGCATCGTTGAGCATGACATCGAGGCGCTCTAGAGCGCCCATGGCGGCGATTTCTGGCATGCAAAGACCGGAACAGTAGTTGCACAGTCTGATGTAGCGACCCTGCTTTTCCGATACTTCGTCGAGAGCGGCGCGCATCAGCCGGAAATTTTCCTGGGTGGCGAAGGTGCCACCGAAACCTTCGGTGGTGGCGCCGAAAGGCACGAAGTCGAGCAGGCTCTGGCCGGTGGTTCTGATGACGGCGATGATATCGGCGCCCTGATTGGCGGCAGCGCGGGCCTGAATGATATCTTCGTAAATATTGCCGGTGGCGACGATTACGTAGAGGTAGGGGCCCTGCTTGTCGCCGTAGCGGCCAAGATATTCTTCGCGCTGTCGACGGTTATTTCTGATTCTTTCGACGGTCTGGCGGGCAATTTCTTCGATTCTGGCGCGAATTTCGAACATGTCGGCCATTTTGAGCCGGGTGATGTCGAGTTCGCCGTTTGCGACCGCTTCAGCAATCTGTTGCGGGGTTTTGCCGGTCTGGATCATGGCATTGCCGACATAAGCCGAAAGACCGAGACTCAGGCCGTTGTTACTGCGGATATTGTCGACCAGAATATTGGGCAGAGGTACGCCCTGAGCGTCGACCCCGTCGATACCGAGCAGTCGGGCGACAGTTCGCTCGATTGTCACACTGGTGTGTTTTTCGATGAACTTCTGGGTGTCGGCCGCGATTTCGCTGGCATACTGTCTGGCTTTGTCGACTACGGCAAAATTGAGATTGAGTTTGCTTTTCATCGTCTTCCCTTAACCTTGAAATATTTTGCTCAATTATACCGCCGAAACGTCGTTTCCGCAGTATTTTTTTGTGGCGTCATTCGCCTGTCGATGGGTAGTGCCGGCGCAGAATCGCCATGAATTCGGGGTCGACATCGAGGATCGAGGCGATGTGCAGAGCATCTTTCGGAACCTGATAATCGTCACTTAGTCTGACCAGGCGGTAATCCATGTTGTCGCAAAGGTTGTTGAGCAGACTGGCTCTGTCGCCGCCTGCCGAAGTGACTGCTTTGTTCTTCAGGCCGACGACCTGATAATATGAGGCATCTGCGATCCTGATTCCGTCAAAATGGGTCGCGATGACGCCGTAAGAACCACTTTGCTGCAGAAACTCTCCGAGGGCCTGCACAAATCTGCTGCCCTCAGAGGGGTTTGTCGATCTTGCGAATTCGTCGCAGATGGCAAGCCCGACGCCCTGACGGGTCAGGGCGGTCAGTTCGGTGAGCCTTATGATTTCAGCGCCGAAACTGCTCAGGCCAGAAGCCTGGTTTTGCCCGTCACCGGCGATCAGGTAAATAAAGTCGAAGAGCGGCATGCTGAAACGCCTTGCAAAAATGAAAAAGCCAAGGGTGGCGAGTTCGGCGTTCATGGCCAGGGTCAGCAGCGCGACCGATTTGCCGCCCATATTGGCACCTGTCAGCAATGTTGTGCCAGGGTTCAGCTCGATCGATGCTGGCGTAAATTGTTTGCCATGACTGGCAAGAATAGCCTCTACCTCGGGGTTTACCATCTCTTCTGCTTGCAGCGCCCTTTTCTCGGTTACGGCGAAAACTTCTGGGCGGGTGCAATTAAAGCGGCAGGCAAGGCGGGTTTTGGCGAGCAGCAGTTCAAAACGCCCTGCTGCCAGACCATTGTGCCGCATTCTTGTGACCCATTCGAGCAGCTGCCTGCCAAGATTTTCTCTGACCAGGTGCTCTTCAGCCTTTTCTGCCTGCACCATGCGGGCCCGCTGATTGCGAAGTTCTTCGCGTTTCTGCTGGTCATTACACTGCAGAATCATGCTTTCGAGCTGCAATTTTTCGGCTCTGATCTCTTTAAGCTTCTGCGAATAGGCTTCGTGCACGTGAAATGAGGCAACGACGGTTCGGTCTGGATTGAGAATTTTGATAACCGGCTCGATATCGCTGAAAGCAACTGATGGCAACTGCAGGCCAGACCTGTCATACCAGTTTTTCAGGCTGGTGAGCATCATCGCAAAACCTTTTATTTCGAGCAGTTCGGTTTCGTCAGGTACCTGCCCGGCTTCCAGATTGTCGAGCGAACCACTGATGTAGCGCAGGCATTTAAAGATACTGCCGGCCTGATCAAAAAAAACTTTATCTTTTTGGGCGGCGGTAACCATGGCTGCAAGTTCAGAAAGACTCTGGCGAAGTTGTTCAAGCTGATCTGATTTTGCCGGCCGCAGGTTTTTAAGTGCTTCACGGCCATAGAGTGATTCTATCTGCAGTTCAGAAAGCAGCCAGACAACTCCGGGTGTGATGGCGCGGTATTTTTTCTGTTTATGCATGCTGGGTTGTCTTTCTGCGGAATGCGTAATTCTGCGCGGCATACACGTCAAAAATCGGCAGGTCGATTTTTTCAGACAGGCGACTGCAGAGTTCTGCACCGTCAAGTTTCAGGCCTGATGGCGCGGTCGGGTTGACCGTTACCGCAATCAGGTTAACCTGGCGTCTGACCGCCAGTCTGATACCACGGGTGGTCAGATCTAGTTTCTGACGGCTGTTTATAAGGTATCTGGTGCCGTCTTCGGCGACGATCTGCAGCCAGTCAAGCCGGCGGCATTTGTCGAGAAGCTTCTGTATAAACGTTCTGGTTACGGCGCCGTTGAATAAAACCGTGGTTGGCAGCCCATTGCGGGCGGCAATCAGGTCGGCACATTCGTCACCGAGCCCGCTGGCTCTGCCACAGATATTTCCGCCCTGATCGAGAAGAATACAGCCGCCGGCATCTTCATTTTTGAGCGCAAAGGCTGCATCTGGCTTGAATTCAGGCAGAGTGAGAAGTTCAGTGTAATGACGGGTCTGCTCGACAATATCATCCGGGTTCGGCGAAAATGCCGCTCCGGTTGCCAGAATGCAGGCTTCAGAACTGGCTATTGCCGCTGTAGACTTGCGTGCGGCGGCGCCATCGACGAGAACCTGCGTTGCGCCGAGTTCGTGCAGCATATTGATCAATGACGACATTTGAACTGTGGTCGAGGGCCCGGCGATCTGGGCAAAACCATCACTGCGGGCTCTGGTGATGACGACCTCGCCCATCGGGGTGTGAAAGCCGGTAAAACGCAAAAGCTCGCGGGTAAAATCACATTGCCCGAGAAGACAGCTGGCTGTGGCAACCATTGTGCCACAGCCAACATATATCGACGGTTTGTCCGTTCCGGTCACCTGATCGGTATCTTCACCATCGTAGCCGATCGAAGTGATCGCCTGAACCACGGGCGGCCTGCTGCTGAGAAGGTGGTTGAGCACCGTTGTTTTGCCGGCATTTTTTTCCATGCCGATGATGGCAACGCAGCTGTAACCTTCGATCAGCTCAGCAAGTGACCTGCCCATTGTTCATGATCTTTTTTTACGTTTTTTGCGCTTCAAACCTTCGGGTTCGAGCGAAATTTTGCCCTGATGCAGGCCGGCAACGCCTTCGATTTCGACATCGCCCTTCTGACAGGCATCACATTTGCAGCTCGGCTTGTAACCTTCGGGTTCGTTATAACAGGTGATTACACCTTCATAGTTGCGCAGAATCGTCTTTTCGTAGCCGCTCGAAATCAGGTAATTCGGCATTACCGGAATCTTGCCGCCACCACCCGGTGCATCCACAACGTAAGTTGGCACGCAGAAGCCACTGGTATGACCACGCAGGCCCTCAATGATCTCGATGCCCTTGGCTACCGGGGTTCTGAAGTGTGACAGCCCGTAAGAAAGGTCGCACTGGTAGATGTAATAAGGTCTTACTCTGACCTTGACCAGTTCATGTACCAGCTTGCGCATTACATGAACGCAGTCGTTGACACCGGCCAGCAGAACCGACTGGTTGCCGATCGGGATGCCGGCATAACTCAGCATTTCGCAGGCCTTTGCGGCGTCGGTGGTGATTTCTTTCGGGTGGTTGTAGTGGGTGTTGACCCAGATCGGGTGATACTTCTTGAGCATGTCGCAGAGCTCCGGTGTAATGCGCTGGGGCAGAACGACCGGGGTGCGGGTGCCGATTCTGATGATTTCGATGTGCGGAATGGCGCGTAGTTTCTGAAGAATGCCCTCAAGTTTATTGTCAGCCAGCAGCAGCGGGTCGCCGCCCGAGACGACGACGTCGCGAATCTGCGGGTTGGCTGCAATATACTCAATGGCCTTGTCTATGTGACTGCTCGGCATCGCCGTGTCTTTCTGACCGGCAAAGCGTCTGCGGGTGCAGTGACGGCAATACATCGAGCACTGGTCGGTGACCAGCAGCAGGGCGCGGTCAGGGTAGCGGTGGGTCAGTCCGTGAACTGGCGAATCGCCGTCTTCGTGCAGCGGGTCTTCAAGATCGGCCGGCGAACGATAAAGTTCCAGGTCGGTCGGAATAGCCTGCTTGCGCACCGGATCATTGGGGTTTTCCGGGTCGATGAGGGTCAGATAATACGGCGTAATCGCCATGCGCAGGGTTGTCAGACAGTCTTTGACGCCGTCGACTTCCATTTCGGTAAGCTTGACGTATTTTCTGAGATCGTCGATGGTTTCGATGCGGTTGCGGACATGCCATTTCCAGTCGTTCCAGTCGGTATCGCTGACGTTCGGAAACAGCTTTGCCCGTCGCTGAATGTGCTCATCACGAGTGTAACTGCTGTTCAATTACTGGTTCCTTTCCTGACTTCCTTCCGGCATCATTTCTTGGTGCTTTTTTTGGTGCTTTTGGCGGGTTCTTTTTTGGCAGGCACTTTTTTTGCAGGCGCTTTTTTGGCGGGCTCGTTGCAATACATTTCTTCGAAAAGCTTGCGCAGGGCCGGGCATTCGCGCAGAACCTGCAGCGAAATGGCAGCATGGTCTCTGCAGTAGCCATTGCCGATGATCATGTTAACGTCTTTACCAACGCCTTCGGCGCCGAGAGCAGCCTGGGTAAAGCTGGTGGCCATGCTGAAGAAATAAACGGTGCCGCCTTCTCTGCAGGAGAGAATGCTGGCCATTTCGGTGTTGGGGATATTGACGCAGTTGATTACCAGGTCGGCAAGTTTGCCATTGGTGAGTTTGTTGATTTTGTTATAGATGCTGATCGCGTCAGTGGCGTCAGCGGCGAAATATTCGTCGGCGAGACCGAGCTGACGGGCGCGTTCGGTGCTCTTTTCTGAACCGCCGATGCAGATTACCTTGCCGGTGATGCCGGCACGTTTTTTGGCTTCATACAGGCAGAGAAGGCCTGATTTTCCGCCGCCGCCGATAACTACAACGATATCGCCGGGATGAACGAGTTTGGCAGCCTGGGCGGGGGCGCCGGCCACGTCAAGAACCGAGAGGGCAAGGGTTTCGGGCATATCTTTCGGAAGAACGGCATAAATACCGCTTTCGAACAGAATGGCCTGGCCCTTGATGTCGACCTGGTCGATGTCAGGTCTGACTTCGAGAATTTTGTCGATTTTAAGAGGGGTGAGAGAAAGAGAAACGAGAGTGGCGATTTTGTCGCCGACTTTCAGCGGTGTTTTTCCCTTGAGAGCCGGCCCGATTTCTTTTACGGTGCCGATCAGCATGCCGCCTGAACCGGTAACCGGGTTTTTGTGCTTGCCCTGCTTGGCGACGAGGCCCATCATGATTTTCTTGATTTCTTCGATGTTATGGTTGGCCTGTTTTTCAATCTGGGTGAAACTGGCTGAGTCGACATTGAGAGTTCTTACGTCGATCAGAATCTCGTTGTCATAAATTTCCATGGTGTTGTCGATTCTGAGTGCCGGCTGGGGCAGAACGCCTTTGGGCTCGATAACACGGTGGGTTCCATAGGGGCATCCTTTTTTCACAGTCATTTCTCCTTGCGTATATTGATTTTTGTAAAGACTTTGCTGTACATGAAACAGAATATGAATAAATTATGATATCAGCAAATATTCAACTTACCAACCGGGAATTTTTCAATCCCCGGGCTTAAACTTCCATCGTTTTCAGATTATCTGAAACTATGAATTCGGCTTCGGTATTTGCGCGTATTTCGTCGACGGTCGTGGCTTTATTGATTTCGATCAGGGCGAGGCCACCTGGAGTGACTCTGAAAACGGCAAGTTCGGTCACGATCATGTTGACAACGTGGCGCGCCGTCAGGGGCAGGCGGCATTTTTTGAGAATCTTCGGTTTGCCGCGTTCGGTGTGCAGCGTCGACACGATGACGTTTTTCGCGCCGACGACGAGATCCATCGCGCCGCCCATTCCCGGCACCTTTTTGCCCGGGATGATCCAGCTGGCGAGACTGCCTTCCTGATCGACTTCAAGGGCGCCGAGAACTGTGTACTCAACGTGCTTGCCGCGAATCAGGGCAAATGACATGGCGCTGTCGAAATAGCAGCCGTGTGGCAGAATCGTGACCATGGCGCCGCCGGCATTGGTGAGTTCAGGGTTTTCTTTGCCTGGTTCGGGGGCGGGACCCATGCCGATCATGCCGTTTTCAGACTGCAGAATGACGTTTACGCCCTGCGGAATATGATTGGCGACCATGGTCGGCAGGCCGATGCCCAGGTTAACCAGCTGATTATTCTTGAATTCGCGGGCGATTCGCTTCGCGATAATGTTTTTGGCCAGTTCGATATCTTCGATCATCTTGTTGCTCCTTGCCCGTCAGCGTTTTTCGGATTTGAAAATGTGGGTGACCAGTGGGCCCGGTGTCATTACCAGTTCGGGCACCAGTTGGCCTGGTTCAACCAGTTTTTCAGCCTCAACCACGACAACGCTGGCAGCCATTGCCATCAGCGGGTTGAAATTGCGGGTAGTTGCGTTATATACAACATTGCCGGCCTTGTCGACACTGCTGCCGTTGATAATGGCCAGATCTGCACGCAACGGCAGTTCGAGCAGATATTCGTGCCCGTCGATGGTGATTTTCTGCTTGCCTTCTTCGACGACGGTGCCGACGCCGGTAGGTGTCAGCACGCCGCCAAGCCCGGCGCCGGCACATCTGATGCGTTCAGCCAGAGTGCCCTGCGGAACCAGTTCGACATTGAGGGTGCCTTCGACCATCTGCCTGCCGGTCTCAGGGTTGGTGCCGATATGCGAGGTGATGACCTTGGCAGCCTGCTTTGCGGCAACCAGGCGGCCAACACCACGGTCGACGAATGAAGTGTCGTTGCAGATCAGAGTCAGGTTTTTGGCACCGCTGGCGAGAATAAGATCGATCAGCGTTTCGGGAGTGCCGCAACCAAGAAAACCGCCAACCATGATGACCATGCCGTCTTTGATCAGGCTGGTAAAGTCATTTCTGTTGATAATCTTGTCAAACATCAGTTGAGCCTTTCCTTTTTATTTTACTCAGCGGGGTTTTAGGCCGAGAATAGCGCGTGCTTCTTCGGGAGTCGCGATTTCGCGGCCGAGTTCTTTGGCTATGCACACTGCTTTGGCGACCAGTTCGCCGTTAGAAGTAGCGAGAACACCCTTCGACAGGTAAGTGTTGTCTTCGAAGCCGACTCTGACATGGCCGCCGAGCAGAATTGCGGTGGTGGCCATCTGAAACTGCGATCTGCCAATACCTGAAACGGTGAAGGTGCTGCCGGCCGGAATGCTGCCCTGCATGTAAACCACATCGCGAACGCTGGCGCTGATACCGCCGGTAACGCCCATGACGAAATTGAAATGCATCGGTGACGCAATGAAACCCTTTTTCTGCAGCCTGATCGCGGTGTCGATCATGCCCTTGTCGAATACTTCGACTTCAGGCTTGACGCCAAGTTCGAGCATTTTTTTGCCGAAGGCGATGATCGTGTTTTCAGAATTGACAAAGATATCGTCATTGCCGAAGTTCACGGTGCCGCAGTCGAGGGTGGCCATTTCCGGTTTCAGGTCGACCGGCTGCAGGCGTTCTTCGTTCGACATGCCGACGGCGCCGCCGGTAGATGGCTGAATGATGGCCTTCGGGCAGCGTTCCTGAATCGCATTGATCGCGGCACGAAAGCGTTCGCGGCTCTGCGTCGGAGTGCCGTTGTCTTCGCGCACATGCAGATGAATGATCGATGCGCCGGCTTTGACTGCTGATTCGGCTTCGCGCACCAGTTCGGCGATTGTGTAAGGTACCGCCGGGTTATTTTCTTTGGTTACTTCAGCGCCGCAGATGGCGGCAGTAATGATGAGTTTTTCCATGTTTCCCTGCCTCAGTATTTCTTTTCGTCGACGAACGAGAGTGATTCGTCAATGGCTTTGAGCGTGTATTTGAGATCTTCGTCGGTGTGCCGGTAGCATATATAACCATGGTGATACGGCTGCAGGAACACCTTGCGTCTGATCAGCTGCGTATAAAAGTCGACGCGCTTTGCCTTGTAGGTTTTCGACTCGTCTTTGTTGAAAGTGACGAAAGGCATTTGCGGCACCGGTGAAGCGCCGGTCGAAACTTTGTGCTTTGCCAGAACCTTGCCGAGCTCAGCGTTGAACCATTCGCCCTTCGCTTTGATTACATCGAGAACCTTGTCGCGTTCAAGCATTTCAATGGTTTTGAGGGCCGCGGCGAATTCAAGACTGTTCGGGAAGAAAGTCGATGAAATGAAAACTTCCTTTTCGATTTTCTTCATGAACTGGGCTTTGCCGACGCAGGCGCCGATCGGGTAACCGTTGGCCATAGCTTTACCAAAGGTCGACAGGTCGGGGGTAACACCGAAAAGAGTCTGGGCGCCACCGATATGAACTCTGAAGCCGGAACGGATTTCGTCAAAAATGAGAACCGCGCCGTATTTATCGGCCAGAGCTCTTACGCCTTCAAGAAAGCCGGGTTTCGGATATTCAACCTGCTCGGCAAGAGGGTGGCCGATTGGGGTGACGATAATGGCGGCTGTCTGGTCGCCATGTTGTTTCATGAGAGTCTCAAGCTCTTCGAGATGGTTGTAGTGAAATTCATAAACATCTTCATAGAGTTTGGCCGGAACGCCACCCTTTACTTCGACGCACCAGTCGTGCCAGCCATGGTAACCGCAGCGTATGATCTTGTTGCGGCCGGTGTAGCCACGGGCAACACGGGTTGCGAGAGTTGTAGCATCAGAACCGGTTTTGACGAAAACGGTCATTTCGGCACATTTGATCAGGCTTTTCAGCTTGACTGCCAGCTGGTTCTGAATCGGCTGGGTGAGAGAAAAACAGAAGCCCTTGTTGCGCATCTGATCAATTGCGGCATTGTCGATTTCTTCTTCGCGGTGACCGATGATGATAGGGCCGTAAGCGCAAAGATAGTCCAGATATTCGTTGCCGTCGATATCGGTTATTCTGCCGCCTTTGCCGTTATCAAAATAAATGGGGTATTCACCCTCGACAAAATTGTATGGGCGTCTGATACCGAGAACACCACCCGGGGTGCAGGTCTTGCCGTGTTCGAATTCGGCAATGCTTTTCTTTAAATTGAGCTTCGGTGCGTCGTACATTATTCCTTCCCTCCTGATATCTGCTTTCTGATGAGGTAAAACAAGCTGCGAATCAAGTGCTGAACCACTTGCAGGGCAAATCAGCCGTAGCTTTGTTAATGCTATCACAAACTTCAGTTTCTTTCTGCAAAAAAAAATCCCCCGTTACCGGGGGATTTTCAGTTGTTTTAAAGTCAGTCGTCAGAAGAACTGTCGTCAGATGAGCTGTCAGAAGCCGAAGATTCTGCATCAGAATCATCACCGCCGCTGTCTGAATTACCCGAATCACCAGAATCCCCAGAATCATCGGAATTGCCGGAATCAGAGTCGTCAGAATTTCCTGAATCGCCCGAGTCATCAGAGTCACCTGAGTCTCCAGAGTCGCCCGAGTCACCAGAATCATCCGGCTTGTCAGAATCCCCAGAATCATCCGGTTTATCGGAATCGTCAGGTTTATCAGAATCGCCTGAGTCTCCAGAGTCACCCGAGTCGCCCGAGTCACCAGAATCACCAGAATCGCCTGAATCGCCTGAATCACCCGAGTCTCCAGAATCACCCGAATCACCCGAATCACCTGAATCAGAGCCAGAACTTGAGCCAGAGTCACCGGAATCCGAGCTTCCGGAAGAAGAAGATCCGGATGAACCGTCTGCAACACTTTCCCAGGTATCAGCCTTGATTTCTTTGCCTACAAGCGTACCTTCGATCTTGATGTCTTTGTTTTCATACTGCTCGGCAATGGCCTTGCCGTTTTCATCCATTACCAGCGCATATGTTACCGGATTGCCTGCGCCATCACGGTTATTGGTTTGAAGGACAGCACCACTGATCTGCCTGCTGGCATCGCGGGAGACAGTTATCATACCGGAAAAGAATGCAGCAGAAACAGAGGTCAGTGACATGGCAAAGAACCCTGCCGCCAGTGCGGCAATGGTAAGTTTCTTCGATCGCATTGAAATGATACTTCCTTTCAGGAAACTTGCAGGCGATTATTAGGTCAGCTATTACTCTTCACTAATATGATAATCGAATTCTTCGTTGTCGTCTGTAAAAAATTTATGCCCGCGTCTGGGTTTTTTGGCTTTCGACCTGCGGGGCTCATTGATAAAGTCGAAATCATCGTATTCTCTCTTCATCTTTTTCAGCACTTTTTTTTCTGGTTTCTGAATTTTCACCTTTCATTCTCCTTTGTATACAAAGAAAAATTAAAAAATAAACAGACTCCTACCTTTGCTTATGCCAAGTTTGCGGTATTTTGTCAAGAGGGGGTACACCTCTAGGGTCGGGTGGCAATGACCACTGCTCGCACGGGGGCAGGCAGGCCTTCAATTGTCAGGTCTGGGTTTTCCGGGTTGAGACACTTTTCAAGTGACTCTCCTGGCATCCAGGCTGTGGCTCTTTGTTCTTCAACCGTGGTTTTTGTCGCGTCGGCAATTCTGACGTCGGCAAAGCCGGCTTTTGTAAGCCATTTGCACAGAGCCGGCACCGAGGGAATGAACCAGACATTGTTCATTCTTGCGTAGCGGTCCTGAGGTACAAGCACCTGATTCTCATCGCCGGCAATCACGAGAGTTTCGAGAACCAGCTCGCCTCCACGGCGCAGCAGCATTTTCAGGCTTCTGAGAAAATCAAAGGGCGAGCGGCGGTGGTAAAAAACTCCCATTGAAAAAACCGTGTCAAAAGCTTCCATATTTTCCGGAAGATCTTCGAACCCTGCCGGCAGAAGAAAAGTGTCTGCTGTTTTGAGATATTTCTGCACAGCCATAAATTGCGCCAGAAAAAGCATTGATGGGTCGATGCCGATGGTCATAGCTGCTCCTGCACCAGCCATGCGAAAAAGGTAGTAGCCGTTGCCGCAGCCAACATCGAGAACTTTGCGACCTTGCAGACTGCTGATGTGAGGCGCGACCCTTTCCCATTTCATGTCGCAGCGCCACTCACTGTCGATAAAAGTTCCGCAGATGTCAAATGGGCCTTTGCGCCATGGCTGCAGTTGAAGAAGTGCCTGCTTGAGCGTTTCAGCCTGTTCGGCTGATATGGTTTCGGTGCTGACGGCTGAAACAACTCTGCGGTCATTTTCAGCCATGCAGTCAGTCAGTTCTGGAAGCATCTGCAGCGCACTCAGCCAGCCCGGAAGATTGCCGTCTGGCTTGTTTAATGAGGTTTCAATGGCGGCTTGCAGCTGATTCTGCCATTTTTGCAGCCCATGGCGGTTCAGTGCCCGATAAAATTCTGAAAAATCGAAGCGACTGGTCATCTGATTGCAAGCATCGACATGAAATTAAAGCACTGAAACCAGACATCGGCACTGCTGAAGCCTGAATCGAGCAGACGCTGTGTGTGGGTTTCAATGGTTTCAGGAATCAGTACATTTTCGAGAGCATTGCGTTTCTGGCTTATTTCGAGATCGCTGTAGCCGTTGGCCTTTTTAAAGGCATGATACACGTCGATCAGGAGCTCATTAACATGCTGATTATTGAACTTAACTTTTTCTGAAAGGATCAGAATGCCGCCAGGCAGCATTCTGGAAGCGATTTTTTCGAGAAGCGGCCGCCTCTGCGAAGGGTCTATGAACTGCAGTGTAAAGTTCATTACCACCACCGATGCGTTGCTGAATTCACAGCTGTTGACATCGGCGCAGATAAATTCCATTCTGGCAGCGTCTTCTGGTCGACTGGCAATCTGGCGGCAGCGGTCGATCATCGCACTGGAATTGTCGATGCCGACAATCCGGCAGTTTTTAACTTTCAGGCCGTTGAGCATGGCCAGCGAACTGGCGCCGAGTGAACACCCGAGGTCATAAAGGTTTGAGCCAGGCTGGGCATAGCGGGCGGTAAGGGTTTCGATCATGTTGATAATCGCCGGGTAGCCAGGAATAGATCTTTTCAGCATGTCGGGAAATACAGCTGCAACCCTGTCGTCAAAAACAAAATCAGCGGGTTTTTCAATTATTTCCGCAAAAATTCGGTCTCTGTTCGTTTCAGACATGAAAAATGCGCCTCAGTTTGAATTGAGACGCATTATAACAGCAGGTCGGCAATAAGTCTATCTGCCTGACTGGTCTTTGAGCAGCCAGAAATCATTATAGAGAAGGCCGTGGTCTGAATAATCGAGATCAAAACCTGTGACCTTGCTGGTTGCATGTCGCCATGGTCCGTAAGTGGCAACCATTTAATGCGATCTGAACTTCAGTTTAAAAAATGTTGAGAAAGTTTCGAGGCGGCGGTACAATGGGTTCCAATTCCTGGAGTTGCGGAGAACCTCATGAAAAACCGTCTTTTTTCTCTTGTCAGGGAAAGCTGCGCCCGCGTGGCCGGGTTGGCACGTTCAGTCAGAATCAATCGCGAGCTTATTGGTGACTATGTCGCCTCCCTTCCCATTGAAAAGGCATTGAACCCGGTTATGGATACGGAAAACCATTTCTGCGACGACCCCGAAGCAGCTCTGGTCTATTTTCTCGTGCTCGACTGCATAAATTTCGGTTCTGGCTGGTTCAATGAACTCGATCTTGAGCCTGGCTGTACAAATGGCTATTTTACGATCGCTTCGCGTCTTAAGCGTGATTTTATCGCTCGGGGAAGCTACCCTGCGGCTTTTTTGCAACAGATGAGTGCCGAAGAGTGCTGTCGTGTTTTCGGCCAGAACCCTGATAATTCAGCAGCTCTGCAGCTGATGACCCTTTTTGCCGCGGCCCTGCGCGATTTTGGTGATCTACTGCAGCGCGATTTTTCGGGTTCGTGCCGTGAACTGGTTTTGAGCTCAGGTTACTCAGCCGCTGAACTTGGTAACAGGCTTCTAAAGATGCCATTCTATCGTGATATTTTTCCGTATGCGGGCCGGGATGTCTATCTTTTAAAAAGGCTGCAGATAACGGCTTCTGATCTGCATATTGCTTTCAACGGCACGGGCTATGGCAGATTTGACGACATCAGAGAATTGACCATCTTTGCTGATAACCTCGTGCCACATGTTTTGATGATTGATGGCATACTGCAATACAGTGATTCTCTTGCAGCGATGATTAATTCAGGGCAGCCCCTTGCTTCGGGTTCCGAAGAAGAAATTGAGCTGAGGGCCTGCTGCGTGCACGCGGTTGAACTCATGCGCGAAGAACTTTCTGTCCGAAATATCGGAGTGAGCTCTCAGGGCCTTGACTACCTGCTATGGAACCGCGGCCTTGAAGAAAAATATGCCGGAATCCCATCGCATCGTACCAGATGTGTTTTTTATTGACAGAGATAAAAAATGGCCGCTGTCTGCGGCCATTTTTAAAGAAAAAGAACAGATACGGGTTGAGGTTATTTTAAGTAGGTTGGTTGCGGAATATTAGCGGCTTTCACTTCGGGGCGGAATTCTTCTCCGAAGGTCATCACCCGGTCATTTTGACGCGGATCTGAAGGTGCATAAAGCGAAGCGATGAATTGGAAAAGACTGCCGGCGCTGATGTTTTCGTGAGAAAGCGCCAGGCCTGAGCAGAGAGAGGCCATTAACAACAGAATTATCAAGGTAGTTTTCTGCATACTTCATTCACCAGCTTTTGTTCTGTCTGATTTATAACAAGCAAGATATGTACCATTCTTTCGACATGTTGCGCGGGAAAATTTAGCTTAAAATGGCCAGTGTAAAGGCATTAAGATAACAGCATAGTGAAAAAATGACCCATTGTGCTGAAATTCCAGCAGATCATTGCCAGTTTTTAGCTGCAGCTATGAAAAATCTGGTCGGGTAATACTGCGGGATTTTCCCTGCCAGAGATTTTGCGCTGTCAGTTCTTTCTCAAGCAATTGCCGAAACTCTGTTTCAGTGATTCCCCCCCAGCGCGGTGCAATAAGAAATTCTTCCGGCACCCTGTTCAAAAAACGCTCTATATGAACATCGGCTGACAGATTACTGATGAAACGGGTGAGTAGAGAGACGTAACTCGTCGGAGTATGAAGCTGAAACATCTCAGGAACAGTTTTAAACATGTCGGCTGCGGCAGTATCTTTTATTATCTGTAGATGATGCAGTTTAACAAAGCGTGCCTTCGATTCAGATACAATTCTGGCACTGTTTTCTGGAGCCTGCTGGCTTTCTTCAGGTAATCCGAAGATCAGATGAACGCAGGTTTCTATTCCGGCCTGCTGCAGTCTGGTAAGAGCATCCACAGAAACCTGAGCATTATGGCAACGGTTGATTCTTTGCAGAACTTTGTCTTCAAAAGCTTCGATCCCGAGTTCGACCCTGAGATAGACATTGCTGGAGATTTCCTTCAGAAGGTCTATCACTTCTTCACCAAGGCAATCGGGTCTTGTTGCAATAATCAGACCTTCGATGCCTTCGACCGACAAAGCCTCCTGATAGAGCCGGCGCAGAGTTTCAACCGGTGCAGAAGTTCCTGAAAATGCCTGAAAATAGGCAAAAAAGCGACTGCAGCTGTAACGGCCCGAAAAAAATCTGATGCCTGAATGCAGCTGTTCGGTGATGGTTTTTTCTGCCGTGACATAAAACGGCGAAAAGCTTCTGTTGCTGCAATAGATGCAGCCGGCCTTCGACAGGGTGCCATCACGATTCGGGCACGAAAACCCGGCATCGACGGGTATTTTCTGTACCCGCCCACCAAACACTTTCTGATAATAATTGTTGGCTGAATTAAACAGGGGTATATGCAAAATTTATCGCTGGCGCGGTCGGGGCAGCCCCATCAGTCGCGCTTCTCCGGTTATGTTTTTACGCAGTGAGAATAAGAATGTGTAATTGCTGGCAGGCAGTATGTCAGAGTCACTTCTGCTCGATTTCACTTTTAAGAAGATTGAGGTCTTCAGCGATTTCGTTGAGGAATTTTTTAAGTTCCGGTATGTGAGTCGCGGCCTGGTCGAACTTGCCGTCGCGGCTCAGAAATTCAATTTCTCTTGCCAGTTCAAACGCATTGGTAGCGGCAAGCATGCCGGCGAGCCCCTTTATTGAGTGCGCCGTCTCACGCAGTCGATCGCAACTGCATGTGCTGACGCAGTCTTCGAGATCCTTCTGCAGTATGCCTGAGCGTCTCTGAAAGATTTCGTTTATCTGCAGAATGTTTTCGGGCTTTTTAAGAACGCGCAATTCAAGCTCGTTGCGGTTGATCTGCTTAAGACCGCCGGTTGCTTCTTTTACAATGACTTCTTCGGTCTTAGAGGTCTGAGCTGGCTCTTTGCCTGTTTTGTCTGAGAAAAGTTCAGAGATTGCTTTCAGCAGATCTTCAGGAAAATAGGGTTTGCTGATGTAGCTCTGGGCTCCGGCATCCCGGGCCATGGCTTTTTCCTGTTCTGAAGCGAAAGCGCTGATAGCGATGACAGGTATTTCTGCTGCTGGCCCAGGCATTTTGCGGATTTCTTTCAGCGCCGCAATGCCGTCCATGCGCGGCATCTGAATATCCATCAGTACAGCGTCGAAATTGTTGTTCTTCAGTGCTGTAATGGCTTCAATGCCATCGTTTACACATACCGAAGTGCCGTTGAACTTTTCGATTATTGAGCTTGCCAGGAAAAGGTTGATTTCATTATCGTCCGCTATGAGAAAATTCAGGGGCCGGCCATTTCTTGCAAGACTTATGGCTGCAGTCGCTTCCGGCGCCTGAACTGCTGTGGGTGTTTTTACGGTTACCGGAATTGACACAATGAAGGTGGTGCCTTCTTCGACGTTAGTTTCTACTCTGATTTTGCCGCCCATGAGATCGATCAGCTGTTTACTGATCGACAGTCCCAGGCTGTTGTCACGCTTTTCATCTTTTATATAAGGGTCGTTGAAAACAAAGGCGCCAAAAAGGTTTTTCTGCATCTGTTCGGAATTTCCGGCCCGGGAATCGGAAACCGAAAACTCAATGATGCAAGCCGATTGTGAGGTTTTTAAAAGCGAGGAATTCAATCGTACTTCGCCGTGATGAGCAAATTTAATGGCATTGGCAAGCAGGTTCAGCAGAACCTGGCGAATGCGGTCGGGGTCTGAGATAACCATTTCCGGCACATCCTGGCTGATTTTCAGAACTGCGCGGACTGCCTTTTTTTCGGCCTGAAACTGAATGATTTCGACGAGATCTTTAAGCAGCAGGTGCAGGTTGAACAGAACCGGGTTGAAGGTGAGCTTTCCTGAGGCTATCTGCGCCAGGTCGAAAATATCGTTGAGAAGTGTCAGCATTGATTTGCTTGAAGACCTGATCAGTTCAAGCATGTGTTTCTGGCGCTCATCGGCGCAGTTCGAAGCCGCAAGCTCTGTCAGGCCTATGATTGCGGTCATCGGTGTTCTTATTTCATGGCTTGCATTTGCAAAGAAACGACCTTTAAGGGCGTTGGCCTCTTCGGCGGCATTCTTGGCGTCTCTGAGACGCGATTCGATTTCACGGTGCATGGTAATGTCATGAAGAATCAGCAACAGAGCCTTTTCTCTGTTAAATTCCATGATTGCACCGGTGACCTCGGCCGAAAAAACCTCACCGTTCTGCTTTCTGAATTCGCGCTCATGCTTGAACATTTTTTTCGAGGCACTGTGCCAGGAATTGGTAAGGTTGTGCTTTTTCGTCGGCATCAGATCGAAATAATTCATGCCGATCGCTGACTGGGTCAGTTGAAACTGGCGCAGCATGCTCTGGTTGGCTTCAATTATTTTCAACGTCACCAGAGAAACGACAAAAATGCTTTCGGGGGCATTATCGAAAAGGGTTTTAAAACGGTTCTGGGCAATCTCAAGCGAGCGCATCGCTTCTGCAGTGCGTGTAATGCCATTAAGAATAACCACGAAAATAACAACAATCAGAAGGATTACCATCAGCACCCAGACCTGATTGTTACGAACATTCGATTCCATAAGCATAAGAACCTTACTGTTAAGTGTCTGCAGAGGTTCTATGGCGAGCAGGTAACGTGAAGCCTCTATTTCAGGAAACTTCAGCTCAGGAAAATCTTTGAGAGGTTCGATTATTCTGGCAGACTTTTCGGAGATTGCAACTCTGCGACCGAGATACGCATAATCGCTCGAAAGAAAAACGGTGCCGGTGGCATCGACGATCATGGCCGGGTGATAAAGTCGCAGGGTTTTGTCGAGGTCATCGAGATTGCGCTTGACGGCACAAACTCCAATTACCTGATTATCTGCTCCACGTATCGGATAACTTGAATAAAAGCCAAGGGTGCTGGTCAGAACGCCTATATCGATTTGAACCCCTGATTTACCCTGAGCCGCTGACTTGAAATAGTCCCGGAATGACAGGTCTTTGCCGATAAAAAGATGCTCAAGGTCTGATGAAGCATGAACGATGCCGTTCAGATCCATTACATAACATATGGCTCCAGGGTTGTTGGCGGTGAAGTTTTTTAAATAAATGTTCAGTCGCCCCAGATTTTCGGGGGTGCGGCTGATAAAATAATCTGACATGACCGGGGCTGAACCCATTATTACTGAAGAGGTTGAGGCAAAAGCGAAGCGCTGGTCAACAATCTTGGAAAGCAGTTGAATTGCCTTCTCAAGAGTCAGGGTTGCATGCTGATTCTGCTGCAGAGCCATTGAGTGCGACAGACGCAGACCAAATACGGTCACGGTGATTATCGAAATAAAAATAACCGCAGGAGCCAGACGCCCAAAAGAAGTCTGTGCCGAAATTTTTCCGGTTTTTTCGCGAAGATATCTGACGGCAATAACCATTGTTGATATACCGAGCAGAGTTAACAGATCCAGGTGCAGGGCCAGATTAATGAGCTTGTCAGGCAGCTGCATCAGGCTGTTGTCGCGGTTGATTGCTGCGAGACGCAAAAAAGTCTGAAAACAGACTGCAGCAAACGCGAGTATAAAGCCGGAAGTCGCAACCAGACGGTTTTCTGTTGCAAGTTTTCCTGCAAGTTTAAGGCCGGCAGTCAGTGCTGCACATTTGACAACGAAGAAAAAAGCTAACAGTGCGGCATTGGCATGCCCGCCGGAAACAAGGTAGAGTCCCGCAATTATCGCTGCCAGCGGTATATGGAGCAGATACGCCGGCAGTGTTTCGTTTTCGCCGAACCAGGTTCTTCTGAAAAATTCTGCGAGAAAAAGTGCGCCTGTGAGCTGGGTAAAAGCCTCAAACCAGAGAAAGATACTTTCCGGGAAAAGAGAATCGAAAGCCAGCAGAATTCTGCCCAGCCCGAGGGCAAAAACCCCCGGGGTCAGCCAGTTCAGCTTCAGCTGTTCTTTTACAGGTGAAGAAGTCGAATTGAGCAGAGCGCCAAGAATTACCAGACACACTCCGCCCAGATAGACGTAGTAGCCTGGCAACAGAAGAAATATATCAGATAATGCGAGCATGCAAATCAGCTTTTAATATTCAGAAAAGCTGGAAGCCTGTTTTTTTCTTGATAGTTACAACAATTGCTGCAAACGAGCCAAGTAGACAACCAGCCCCGAGAATGAGAAAAAGAAAACCCATCGCACCCAGGGCTGCAGCGGCAAAGCCGTAAATGTAATTTTCCCAGTTTCTCATAGTTCCTCCAGTTATTTCATTGTACAGCTTATGTTTTTTTTGGCGAAAAAGCAACCGAAAATCAACTGTTGGTGCTTAACTGGCGCCTGTTAAAAATCAAGCTTCGGCAAGACTGTCGAGGCGGCGGAAAAGAATTTTTTCTGCAACATGGCCGGGCTTGAACTCAGCTTTCAGTCTGTCATAGGCTTTTCTGGCCTTGTCATGACTGCCGCAGGTGAAAATGTCTATCTGCACGGCCAGATGCTCTGGCCACGTATGCAAAGTGATATGAGATTCAGTCAGCAGAGCTGCCGCTGTGTAACCAGACGGCTCAAACTGGTGCGACCTTATCAGAACACAGCTTAAACCACTGGTTTCGATTGCTTTCTGCAGAATTATTTCACCGGTATGGCTGCGTTCAAGCAGTTCTGGCCTGCAGTCGCTGAAGTCAGCAATGATATGAATTGCATCGGGTCTGGTCATCTGTATCCGTTGGTATACTTCAGAGGGCCCATTTTTCCCAGCCTTCTTCGTAGTATGATTTGACAACATGAGTATCTATAGTATTTATATCGGTTTCGACTCTGGCAATATCTGGCGGGAACCGGTTCATCACTTTGATAAAATCATTGTTCACAAATCTTGCCGGCACACCAATCTCGATATTATGCCAGTTGAAAGGAGTATTTGAAGCCATGACAAACCCCCAGCTGCCAAATGACGGAACATAGCAGTGATATGCTTCGGGCTGCAGATAAACGGTTTCAGAGGCTGTGTCGCTTTTAAACAGCGGGTTCTCGATCGCGGCGAAGGTGTTGTAGATACACCAGAATGCCTTGTGAGCATAGAGAGGCGAAGTCGCCTGGGTTACAATCTTGCCGCCACGCGCAAGTTTGCCGGCCAGCAGACGATAAAAGGTTTTTGAATAGAGACGGCTGAGCGACAGATTGTCGGGGTCGGGCAGGTCAATGATGATCACATCAAACATTTCCTGAACATTTTCGAGATATTTCCAGGCGTCATCATTGACAATCAAGGTTTTGGGATTGCGCATCGAATCTTTATTGAGACCGCGCATCAGCAGATTGTCGCGGGCGAAAGTCGTGATGGCCGGGTCAATATCGACAATGGTGATCTTTTCAACTTCGGCGAACTTTAGTATTTCACGGGCGGCCAGGCCATCACCGCCACCTATGACCAGAATATTGCGGCGCGAATGGGCCGAGGCCATCGCCGGAAAAACCAGAGCTTCATGGTAACGGTATTCGTCCTGACTGCTGAACTGAATGCTGCCGTTGATAAACATGCGAATGTCATTTTTGGTGCGGGTGACAACGACACGCTGATATGGCGAAGTCGTCGAATAGATGATTTCGTCTTTATAGAGCGTATCTTCGGTGTAGGTCGAAATGTGGTCGGCATAGACAAAACAGGTGCCAAGGAGAATGATACCTGTTGTTGCCAGAGCGATGAGGCTGTTGCGCGATTGCAGACGTTCTCTGAATACATAGATTGCCGAAGCCGCTACCGCAACATTCATGGTGCCGAACATCAGCCCCGTGCGTACCAGCCCCAGCTGCGGTACCAGAATGATCGGAAACAGCAACGAAGCGAACAGAGCACCGGCGTAGTCTACCGTCATGACATTCGAAACTACTATTTTCAGAGTGTTGTGTTCTTTGACAATACGCAGGATGATCGGCAACTCAAGCCCGATCAGAGTGCCTATGGTTATTGAGACCAGCAGAAGAAATGGTGTGTAATTATCGATGCGGGCAAAAGCTACAAAAAGCACAATTGAGCTGAGGCCACCGGCCATGCCGGTCAGAATTTCGACAAGCACAAACCAGTCGTGGAGCTTGTCATTGATAAAGCGCGACAGAAATGAGCCGAGCCCCATCGAACTCATGAACAGGCCGATAACCAGAGAAAACTGATAGACAGAGTCTCCGACCAGATAACTCGAAATGGTGCCTGCCAGCAGCTGATAGACCAGTCCGCAGACGGCAATGAGAAATACCGCTGTTAGTAGAAAAACCTGCAAAATTTTGACCTTTCAGGCTTTCAGATAATAGAAAGCCCGTTTTTAAACGAAAGTGCGGTGAATCAGTGCATGGCTGAAGCGATGATGATAGAAAGGCCGATCATTACCGAACCAATGATAATGCCAAGCGAGGTGTTCTGGTCGATTTCAATTTCCTTGCGCACCGAAAATGGAGAAATCTTGCAGATTAACCAGAAAGCGATGATATAAATTACCAGGCCGATCAGCGAATAGGCAATCGTCGAAAGAATCGGGCCGGCCGAAAGTTCTGCTATGTTGGTTCCCATGTGTTTTTTCTGCTCCAGAATTTAATTATGATGATCTGCGCCAGGCACAGATAAAATTACTTGCCGTGCATGAAGCCGCGGTGCCCGCCATGCGTATAGACACTGCGCTCGCGAATGTTCTTTTCCTTGCGGATCTGCGGCGTTGTCGAAAAGCCTTCCGGCCGCATGAAATCGGTCGCTATGGCCAGAACTGTAATCAGGCTGAAAATACCGGCGAACATCAGAGCTAG
>CAZFUG010000028.1:0-301 GCA_964522035.1 uncultured bacterium
CACAGCACTGATGATGAACTGTCTGCCTTCACTGTTGCTGCTGGTAATTCTGATGCTATGCCTGAGATCACATTACGACTTCGATGGCAACACCCGCACCCTCTGGTTCAGAATCAGTGTTTTCTCGCTGAGTTATCGGTTGCGATATGCCTCATTCAGCGATATCAGTGCTTTCGCCACGTCAGGAATCCGCAACCGGGCCCGCATTCATACCTGGTGGACCTACAAGGTCATCATGCTGCTGAAGAACGGCAGAATGATTTCAATCTCTGGCGCCCGTGACAAATCGGTCTACGCAATG
>CAZFUG010000028.1:311-11503 GCA_964522035.1 uncultured bacterium
ACCGCCTCAGCGAAAAACTGGCAGGCGCAGTCGGCTGCCAGTTTTTCAATTCCGAGCCCGAACTGGTCGCTCACGCCCCGGTAGCCGGCGACCGCCCGATCGTTGAATTCCACGACTGGACAACCGCAGATTATTACGCTGAGTTCTGGCCGGACATCGTCCTGTCGCTGCTGTTTTTTGCTGCGATTGTGGCTTTCATCGTCGGTCTGGTAGTTTCGCTCAGCTGAATACACCAGTCTCTACCGCATATTAGTTCAAGAACAGGCGACTTGCATTTCGTTCCTGCGGCAGGCATTTATCTAAGCTGTTATTGATCAGACTTGTTAGATTCCCGCCGCCAGCTGATGCTGGCAGCGGGAGCTGGAGCCGGAGCCTGAAACTCACTTTAGCGTGCGATAGCCAAGCAGCACGTCGGCAAGCTGACCGGTCGAGCCGTCTTCGCGCTCGAAACTGCCGTTGAGTATCAGTGAATTGCCGTTGATGTCGGCTGAAGTGCGCATGAAATTCAGATTCAAAGCCTTGATACCAAGCTCACTCAGATTGCTGAACTCGTTTTTGCCCATTTTGCCGTCGCCGTTAAGGTCGCGATAGAGCTTCAGCGCCTTGAAAATCGGATCGAGAATGGTAATTTTGCGGTCACCGTTCGCATCATGTTTGCTGAGCTCTTCAAAGCCGTTGGCAGCACCATTCTGGTCGCCAAACAGCTCGCTGCCGTTGTCGACGACGCCGTTGCCATTGCGGTCGTAGGTGAGCAGAGCGGTATTGCCCTTGACCCAGGCGGTGCTGTCGAGTTTGCCGTCGGCGGTAACATCAAAAATCGCGCCTTTTCCGGCTTCGGTAAGTTGAATGCCCTTACCGTCAAGATCAAGAACCAGCGGGTCGACTTTTTTTATGCCAAGCTCTTCAAGACTGATACCAATGCGCTCTTCTACACTGGTATTCTGCCTGAATTTCAGGTTGAGCTCATACGAATTGCGCCGCGCCAGACTTGCCGACATTTCTTCGGTCGTTAGAGCCTGGCTCTGCTGCCCGGTCGTGATGGTGCCAGATGTCGAGCTGCCAACTGCTGCATTCGACTCTGCAGCGGCTTCAGCAGATGTCGCGGCGGCAACCGGTGGTGCCGGGTCTTCGCCGCTTGTGGTGACGCCACGGGCCTGGTTGAGCAGTTTTTCGAACCGTGCTTTCAGCGACTCGTATTCCTTCTCGTCTTTGCTGATCATGCGCAGCATCAGATCTAGGTCGCGCTCGAGCTTCGGGTCGGCGCTGCCGCTTTCGAGCGGCTTGTCGCTGCTGACTGTCAGCTTCAGATTCAGTTCCGATACTGTGGTCTGGCTTCTGAACCGGGTGATGGTCTGGCGCATCTGGTTCATCGGTGACAGTTCGAGCAGGTCTTTTTCGAGGTCTGACTGTCTGGCGGCAGTTTTCGTGTCGTCTTTTTTGAAAAGTGAATCGACTGCCTGTGAAAACCGGCTGGCCCGCATGAAACGCTGCGATAAAATTGACGCGGCAATAGCCATGTTTACTCCTCCTTGAGTAAGTTTGCACATCCTTATGACGCGAAAGCGAAAAAAAACACTTCCCCTTATATGTATCGGCAGCTCCCCCCTGAAAAGTTTAGAGTAAATTGCAAAATGTGCAAAAAATATACAGGCTACAGGTCGCAGACGGCAGGCAGGTGCTTGACGGCCGGCGCCCGCTTAACTTATGCTCATCGCATGCGGCAGAATTCATCAGCTCCAGTTTCACCAGCCTCAGACCACGAAAATCTGTTGCTGCTCTTTCTGCTATTGCCTCTCTATTTCCAGATATGGGGAAGGTTCGGGCAGAAGTTCGCAGTCGCCGCGCTGCTCAGCATGACGACGGGTATCTGCTGCTGGTTCCTATCTCTGATTTTTAAACCCGCTGTGCCTGATAATCCTTCACCAGATCCTGGCTCAAAATCACAAATTGCTGCTGTTGGCCAGCCTGCAGGCGCTTCTTCGGTCTCAGCTGGCGCAAATTCTGAAAAGTCGACTTACCCAGAAACACTCAAAAATTCTGTCACTCCCGTCAAATCAGAGAATCATGGCAACCCGGGCTCGCCTGCCATTCTCGGTAGCTTCGAACCAGTGCAAAAGCCAGTTGATCGCTTCGGCTGGTCGCTGTTTCTGCTGTTTCCGCTGCTTTGCCCTCTGGCACTGCCTCTCTGGTTGATTCCCGGCATTCTCGTTGCAACTTACATTATCGTTTTTAATGGCTTTGGTGGCTTCGGCAGGCACATTTTCAACCCGGTCGCCGTAGCCGTGGTTTTCATGCTCGTCGGTTATGACCACACTGCCAGTCTTCACGCAGTCAGACCCTTGCCAGGCCCATACGATGGCTTTACGGTCTGGAGCGCAGGCACGCCTGTGGCAATGCCGGTCTGGCAGGTCTACGCCGAGGTGCCTGTCGATGCGCTTTTTCAGGCGTCATTTTCCGGTCTGCTGCCGGCAATCCCTGGTTCTGCCTTTGGACTGCCACTTTTGCTGGCCTCGATTGTTGTTGCGCTGGCTGCCGGGCATCGTTCTGTCTGGTGGATGACTTCGGTGCTGGGGCTGCAACTGGGGGGAATGCTTTTTAACGGTTCTGTCAGCCTGAATATCTCATCCCTGCACCCGCTTTATCTCGGAATAATCCCGACATTGCTGCTGGTGGCGGTTATCGACCGTCATTCTCTGCCTGATGATATACCGGGCCAGATTGTCAGCGGTCTGCTGTTTGCTTTCTTTGCCCTGCTTTTTGTTTTCAGGTCGCCTGATCCGCTTGGACCTGCATATGGGCTTCTGCTGGCGCAGATTTCCGCGCCGCTCGCCACTGACCTTATCATGCGCAGGTTCAACCCATGACGCCAGCCACCGACAGAAAAGACCTTAAATTCATGCTGCTGCTCGCGTCGCTTTGCGCGCTGCTGCTTATCATGACCCGCGCCGCCATCGGCGAGCGCGCCGAAATCAGCCTGCGTTCGGTCGATGCTATTCTGCAGATCGCAGGCGAGGAAACCCTGCCGGTCGAAGAGCAGCTGCTCGACCGCTTTAACCAGCTTTTCACACGCCGTGCCGGCGGTCGCATGAAATTCTGGCAAGGCAGTCGCCGCCCCGAACTGTGGGCCTGCGAAGCTACCGGCAACGGCATGTGGGCCGAAATTACGCTGGTTTTTATCATAGATACCCGAAACGAGCGACTGCAGGGGCTGCATGTTGTCGAACAGAACGAAACCGCCGGGCTTGGCAGTCTGATTACCGATGAAAATTTCAGCGAAAAATTCACCGGGCTGAATGCGGCAACCGGCGTTGCTCTCGCTCCATTCAAAGCTCTCGACAACCAGTTCGATGCGGTAACCGGTGCCACCACCAGTTCGAAAGCGGTCGAGAAAATTCTCACTCGCGCGCGCACAGAGCTTAAAAAGCTCAGAGGTGCCGCATGAATTACCTGAGAACGATCTGGCAGGGCATGGTGCCGGCAAACCCGGTTTTCGTCATGGCGCTTGGCCTTTGTTCGACGCTCGCCGTCACGCTCAGGGTCGAGAACGCCTTTTCATGGCAGTCATGGTCGGAGCGACAACCATGTTCAGTTCGCTTGCCATTTCGCTGCTGCGCTATCGCATTCCTTTCAGATTCAGGCTGATTTCGTATATGCTCGTCGTCGTTACGGTAGTAATCTCGGTCGAACAGCTTCTCAGGGCCTGGTACCCAGACATGGCGCGCGCTCTTGGCCCCTATGTCGGCCTGATTGTCACCAACTGCGTTGTCATGGGTCGCCTCGAAGCATATGCAGTCTCGCATCGGCCATCCGAAGCTTTTTGCGATGCTCTCGGAGTTTCGCTTGGCTACCTGTTCGTTTTGCTCGGTATTTCGGGTATTCGCGAACTGTTTGGCAACGGCACACTCTGGGGGCTGTCAGTAATGCCCGATTTTTACATTGCCTGCCGGGTTTTCAACTCGCCGCCGGGTGCTTTCATCGTATTTGCCGGGTTGCTTTATCTGATTAACCGTCTGCGGGCCGCCGCGGGGAGGGAAAGCTGATGGAAAGCCAACTGGCCACGCCACTGCTCACCATTCTCTTTACCGCCGCCATTACCGAAAATATGGGTCTGTATTTCTTTCTCGGCACCTGCCCGCTGATTTCGATTTCTTCAGACCTCAGAGCTTCCATGCAGATGGGAGTTACCGTCAGTCTGGTGATGCTGCTGACCGTTGCCGCGAACTTTGCCATCTTTCACGGTATTCTCGCACCTCTCGGGCTTGAATATCTGCAGCTGCTGTTCTTCATTTTAACCATAGCCGCAGTAACGCAGCTGCTTGAAGAATTTCTTGACCGGTTTTTTCCGGCAGTTCACGCCGCATTCGGAATATTCTTGCCGCTTATCGCAGTTAACTGCGCCATTCTTGGCGTTTCAATGTTTGCAGTGCTTCGCGAATATGATTTGTTCAGTTCTCTTGCCTTCGCCGCCGGCAGCGGCCTGGGCTGGTCACTGGTTCTGTGTCTGATCGCCTCACTGCGGCGTCGTATTGAGCTGGCAGCCGTTTCACCGCATCTCGGCCGCACCGGCGTTACTATGCTGATTGCCGCCGTGATGGCAATGGCCTTCAGCGGTCTTGCAGGGCTGTTTAACGGGGGCAACCTGTGATGCAATATCTTCTGACGCTTCTGCTGATCAATGCTTTCGTGCTGCTGCTGTGCGGGGCTCTGACCCTGGCCGGCAGACTGCTGCGGCAGACCGGCCGGGTCAGACTGCAGATCAACGAGCAGCCTCGCGAAGCCGACTGTGGGCAGAGTCTGCTGAATGCGCTGGCACAGCAGAATGTTTTTCTGCCGGCCGCCTGCGGCGGCAAAGGCACCTGCGGGCGCTGCGAAGTAAAAGTCATCGAAGGCGGCAGCCCGACAACTACGCTTGAAAAGTTGCAGCTGCCAGCCGACCGGCTGGCGGCACTGGCTCGACTGGCCTGTCAGGCCAAAGTGCGTGGTGATATGAAAGTTGAAATCGCGGCCGTGCTGCTCGGCGCTGGTGCTTATCTGGCCACGCTCGAAAGCAGCGAAAAGGTGGCCGCCGATATCAGAACTCTGCGTTTCAGGCTGCCTGAAGGCAAATCCCTTGAGTTTCTGCCCGGACAGTATATGCAGATTGTCTTCAACCAGCCCTGGGAAAGAGTTCTGCGCGCCTATTCAATTTCGTCAGCACCGGCCGAAAAATACAGCTTCTCGCTCGACGTGCAACTGGTTGCCGGGGGCCTGGTAAGCAGCCACCTGCACGCCATGCAACCCGGTAACCAGATTGAAGTTACCGGGCCATTCGGTGATATGACCCTGTCGCCAAAGCAGCATTCCAGCCCGCTGCTGCTGGTTGCCGGTGGGGTGGGGCTGGCACCGCTGCGCTCGATGGTCGCAGCATTGCAGGCGACCGGTTTCTCTGCTCCGGTTTATCTTTTTCACGGTGCCCGCAGCCGCGAAAACCTCTACAATGAAGAATTCTTTCGCACGCTTGCCCGCGGGTGCCCCTATTTTCATTACTTCCCGGCTCTTTGGCGGCCAATGCTTGAAGACGGCTGGACCGGCCCGAAGGGCATGATTCATGAGATCCTCGCAGAAAAGTTGCCGGTCCTGCCGGTTTCCGGTCTGCTGGCATTCATCTGTGGCCCAAAACCGATGATGGAAGCCGTTAACAAAGTTCTTGTTGCGGGAGGCACGGCCTCTGATAGAATATTTACCGATCCGTTCGATTTTTAAGACAACTTCAGCCGCAAAGGGGAGTGAAAACATTGCCTGATAATAACCGAAAACCGAAACAGTTCCTGCCAGCCAGGTTTTGTTTTCTGATCGCTCTGTTTTCACTGGTCGCTGCTGCAGTTACACTTTTCTCGCCGGCTAATGCGCAGACAACTTCCGGGGCTGCCGATACTGAATCTCTGGCAGAACCGGTCGTGCCGGTGGTGCAGATCAATTACACTTCTTCGGTGGTTACCAGCGACGAAACCTCACGTTGCCTCAACTGCCACGCTTCGCGCCAGATAAAACTCGTCGAAACCTGGGAAAAAAGCACGCACGCCCGCAACGGCGTCGGCTGCTACGAATGTCATAAAGCCAACCCGGCTGACCCGGCCGCTAAAAACGGCCATTTCGGCTTTTCGGTGCAGTTATCGGTTTCGCCACTTGCATGCGCTACCTGTCACCCGGCGCAATATGCATCTTTTGCCTCTTCCAGTCATGCCATGGCTTTCGAAACGATCAGAAATCAGCCACTGCGCACCAGTTCACCGGCGCTGTTCGAAAGCACCTGCGCCATCTGTCACGGTAACGAACTGCAGATGAAACGCGGCCGGCCATTGAACCATACCTGGCCGAACCATGGTATCGGCCGCATCAATACCGACGGCAGCCGCGGCAACTGCGCCGCCTGCCACGGTCATCACGATGACTCGCTCGAACGGGCGCGCAGCCCGGAAACCTGCGGCCGATGTCACCGCGGCGACACCGGCCCTGCTTATGAATCCTGGAAAGCCTCGCGCCACGGCACCGACTGGCATCTGACGAGTGCCAGCACCGACTTTAACCGCAAACAGCTGGTTCCGGTCGAAACGCCGCTGAAGCGCCCAGACTGCTTTGTCTGTCACATTGCTCCGGCATCTGCTAACGCTACGGCCACTCACAATCCCGGCGAACGCCTTTCCTGGAAAATGGCCGCCATGCAGAGTGCGCATACAGAAAACTGGGGCGAAAAACGCATGTTGATGCAGAATTCATGCCGCAACTGCCACGCCGGAACTGAAATCGACATGTATTACCGCCGCCTCGATGCGTCAGTGCTCGAATTTAATCGCCTTGCCTCAGAGGCTGCCGTTCTGGCCGGTTCTGACCGTAAAGCTCTCGATCAAATCAAAGGTGCGGCGATAAAAGGCCGCGTCGGGGCAGCAATGCTGAGTCCTCTGCACACAAGAGAAGCCATCGAAAAGCTTGAATCTGAAAAGCCCTGAAACAGCTTTTACAGGTTCGTGTAGCTTCTAAATTCCATGCGGTCGAGCATTATTGATAGGTTGCATAAAGAAGTCTGGCCGCTGAAACGGTTAACCAGATTTCAGTTTTGAAGTAATCAATGACAGAATTGGGGGAGAAAGAGTTATGAGCGAGAACAGCCAGGTCGACCCTTCATATGGTGCACAACCTGTTCAGCCGATCACAGGCTCTGCTGGCGGCGGCAATAAACCGTCTAATTCTTTTGCGCGGCGGGCCACGTTTTTTAACACAATTCTGCTGCCATTCATACTGATTTCAATTTTTGCCGAATTCTATTCCAATTCCTTTCTCATGGCCTTTCTGGTTGATAACTCAAAGGCAGTGCAGATCGCCCGCGAGAGCGGTGAAGCCAACTCTTCGCTGATTCAGCAGGCAATTGCCGATCGCCGCATGTTTTCGCCAGGCACTCAGGGAAAAATTGAAATCACTCAAAAGAGTGACGATGTAAAGCTTCACATCAAGGGCGAATTCTATACGGCCGGCATCAGACTGCTCTCGATTCTGCTTCTGTATTTCTGGCTGCGGCCCCTGTTCGCTTTTATAAAAAAAGGCGATGAGAGTCAGCGGTCTGCTGCCGAGGCACGTTACAACAACTTTTACCGCGCCGTATTTTCGTATTTTATCTTTGCACACCTGATCTGGTTCATTTCATCGACTTTTAAACACACGCTGCCGGAAAATCTTCCGGTTGCTGTCGGTTACCACCTTTTCTGGTGGGTGATCGAATGCTATCTGTTCTACCTGTTTCTCGAGCCTTCGCTGTTTCTTTATGTAAGTGGCCTTTTCGCCCGCAACGGTCAACCCGCCGGGCGTTCGAGCTTCAGCATCTACATGAAGCTCGTCAGTATGATGATTTTTCTCGTGTTGCTGCCGATGGCAATTCTTGCTGCCTGTATTCACAAAGACTACTTCTATCTGGCCGAATATAAGATGAACGGCCTGATTCTCATCGTTACTTCGGCGGCTTTTCTCATCGGCAATATGCAGCTGCTGTTCAAGTCGATTCAGCAGCCGCTCGATGTGCTTGGCGACAAAATGCAGCGCCTCGCCGATGGTGATTTCAACGTGAAGACTTCGGTATTTTTCAACGACGAAATCGGGCGCCTGAAGCTCCACTTCAACTGCATGGTCGACCAGATTAAAGAGCGCGAAGAGCTGAAAGACACCTTTGGCAAATACGTGTCGATCGAAATTGCCCGCCATCTCATCGAGAACCGCAAGGTTTCGCTCGGCGGCGAAAACATTGCCGCCACGGTGCTGTTTTCCGATATTCGCAATTTCACGACGATGAGCGAGCAGATGTCGCCAGAAGAGGTCGTCAGCATGCTCAATTCCTACTTCAGCTACATCACCGAACCGGTCATGGAAAACCACGGCGTCATCAACAAATTCATCGGTGACGCCGTGATGGCCATTTTTACGCCGCATCTCGGCTCCGACAACCACGTTGAAGATGCGATCAATGCGGCTTTGGGCATGCGCCAGCGTCTCGCCGAACTCAATGCTTCCGGGCGCCTGAAAATGCCGGTGCGCTTCGGGGTCGGCCTCAACACCGGCAATCTCGTCGCCGGCAACATCGGCACCGAAAAACGCTTTGAATACACGGTAATCGGTGACACGGTCAACGTCGCCTCGCGCATGGAATCGCTTTCGAAAAACTTTGACCACGACATCATTCTGAGTCAGGCCACGGTTGATCAGATTCCGTCAGGTTTTGCCGCACGACTGCAGCTCGAAAAGACCGATCCGGTTCAGATCAAGGGAAAAAGCCTGCCGGCTTCGGTGTATAAGCTGCTGGGCCGGGCCTGACCCGCCCGGCGTGCTTTTACGGCTTAATCAGCGAACGGGCGGTGCCATCAACGGATTTATCGGCGGCGCGGGTTGCGGCTGAGGTGTTTCCAGGAGTTGAACATGTGACGATAGCTGAGCGCCGAGGCCAGGTAACAGGCAAAAGCGATCAGCAGCGAAACATCGTAGCCCCAGTTCTTGATTACCCCGCCCGAAAAGAACATCGCGAAAGCCCAGGTCAGGTTCCATGACATGCTGTCGACGGCCGAAGCCCGCGAGCGCAGTTCGGCCGGAATGATTTCCATCATTGTTTCCTGGCGCATCGGCACGCACATATTCATGAAAGCGCCCCTGAAAACGAAGCAGACGGCGCAGACCCAGAACTCGTGCCGCCATGCCATCAGCGCCATGAATGGCAGCGAACAAAGCTGCGAGTAGACAACGCCGCGAATGAGGCCGAATCGACCGGCGATTGCCGGCGAAAGAATCGAGCCGAGGGCGGTGCCGAACTGGCCAAGGGCGAAGACGAAGCCGATCTGCGGAATGCTCGACCCGACCCAGTCACGGAAATACAGATTGAAATACGGCACGATCATACCGGCGCCGAAGCCGATCAGAGCGTTACAGAACGCAAAGCGGCCGATCAGCAGCCAGGGCGTTTCGAGCGGGGCTTTGCCGGAATTATCATGGTGCGGCTCTTTTTTTTCGCTGGCATGCTCGTTTTTGCCGGCCATTCCGAATGAGGGTATCAGGGCAAAGAAGATAAAGATAATACCGACCCAGAGCGAATATTGCAGCCGGTCAGCATCGGAAGCCGCGCTTTCGGGGTTGAGCAGCTTGAATATTCTGGGCAGCCAGCCGGCGATAAAACCGGCAAAAACGCTGGTTATCCACATCAGGGTGACATTAACGCTGAAAATATATTTGCGCTGGCGGTGTCTGCCGTTTTCCTGCAGATAGGGCAGAACCGAAACCATCATTGCGCCGCTGCCGGTGCCGGCAAGAAATGCTGCCGCGAACAGCGGGTAAAGTGAGCGGGTCAGCCCGAGAACCGAATAGCCGGTGCCAAGAAGCAGAACACCGAGCAGATAAGTGGTTCGACGCGAGGCCCGGTCTGCCAGCCAGCCCATCGGTATCGACATGACGGCAGCACAGAGTGACTGAGCGGCGAGCAGCCTGCCGATCATTTCCTCGGAAAAACCGATTTCGCGCAGATATAGGTTGAGCAATACCGAAAACACGCCGGTGCCGATGCCAAGAAGCGCCTGCGCCGAAAACAGCCTCAGAATCGAGGCCGGAAAAGTTCTGATGATCAGCAGCATCTTGTGCATTGTCGCGTCGTTCCTGAGCCGGAACCAGGCAGCCACAGAAAAATGAATAAATTAACAGCGTTTCAGCGAAGCCGGAAAAACCATCAAAAACCCGGTTTTTTCGCCCCCTGATTCTGCTTCAGCACCGCTGCAAAGTCAATAGCGCAAAAAAAACAGATTCATATTTCGCTATGTGGCGAAATGTGATATGCTTGATGTTGAGGTGAAAAAATGAAAGAAACTTTGAATACCCTCAAGATTCTCGCAGAAGAAAGCCGTCTGCGCATTTTCATGGCTCTGAATGAGCATGAACTGTGCGTATGCCAGATCGTTGTGCTGCTTGGCCTTGCGGCTTCTACCACTTCTAAACATCTTGCTCTGATGTACCAGGCCGGAATCATCGATCAGCGAAAGGTCGGCCGCTGGGCGTATTACCGGGTGAGCAAAGCCTGGAAACAGCAGCATCAGCTGTCTGGCTGGCTGGTTGACGAGCTGGCCGATTCTGCAAAAATCGCCGCTGACCGTGCCCGCCTTGAACAAATCCTGGCTATGCCCCTCGATGAGGTCTGCAGCTTTGTTACCAGCCCTGAAAGTGAGTGCTGCTGATGACTATGAAGAAAAGGGTTCTTTTTCTTTGCACCGGTAATTCATGCCGCAGTCAGATGGCTGAAGGCTGGTTGCGCCATCTCAAGGGCGATCGATTTGTTGCTTTTTCGGCCGGGGTGGCTAAACACGGCATGAATCAGCATGCCATAAAGGTGATGCAGGAGGCCGGCGTTGATATTTCCGGCCAGCATTCAAAACTTCTGAGTGAATTCGAAAATCTTGATTTCGACCTGGTGGTGACTGTCTGCGGCAATGCTCACGAAAGCTGCCCGGTTTTTCCGGGTCGCGCCAGAGTAGTGCATGTGCCGTTCGATGATCCGCCGGCTTTGACGAAGGGATTAACTGATGAAAGCGATATTCTGCCGGTTTACCGGCGGGTTCGCGACGAAATTGCCGCTTTCGTCAGCGGCATCGAAAAAATGCTGGCTTAAGGAGTCGTAAGATGAAGGTAAAGATTCTCAA
>CAZFUG010000028.1:11516-14610 GCA_964522035.1 uncultured bacterium
CGCGATCAGGTCAGTCTGCGCTATGCCGGCATCGCGACAAAGGGTGGTTCATGCTGTTCTGGCACCTCTGAGTCTTTCTGCTGCAACGATCCGCTCGGCAATCCGCAGGCTTCAGAGAAGCTTGGTTATTCGAGCGAAGATATGGCTTCTGTTCCAGAGGGTGCCAATATGGGCCTTGGCTGCGGCAACCCGCAATTGCTGGCCAGTCTGCAACCAGGTGAAACGGTTTTAGATCTCGGGTCTGGTGGCGGGTTTGACTGTTTTCTGGCCGCGAAGGCGGTTGGTGAGACCGGCCGGGTCATTGGAGTCGATATGACGCCTGAAATGGTTCGTAAGGCACGAAAAAACGCGGTCAGCGTAGGTTTTAAAAATGTGGATTTCCGTCTCGGTGAGATCGAGCATCTGCCGGTGGCCGACAACAGTGTCGATGTCATCATTTCAAACTGTGTAATCAACCTCTCGCCCGACAAAGTTGGCGTATTTACCGATGCTTTCAGAGTTATGCGGCAGAACGGCCGCCTGGCCGTTTCTGATATCGTGGCCCTGCAGCCTCTCAGCGAAGAAATTCTCGGCAATGTCGACGCTTATTGCGGTTGTGTTTCTGGCGCGGTCAGCGTCGAAGAGCTGCATAAAATCATGATGGCCACCGGTTTCAAAGATATCAGCATAGAACTGAAGCCAGAAAGCCGGCATTTCATCAAAGACTGGTTCAAAGACGCCGAAAAATACGTCTGTTCCGCATCGATCAAAGCCAGAAAAGCCTGATTTACTGCAAAAACAGAAACTCCCCGCCTGTTTTCTCCGGCGGGGAGTTTTGATTTGTGCTTTTTTAAAGCGCTTGCATCTAATAGTTCACAATTCTTTTAAAGATAAGCCGACTGATAGAACGGGCGCCGGCAGACTGGCTGAACTTCATTGGCGCAGCGTTAATATTCAGAAGTGGTCGCAGGCGCCTCCTTTGGTGGGGCAGGTCGAGTCGCTTCTTTCCCACTGAATGGTGGTGTGGGCGATTTTGAAGTGCTCCTGCAGTTCTTTGCTGGCCTGGGCAATCAGCTCGTCGTCATTGCTGTGATCTGGCTTTACCAGATGCGCGGTCAGCGCCGTCTCGGTTGTGCTCATGCCCCAGATGTGCAGGTCGTGCACGGCGACAACGCCCGGAAGACTGGCGAGATAGGCGCTGACTTCCTGTGGGTCGATGCCTTCAGGGACCGCGTGCAGAGCCAGATCGAGTGATTCGCGCAGCAGGCTCCAGGTGCCGACGAAGATGACGGCGGCGATGATCAGGCTGACGACCGGGTCGATCCATTGCCAGCCGGTCTGCATGATGGCGATACCGGCGATGACAACACCGGCCGAAACCGCCGCATCGGCGGCCATGTGCAAAAAGGCGCCTCTGATGTTCAGGTCATCTTTGCGACCTGACATGAACAGCAGAGCGGTGGCCGTATTGATGACAATACCGAAAAGCGCCACCCAGATGATCGTGGCGCCGGCAACCGGAGCGGGAGCGCTGAATCTTCTGATCGCTTCCCAGGCGATGGCGCCGATAGCTACGAGAAGCAGCACGGCATTGAACATCGCGGCGAGAATCGAAGAACTGCGCAGCCCGTAGGTGCGCCTTTCAGATGGCCGTTTCTGTGAGAGCCAGGCAGCCCCCCACGCTAGAATCAGGCCGAGAACATCGCTGAAGTTATGGCCGGCATCAGCCACCAGGGCGAGTGAGCCGGCCAGATAACCGTAGACTGCTTCAGCCGTGGCGAAGCCGACGTTGAGAGTGACGCCGACCGCAAAGGCGCGGCTGTAATCAACCGGGCCATGATGGTGATGTCCATGACTGTGGCCGTGGCCGTGGCTGTGATCATGCCCGTGGTCGTGACTTTGATTGTGGTGAATGTGATCATGCCCACAATCGTGGTCATGATCATGGTCGTGGTCTGTCGTCATTTTCGTTTCCTTCACAGTTGTGCTTTCAGCTCGATAATATCATGCCACGGGCTTTTCTTCGACGGTTGCCGCCAGATCTTTTTCGTCACTGCCGGCAAAGAAGCTTTCGGTTATCGCAAACAGAACGGGCAGAACGAAGAGAGTCAGCAGTGTCGAGCTTATCAGCCCCCCATTAACAACCAGCGCCAGCGGTTTCTGAATGTCGGCACCCGAACCATCAGAGAGAAGCATTGGTACATGGCCGATAAAGGAGGTCAGGGTCGTCATCATGATGGCGCGATATCTCAGATCGCATGCCTGTTTGATGGCATCCTGCAGTGACACACCTTCGTCGAGAAGCTGGCGCAGAAATGATATCAGCAATACCCCGTTCTGAACTGCGACGCCAAGCAGAACGATAAAGGCAATTGCCGCCGAAACCGAGAAAGTCATTTCCCAGAGCCACAGCGCAATTACCCCGCCGACGAGAGCGAACGGCAGAATTGCTATGACGAGAACTGCATCGCGAAGCTTGCCGAGAGCAATAACCAGAAGAATCATGATCATGAGAAGCACGATCGGCACTACCAGCCCGAGTCGCTGCATTGCCCGCTGCTGATTTTCAAACTGCCCGCCGAGAGAGAGAAAGTAACCGGTTGGCAGTTTCTTTTCGATCGGGGCAAGGCGTTCCTGCAGGTCGGCAATGAAACCGCCAAGATCGCGGTTTCTGACGTTGGTTTCGACGACCAGACTGCGCAGGCCGTTTTCGCGCTTGATTTCAATCGGAATTTCAACCGGCCTGAGCCTGGCGATCTGGCTCAGTGGTATCAACTGCCCCTCTGGTGCCCTGATTTTGAGGTTCATGATGTCGGTTTCGTTTTTTCGCAGGCTTTCGGGGTAGCGTATCTGCAGAGCAAAACGCCGCTGACCTTCGATGATGGTTGTGACAATGCGGCCGCCGACCGCAGTTTCGATCAGTTCGTTAACCTCTGACGAATTCAGACCGTAGCGTGAGGCTGCGGCCCGGTCAATTTCGAGATCGAGCTGATGCATGCCCGAAAGCTGCGCTGATTTGGTATCATCGGCGCCGGGAATGCCGGCAAGAACAACTGCAACCTCACGGGCGATTTCGGCAAGTTTGTCGAGATCGTCGCCGAAGACCTTGACCGCG
>CAZFUG010000028.1:14620-23935 GCA_964522035.1 uncultured bacterium
GCCAGAAATCAGCTCGTTAACACGCAGAGCAATCGGCTGCGAGAAAGAATGCCGCAGCCCGGGAACCTCTGCGAGAACGGTTTTGATGTTTTCGATGACTGCTTTTTTGCTGCGTCTCTGCGGAAAAGCTTCGCGAGACTTGAGCATGATGACGAAGTCTGTTTGCTCCGGGCCCATCGGGTCTTCAGATATTTCGGCCCGGCCGGTTTTTGCAACCACCGTTTCAACTTCCGGAATCTTCATGAGCAGCCGGTCGATTTCGTCGGCAACTTTGACCGAGCCGGCCAGCGAGGCATTTGGCAGTCTGACACTGTTGATCGCTATGGCACCTTCATCGAGTTCTGGCATGAAATCGGTGCCGAGTCTGGTAGCGAGCATCGCAGTGAAGATCAGCCCGGCAAACGAAACGGCAATAGCTGCCCATTTAAATTTAAGAAAAAGCGCCAGTATTCTGCAATAGAGTCTGTGAAACCATGCTACGAATGGAAATTCATACTCTTTCACGGTCGGAAGAAGGCTTTCACTGACAGCCGGAATGATGATCATCGCGATCAGCAACGATACAAGCATCGAAATAAGCATGGTCTGAGCCAGAGGAATGAACATCTTGCCTTCCATTCCCTGCAGAGTGAACAACGGTATGAGGATGAGCGCCACAATCAGGATCGAGAAGGAAATCGGGCGAACCACTTCCTGAATGGCCTGATTGATCACGTGAATTCGTTTTTCTCCTGGCTTTGCTTCCGCCAGGTGCCGGCGCGCATTTTCGGCAACGACGATGGTGGCATCGACGACCATGCCGACCGAAAAGGCCAGGCCCCCTAGACTCATCAGATTCGAAGACATGCCCGCGAAGTCCATGATGATGAAACTGACGAGAAAAGTCAGCGGAATCGAAAACAATACGACAAACGCCGTTCTCAGCTCTGCCAGAAACAGAAACAGCACGAAAATAACGCAGATGCCGCCTTCGGTAATGGCGTTGACGACTGTCGCAATACAGGCCTGAATAAGTGAGGTTCTGTCGTAGAAGGTATTGAGCTTTACCCCTTCTGGCAGCGACTTCTGAATCTGCGGAATTTTTTGTTTAACCTGATCGACGACGGTTTTTGAATTGGCGCCCTGCAGCATGATGACCATGCCGGCGACCACTTCTCCCTTGTCGTCGCGGGTGACGCCACCCTGACGGGTCTGGGTGCCAAAAGTGATCTCGGCAATATCTTTGAGCAGAATCGGGATGCCGTTGCTGGTTTTGACGACGACGTTGCCGATATCTTCGATACTCTGCAGCAGGCCAAGTGACCTGATGAAGGTCTGCTGCCAGTCTTTGACGATGTAGGAACCGCCGGCATTGGCATTGTTGGCTTCGATAACCTCGATTATTTCTCTGAGAGTGATGTTGTATTTTTCTAGGGCGGTCGGCCTGACGAGAACATGATACTGCTTGACGAAGCCGCCAAAACTGTTGATCTCGGTGACTCCGGGAATCGAGCGCAGTTGCGGTGCTACTACCCAGTCCTGCAGAGTGCGCAGTTCGGTCGGGTCAAGCTTGTCGCTGTCGAGAGTGTATTGAAAGACTTCACCCAGGCCTGTGCTGATCGGTGTCATTTCTGGTTCTGAACCTTCAGGCAGTGATTCTCTCGCTTCGGCAAGTCTTTCGAAAACCTGCTGTCTCGCAAAGTAGATATCAACGTCGTCTTCGAAGATGACAACAACCTGAGAAATTTCAGACTTGGAAACGGAGCGGACCTGCTTTACCTGCGGCAGACCACCCATGTGCTGTTCGATCGGAAACGTCACCCGCTGTTCGACATCGATAGAGGTGAATCCCGGAACTTTCGTCAGGATCATCACCTGCACGTTGGTTACGTCGGGAAATGCATCGATTGGCAGGCGGTGCCACGAAACCAGGCCGGTGACGATGAGAACGAAAGTCAGAAGAAAGATGAAGAAACGCTGCGTCAGCAGAAAGTTAAAAAGTCGGTTCATGGCTTTCTCCTGTTAATGAGCGCAGCCGGCGCCCATTTTGCCGCGGAGAATGTCGGATTTGAGAAGAAATGAACCTTCGACAACCACTTCATCACCGGCTTTGATGCCTGAACCGATGAATACCGTATCACCCTGCTGACCGTCAATGGTGACATTGCGACGAAACAGCATTGAATCCTGGTGTTTGATAAAGACGAACTGTCGCCCTTCGTCTTCAAGAATCGCGGTGGCAGGTAATGCCGGTTTGGCAGCTCCTTCGCCAATCTGCAGGGTGCCTTCGATGAACATGCCTGGTCGCAGCAGTTCATCTGGGTTTTTCACCGCCAGCTGGATTTCGAGCATGCGGGTTTCTGTCTTGAGGCCCGCATCGGTACTCAATGCCTGCACGGGAAACTGAAAGCCGGGGTAAGCCTGGGTCGTGATATAGCCGTTGACAGCGCCTCTTTTGAGAGCCCTGACAATCGCGGGCAGATCGGCTTCTTTGATCTGACCAACGGCGCGCAGCTGCGAAATATCGACAACATCGACGAGTGCCTGGCGTTCGCTGACCATGCCGCCGATGTTGGCGTGTAACATCAGAACGTGGCCTCTGATCGGTGATACTATTTTGAGTCGGCCTTTGAACAACTGGCTGTTGCCACCGGCAGAAACGGCTTTGATTTCGCTGTCGCTGAGCCCCGAAAGCTTGAGGCGTTCTTTGCTGCATTTAATCTCGATTGCAAGCAGGTCGCGGGCCGCTTTGGCTTCCTGAACAGCCTGCAGGGCGCCGATTTTTTTCTCGTTGAGCATTTCTTCTCTGGCGAGTTTCTTTTCGGCAAGAGCGAGTTCGGCAATCAATTTCTGCAGATCGAGAGCCGTGTGCGAAAGCTCCGGGCTTTCGATTTCGACAAGCACTTGCCCCTGTTCGACGATTTCGCCCTTTCTGACCGGCATGGCGACGATTACGCCCGGAACCAGACTTGAAACGGAGCGAAACAGCTGATTGTCATTTTCGAGTTCACCTCTGAAGGCGACTTCGTGCTTTTCGGACGCAGCTGAAAGAGTGCTGGTTTTGATCATTTTTTTCAACTGCTCGGTCATTTTGACGGCGCCAAGTTCATAACGGCATTCGTCACAGTCGATCATTTTGATTTTGTGTTCACATTCCGGTTTATACAGTTCTTCGATCGGCATGCCGGAAAAATCAGCGTGGGCGCTGTGGTCATGGCCAGAATGATCGTGCCCGGCGTGCGGGTCAGCGACTGCAGGCTGTTCATTGTCACTGTGATCTTCATGTCCGGCGTGGTTGTGCCCGGCGTGTGGATCGGCGGCCGGTTCAGCTTTCGGAGCGGCGGCAGCGCCATGCCCATGACTGCATGCTTCGCCATGTTCGTGTGCCTGGCTGAGAAGTGGCCTGGTCGGAGCGAAGGTCATGGCGACAGAAGCGATTAGAACGATTATCAGACTGAAATGTATTTTTTTCATGATTGGGTTTCCTGCTTTGCTTTTCATTTGCTCGCAGAAACGGCAGAGCGTCTCTGAAAGCCGGTCAGGTTCTCGATGGCGGCGGCCGACTGGTAGAGTTCATCCAGTTTCTGCAGATAGGCCTGCTTCTGGCTGAGATACTCTTTCTGTGCCTGCAGAACTACTACCTGGTCAGTTTTACCAAGCTGATAACCAGTCAGCGCCAGTTCGAACAGGCGCATGGCGCCAGGAACGATCTGGTCTCGCAGTCTGGCGGTCTGACTCTGCAGACGTCTGAAATGCTGCAGCTCGCTCTGAAGGCTCAGGCTAAGTTCTCTGAGCATGTTGGCTTTTTCGAGTTCGAGTCGTTCAGCATCTTTTTTCAGGGCGGCTCTTTCGCCGCGGGTAGCGCGTGAACCTGGCAGTTCAGCTGAAATTCCGATCAGAAAATCATTGGAACCGGTTTCACGGGCATTTTTTGCCCCGGCGACCAGACTCCAGCTTGGCTGACTTTCAGCTCGCAGAAGGCTCAGGCGGGCCTCAGTCCGTGTCTTTTCGTTTTCGCGCAGTGCCAGATCAGGGTGTGAACTGGCGATTATGTCGCACAGAGTTGCGAAATCAGGAATTTCAAGCTCGGTTGTAATTGAACCCACCACTTCGAAATCTTCAATGGTTGCGAGGCCCATGGCAGTTGTCAGCTCGGCTTTTGCGTCTTCGAGTTCGCCCTGCAGTGTCTGTTGCTCAAGTTCAGAATGCTGCAGAACCAGTTCGGCCTGAAATACTTCCTGTTCGGCAACCGAGCCTGATTCGTGCATGATTTTGGCGGCATCGAGCAGTTTCTGGGCATTTTCGATGTTTTCGCGGGCTTCATCAACCAGACTGGTCATGACTAGCGCCCGGTGAAAGGCGCGTGAAACCTGGCTCATTATCAGCCAGCGGGTGGCGTCCTTTTCGAGATGGCTGAGGCCGACCTGCGCTTCTGCCAGAGCTTTCTTTGCTCTTACAACGCGGGCATTCTGAAGCGGCACAGAAAATTCAATCGTGGTTTCGAGTTCATCGAAACCTGATTTGCCGCCGAAGTTTTCGGTCGAAATTTCAAGACTGCTCGGGCCTTTTGCCGATGCGTCGACAGTTTCAAGTTCACGGGCGATGATGTTGAGACCGTGCAGCTTCAATGAAGGGTGCTGCTCGGCTGTATCGAGCGCTTCAGGCAGGGTCAGTGCCTGACATGACGATGAGACGACCTGTAGAATAAGAATAAAAATGAAACGGCGCAGAAAAATGCGCATAAATACCTCCGCTTTGCTTTTCAGTTAAAAAGTGTTTCTGAGTCAGCAGGCGGGGTTGATCGGCGGTTTGAAAAAGTCTTCTGTTATAAGAGGCAGAGCGAATGTGCTTCTGTCTGGTCTGAAAAATTCAATCGTGGCGATGTGAAGAAAATTGAAGCCGGCAGCACTGATAAAACTTGCACCCTGGCTGCATGAGAGACTTGAACAGGTGTGGTGGTCTGAATGACAGTCTTCGGCATGGCAGCCGCAGGTAAGGGTCTCGGTTGCTGCATGAGAATGCAGGTCGCCAGTTTCGTGAAAAATTTCGTGCCCAACGCCCTGCAACAGTGTTGCCACTGCCACAATCAGCAGCAGTGATGCGAAAAACCGGCACCAGCGACGAAAATGCTGCAAAGCTTTCTCCTGAAGATTACTGCTGTAAAATTATAGCAGAAAACCCCGCCGATAAAAAGGCGGGATACACAAAATTGTCGACGGGATCAATAAAATTTAACGCCGTAAATGTGGGTGAGAGCGTAATAAAAACCGGCGATGATAAAAATAATGCCGGTGGCGCTTCTTACGTAAAATTCGATCCTGTTAAGGCTGTTGAAGGCTTTTCCGAGCCATTTGCTGCTGAAGGCGATGAGAAAGGCAAAAATGACTACCGGAATTGCGGTGCCAATCCCATATAATGCCGGCAGTAAAAGAACTGAATTGTTGTTAACTGCAAGCGGAATCAGGGCGCCAAAGAACAGACCGGCTGAAACCGGGCAGAAAGAAAGCGCAAACAGCATTCCGAGCGGAAATGCGTAAATGGCGCCGTGCTGTGAAGCTTTCTGTTGGATTCCTTCGCCGGCCATCTGAACGCTGATGCCAGAACCAATCAGACCGAGCAGAATCATACCAAGTAGAATCAGCAGTGGTCCAAGAATCTCATTGAGATATTTCTGTAGAAATCTTGAAAGCTCGCCGCTGGCAAGCGCACCAGACGAAAGAAGGGCCCCCAGAGCCAGGTAGGCGACGGTGCGCCCGCTTGTGTAAAGCAGCCCCGAAAAGAGTATGGCGGCTTTGCTGTGAAACTGACGGCCGATAAAAGAAATCGCCGCAACATTCGAAGCAAGGGGGCATGGACTTATGGCGGTGAGAATGCCAAGCCATGCGGCAGTAGTTATGCTGACCCAGGTCATTTGCCTTCTCCATTGGTTTTTGCAAGAGCGGTTCTGACAGCATCGGCAACATAAACATCGAATTCTGCAGGTTTTTCAAGCAATGGCCAGACTTCGTCGAGCCGCTTGAATTCAATAATTTCATTGCCCTGCATTACACTGACGACTATGCAGCTGGCGGCAACGTCAAATTTTTTCGCCAGCGCCTCGTTTTCCTGAAAATTTACCTCTTCCCAGAGGATTTTTTTCTGGTTCCAGGCTTTAGAAAAATCACGTTCGACCAGTTCTCTGGCCCTGCTTTCAATGCTGTTGCAGGTTACACAGCGAAAGGTGGCGTGCATGTAAAAAATCTTAACCAGTCGATCAGGCGAAGCCATGCCGCCATTGCTGGCGGCAAGCATTTCACCGTTGACGGTTCGCGAAACCACGCTGTGTCTACCCAGTGAAAAACCGATCGAAACCAGCACAAATGCCAGAAGCAGATTGGTAATCAGTTTTTTGTGGTTTTCGCTGAGCTGCATGGATTTATTCTCCGGTCGCTTCTTTTGGGGCGGTCGGTTCGGCCGGGGCATCGGTTTTTGCAGTCTCACTGGCAGATGATGCTTCCGGGGTGCCGTTTGCGGCTGAGATCAGACCCAGTTCTGTGAACTTGGCGACTACGTCTTCTTCAGAAATGAAGCCGGTGTTGCGATAAACTTCTTTGCCCTCGGCATTCAGAAATACCTGTGTCGGTATCGAACTGATTTCATAGCTTTTGGCAAAAGTCTGATTTTCCGGCACCCAGACGTCAACAAATTCAGTTTTGAACTTATCGGCATGATTTGCCGCCAGGCTTTCAAGAACCGGTTCCATGGCTTTGCAGGCTTTACACTGCTTCGACCCGAAATCGATTATGCGAGGCATTTTGAATGCAGCAGGCTCTTCAATTGTTGCACTGGCTGTAGTGGTAATTTCTGTAACCCTGGCTGCGCTGGCGTTTATCTGCGCAACTGGAGAATCTGAAGCAGGTGTTTCCGGGGCGGCATCGCCGCATCCTGCAGAGAAAAACAGGAAAAAAGCGATCAATAAAAAGTTGATTTCAGTATGTTTCATGACGTTTCCTTTGGCTTATTTGCACAGGCCCAGCAATTCTGAGGCGCTGGCACAGACTTTGTCGATCGAAACCTGACTGACCTCTGTCTGGCCTTTTTTAAAGCCAAGCTCAGTGATAGTAAGGTGCTTGAAGTTATGCAGTCCCTTTTCTTCAAGAGTTTTTCTGGCGCAGCCAAGCGGGCAGCCATCGATCACCAGCACCTTGTCAGCGCCTTCGGTGCTTTTGATAAAGCCGCTGATATTGCCACCGATTCCGGCAAGGCACGACATCGCGCCTTTTTTGCTGCGACTGAGTTGTCTGGTAGCACGATCAGCCAGTTCGCCGACATCGGCAGCACCGGAGCATGTGTATAGTAAAGCAGGATTCCCGCCGCAGGCGCAGACTTCAGACATTGCGTGTCTCCTTATTTGAGATGTTTTTTGATTTCTTCAACACCAGGCACCTTGCCGGCAAATTTAACATTGCCGTCAACAGCCAGAGCCGGGGTAATCATTACTCCGAACCCCATGATTTCGTTTATATCCGTGACTTTTATCAGCTCATAGCTCAGGCCGAGCTCTTTGGCAGCCTGTTCGGCTTCGACAGCCAGTTTGTGGCACTTCGGGCATCCGGTTCCGAGAATCTGAATTTTCATTGTTACAAGACCTCCATTAACTGAAAAATGTTCCAAACAATACGCCAAGCAGCGTTGAAAAAACTATAACCAGAGAAACAAAGGCAACGGTCTTTTTGGTGCCAAGAACGCTGCGGATAACCAGCATGTTTGGCAGGCTCAGCGCCGGGCCGGCCAACAGCAGAGCCAGCGCTGGCCCTTTTCCCATGCCGCTGCCGATCAGGCCTTGAAGTATCGGCACTTCCGTCAGGGTCGCAAAATACATGAAAGCTCCGACAAATGAGGCAAGAAAGTTCGCCATGATCGAGTTTCCGCCGACTGCGGCGTTGATCCATTCAGATGGAATCAGGCCCTCGTTGCCGACACGACCGAGAAGGACTCCGGCAACGACTACGCCGGCGAGCAGCAGCGGCAGAATCTGTTTTGCAAAGCTGTAAGATGAGCTGAACCATTCGCCAAGCTCCCCTTCATCAGTGCTCGTGAAGATTGTAAGCCCGATGGTGCCGACAGTGAATGCGACAAGCGGTGCTTCAGGAGCCATGTAACCGGCAATCGCGACGGCAATGCCGGTAACCACAGCTTTCCAGGCTTTCAGGCCGAACCAGCCTACCAGCATGACGCCGAGGGCAAAGCCTGATAATGAGGTCAGAACCCATTTCTGCTCATAAATATTGGCCCACAGGCCCGTATTTGTCTGCGGTCTGCCCCAGTTAGCGAAAACCAGAATAAAGACCATCGAGGCAAAATACAGTGAATCCTGCCAGAGAGTTCTTTTAACATCGGGCTCAGGCATCATCATCTGGGCTGCTGCCTTGGCTTCTTCTTCTTTTCGGAAAAGCAGATGCATCGAATAGCCGATGAAGACGCTTAGAAAAACAGCTCCGAACGCACGGGCCATACCCAGTTCAGGGCCGAGAATACGGGCGGTCAGAACTATGGCGAGCACGTTGATGGCGGGGCCGGAATAAAGAAAGGCACAGGCCGGGCCAAGGCCGGCACCCATGCGGTAAATGCCCGCAAAAAGCGGTAGAATCGTGCATGAACATACTGCCAGAATCGTGCCGGAAACGGCGGCAACGCCGTAGGCAAGCACTTTGTTGGCTTTGGCGCCGAGATACTTCATGACCGAGGCCTGACTGACGAAAACGCCGATGGCACCGGCGATGAAGAAAGCCGGGATCAGGCAGAGCAATACGTGTTCCTGCGCATACCATTTGACCAGATGAAAGGCTTCGAGAATCGCATTATCAAAACGTGGCGTGCCGACTGGCAGGTAGTAGCATATGAGAAAAATGGTGGTTATCGTTAAAAAGCTCTTCCATTCCTGTTTCCAGTAGTTCATTTTCAGGCCTCCGCTGTTTCTTTGGCTTTTGCTTCAGTTGCGTCATAACCCTGGTTGATCTGCATCGACTTCATCCTTGCGTCGGCTGCTACAGCGACTCCGATACAATTGATGAAGCTCGGCAGGCAACGCATGCGCAGGCGGTAAAAAACCTGCTGTCCGCGTTTATCGTCTTCGACGAGGCCGGCGTTTTTCAAGACCAGCAGATGCTTTGATACGGTCGAGAAATCAGCCTTTACAGCATCGACAAATTCGCAGACACATTTTTCGCCCTGCGCCAGTTCTTCGACGATATAAAGTCGCGTCGGGTGGGCGAGGGCCTTTAAAACCCGGGTTTTTGCCTCGATCAGATGGCGTTGCTGTTCGTTCATATCATGCCCCGCTACATTAAGGTGGTT
>CAZFUG010000028.1:23945-25143 GCA_964522035.1 uncultured bacterium
GGCAAAATAACCAAATGTTTGCTTTTTGTCAAGAGAGCATTTGGCTATATCGCCAAATGCTCTCTTGAGGTTTGCAATGCCAGTGGCTTCAGAAAAAAAGGCTGATTGAAATCCCTGTTTCGGTCTTTTGCGGGTAATGCCCGGATTATTCAGTCTGGTCGGCTTTTTTGTCGCGCAGAAAGAAGCTGAAGACAATTGGTATCAGAAACATCGAGATGACTGCTGAAGAAAGAATGCCGCCTGCAGAAGAGATGCCGATGTCGGTGCGCAGTTCAGAGCCGATGCCGCTGCCAAAGGCCATTGGCAGCATGCCAAGAACCGCCGCCAGTGTGATCATGATTACGGGGCGCAGACTGGTGCCGCAAGCCTGCACCAGCGCCTGTTTTTTCGTCAACGAGCCGGCTGCCATCAGATTATTGTATTCTTCAAGCATCAGAATCGCGTTGTTAACGACGATGCCAATCAACATGACGCCACCCATGAGAACGAAAATCGAAATGGAATAACCGGTAAGGTATAAAGCCCAGAGCATGCCGATCAACATGGGTGGAATCGACAGCAGAATGATGGCAGGCATCGTGAATGATTCCATTACCGCCGCAAGAGTCAACAAGACCAGCACTACGGCGATTCCGGCGGCCTCGGCAAGGTTCATCTGCGCATCACGCATCATTTCAACCTGGCCCGTCGGTTTAGATTCGTAGCCGACCGGCATTACTTTTCTGGAAAACTCGCTGACGTAGTTCATGGCATTGCCCATTGGCAGGCTTTTTGCCAGGTAAGACTCAAACTTGGCAATGCGCTGCTTGTCTTTGCGGATAATCTGAATGGGTGCGATAACCTTGTCGAGCTGACCAAAGTTGGTTAATGCGATCTGCTTGCCATCTTTGCCGGCAAAGCTGAATTCTTTAACCTGCTCAGAACCGTCATTCTCGGCAAATTTAACGACAATGTCGTAGTTGCGATCACCTTTTTTGAAGGTTGCTGCCTTTAAGCCCTCGACATTGCCTCTCAGTGCTGTACCGAGATTTACCGCCGCCATCTGCGATTCACTGAGAACATTGCGCTTCGGAATGACTTTAATTTTCTTTTTGCCGCTGCGCACGGTAGTATCCATAGAAGTGAAACCGGGAACGTTTTCGGCTTCAGTCTTAACAGTGGTGGCAATCCTGTCGAGAACATTGAGACTTTCGCCGCT
>CAZFUG010000028.1:25153-28164 GCA_964522035.1 uncultured bacterium
CTGTATTCAACCTGCAGTGGAGCCTCGCTGCCGCCTGCCGGGCTAGGAATGCTGATGGTAACAATTGCATCGGTAAAAGTGCTGAAACTTTTTTTCGTTTTTGCGAGAAACTCATCGATAGAAATACTTCGTTTGTCCTTGTCGACTATTCTGAGCTTGACCTCTGCGAGATAAACCCCTTCAGAAGAGCGCCCAAAGCCGCCATCTACCTTGCCAACAGCGCTGAGAACGGAGCTGACATCGGGCAGACTTCTGGCGATTTTTACCGCTTCAAGGGTGCGCAGTCGCGTTTGCTCAAGACCATAGCTGGTCGGAAATTCAAGCTTGACACTGACATTGCCCATGTCTGCCGTAGGCATGAACCCGCCGCCGATAATTGGCGCCAGCGACAGTGCCTGGGCCATCAGCAGCACAAATACAATGATGAAGATGGCGCTGGCAGCCACGTTGCTCTGCGCCATGGCAATCATATCCATATACCGCTGCGTCACCCGGTTAAACCATTTGTTGAAGCCAGATTCCAGCTTTTTCAACCATCCTGATTCATTCGCATCATTTTTTAAAAGAATTGAGCTGAGCAGTGGGATGACGGTAAAAGACAGAAACAGCGATACTGCTGTCATGATCAACATTGTGGAAGCAAGCGGTTCAAGAAACATGCCAACCATACTGCCCATATTGGCGATTGGAAAAAGCACGACGATGTTGGTGCCGCTGCTGGCCAGAACTGGCACTGTTGAGGCGCTGGTGCCTTCTATTGCCGCTTTTTTGGCGTCGCCGGTCTCGGCGAACCTTTTCATTATAGCTTCCAGCACGACCAGTGAGTTTGTTATCAGAATCCCAACCGAAAGGCCTATCGAAATCAGGGTCGAGAGATTGAGGGTGTAGTTCAGATACTGCATGAAAAAGAAGCCGATGATGATATTGAGTGGCATGGTTATGCCGGCAATCAGCAGAATCTTGAAGTTATAAAGAAACAAAAAGAGAATGAGAGCAGTCAGGATAATCCCTTGAAAAATGCTTTCCCAGGCGCTGTCAGCGTTTGCCTGAATAAATCTGGCGTCATCAGAAACCCAGTTCAGCTTCCAGCCGGCCGGCAAAGTCGCCGAAATTCTGGTGATGGCTTTCTTCAGATTCTCTACCGTGGTAACGACATTGGCATCGCTGCGTTTGACAACTTTAATTGCGATACAGGGCTCATTTTCAAAGAAAGCGATCTGTCTGAGCTCAGCGGTCGCCATTTTTACTTCAGCGATGTCTTTGAGAAAAATTATTCTTCCGTCACTTGTGTTGCTGATTTCAAGCTCTTTGAGGCTGTCGACATGTGAGACGTCGCCGCTGAATTCAACGCCGATTTCAGTGCCAAGCTCTTTGATGCGACCAACCGGAATCGTCTTGACCGCTGAATTAACGGCATGCACTACGTCCAGGGTTGTCAGGCCTCTGGCGGCAAGCTTTTCGCGGTCTATCAGAACCTGAACTTCACGTTTTGCGCCACCGATCAATTCGGCATCGGCAACGCCCTCGACGACTGTAAGTTTATCTCTCAGGTAGTTGTCGGCATAATCGTAAAGTTCTTCTATTCTGGTCGGCCCGGTAAGCGCCAGATTGGCCACGGGCTTGGCGTTGATATCGAACTTCAGAACCTTCGGATTTTCAACGTCGTCGGACATATCGGCCCTTGCCAGATCGAGTTTTTCACGCACGTCTGTCGCGGCGACATCGACATTGGTACCGAGATTGAATTCAAGAAGAGTCTGGCAGGCATTTTCCATGCAGGTTGAGCTTATGTGCTTAAGCCCTTCAAGGGTCATCATGCGGTCTTCAATTCTTTTGGCGACATCGGTCTCGATCTGCTCAGGGCTGGCGCCAGGAAAGACGGTGACCACCGTGATGTACGGAATGTCGATTTTGGGCATTAACTCAAGGCCCATCTTGAAAAAAGAATAGATGCCCAGGAGGGTGAGACCTATGAGCAGAGCTGACATGGCAACGGGGCGTTTGACTGATGCTGTGGCTAAAAACATTGTCTGCTCCTATTCGATCACTGTTACCGGCAGATTGTCCTTGACCATGAATTGCCCCTCGGTGATGACTTTGCTGCCAAGGAGCAGTTCCGGCTCTGTTATTTCGGTGAAGCCATCGAGCTCTTCGCCCTTTTTTACAGTAAGTTTGCGGGCTATACCGTTTTCACAGGTGAAAATGGCGCATTCGTCGGCGCTTTCTACTAATGCTCGGGTCGGAACGGTTATGGCAGACTGCTCGTTGACCAGAAGCCGCATCTGCAGTGATTGCCCTGGCTTTAGATTGTGATTGCCCGCTTCGACCAGGCACTTGATTTCGAAAATGTGCATTTTCGTGTCGATGACGGGGCTTACATAGGTCACTTTCAGCTTTGGAGAAAGAACCTCGCCATAGAGAGTCAGTTCGACTTCGGTTTTATCCTGAACTATGCTTGAACTGTATTCAGCCGGAATAAAAGCGCTTATCTGCAATTTTTCGGTATTGTCGATTTTGAAGGCCGGCTTGCCCGGCTGGCCCATTTCGCCGATTTCGATGTGTTTTTCGCTGATGTAACCGTCTATGGGAGCAATCACGATTGAGTCTGCCAGATCTTTTTCTGCCATCTGCAGGTTGATAACCGCCTGCTTTGCCTCTGCCTGCCCGAGTTCGAGAATTGCCTTTTTGTGCTCGACTTCAGCGACTGCCGAAAGGTAGTCGGCTTCGTGGTTATCGAAGCTTTCCTGAGTGATGGCCTGCTTTTCGAGCAGGGCCTTGTAGCGTGCGTAGCTCTTGGATTTTTTGTCAAAATCGATCTGGGCTTTGCGCAGCATGGCTTTGCGTTCCTTTTCAACAGCCATAACGATCGAAATATTCTGGCGCGCATTATCTACTTTCTGCTGCAGTTTCAGGTTGTCGATTTCGAACAGGCGGGTTTTGCCCTTTTCAACGCGACTGCCTTCGTCGACAAAAAGCTTTTCGACCTCTCCGGAAATTTTGGGGGCAACAAA
>CAZFUG010000029.1:0-13082 GCA_964522035.1 uncultured bacterium
TGGGCCTGAAAATCAGCATACACGACATGATTATCATCGGCCATGAAGTGCAGATGCATTGACAGCGGGTTTTTTGCCCCACAGAGAAGGCAGCCGGCATGCGAACCGGCTGCCAGAACCGGCTGCAGCCGGCTCTGAGTGGGTAATTTATCGGCAGAGGTTTCAGCCGGCATTGGAACAGCCCGCTGCTTTTTCTGTCTTAGCCGTGTTTCCGTCGTAAGCTTCGCGAATGTGAGCCACGACCTGTGTAAATGCTTTGGCAACCGGAGTTTTTGAATGCGTATATACGAAGGGTGAGCCGCTGTCACAGGCAACGCCAATTGCCGGATCTATCGGAATTCTACCCAGAAAGCGTACACCAAATTCATTGGCGGTCTTTTCACCGCCACCACTGCTGAAAATATGGGTTTCACATTCGCATTTCGGGCAGACAAAACCGCTCATATTTTCGAGCACACCGACAACTTCTACGCCAAGCTGATTACAGAAATTGATCGACTTGCGCACGTCGGCGGCAGCCACTTCCTGAGGGGTGGTGACGATCAGAGCCGAGAAACTGCCCTTGATCTGCTGACATACCGAAAGTGGCTCATCACCGGTGCCCGGAGGCGAATCGATTACCAGGTAATCGAGTTCGCCCCAGTTGACTTCGGTGAGAAACTGGCCAATGACGCCAGCCTTCATCGGCCCGCGCCAGATTACCGCATCGTCAGACTTATCTAGCAGAAGCCCTATCGACATGACCTTAAGGTCGCCGACTTCAGCCGGCAGCAGCATTTTTCCGTCAGACAGGGCGCGCACATTCTGCAGTTTGAGCATGGTCGGAATGCTCGGCCCATGAATGTCGACATCGAGCAGACCGGTTTTGTAACCTTCAGAAGCGAGAGCCACGGCAACATTGACTGCCACGGTGCTCTTGCCGACTCCGCCTTTTCCTGACATGACAACGATCGTGTGTTTGATGCGGTTTGGTGATTCGTCGGCGGTAACGCGTTCGCTGCATGAAGTGCTCGAACAACCACTGCACGCACTGCCCTTGCTGCTGCAACCTGAAGAACTGCTGCTGGTCTGACTCATATTCTGGTTCCTTTACTTTTCTTTCTTTTCAGTAATTTTTTCAGTGGCTTTTGCGGTAAGAAGGTCTTTGATCTCGTTGAGCTGCACCTTAAGCGAATCGATCTGGTTCTGCATTTCGACTCTGCTATCTTCGCGCCCTTCGACATCGACAGGCTCAACCTGCTCGTAGCCGGCTTCGATATTGCGATAGCGGCCTCGACCGGCAGCCGGGCCGAATCCCTGTCTGAGACCTCTGCCACCGCCACGGCCAAAACCGCAGCCACCACGTCGACCCACCGGCATACAACCGGTCTGATCGACAGCCTGACAACAACCCATTCCACGGCCGGTCATCGGCCCCTGAGCATTCGGACCTGTTCTGTCAAAACCTGGCATATTCTACTCCTTGTTTGTGAATTTTTGAACCCACTTTAATAAGATAAAATAACACGCACAAAAAAGCAAGAACATTTTTGGCATTTGCCAATTAGAAATATTTAAAATCCGCTGCAAAAAAGACTTTTATAATTTAGATATCTAAAATATTTTGAGCAAATGCTAAAAAACCAACTTTAAAAAAATTCATTTATCGACCTGGGCATTAAACTTGTGCAACCGGCAGGCTAATTAGTTGAATACGTGTCTGTGCCAATATTTCTGCTTTTTGCGCAAAAAAAAGTCTCGAACTGCCCTGCGGGCGGTTCGAGACCGGGGCGGGATTGCTGTGTCGGCAATCTGGCGTAAGTGCCGCCCAAACCAGTTACCAGAGGAGATTCTGGTCGATCTTGGACTCAGTTAAGAAATGCAATAAACTTCTGCTGCTGTGCAGCCACCGTATTTCCCATGACTTCAGCGACGGTGCCGCCGAACATTTTTCCGAGCAGACCGGCGTTCATGCTGCCCACATAGACTTTTCCGTCTGATTTCCTGTAAACGCTTATCGTACAGGGCATAAAGACAGAAATTTTCTTGTTCACATCTTCATTGAGTATTTTAAATGCATGGTCAGCCTGGCACATATTGACCAGCTTAACGTCAGAAAGGTCATGATTTCCGTGCTTCTTCACCGAAGCGCTCAGGTCAGAAATTCCTGAAACCACCCAGCCTTCGTTCTCTGCGGCCGTCTTTATTTTCTCGACCGTTTCTTCAAACCCGAACGGGCTTGCCTGCTCACGAATCATCATGCCGGGCATCAGCAGAACCATGACAATCGCCGCGATAATGGCACCCGCAAAACCGGCGGCAATATAATAAACAGATTTTTTCATAACCACCTCCTTTTTGTATTATAAAATAATACCAAAATTTATGCAAGCGGTTTTTTGGCTTATGCTATTTTGCTTGACCTAAAAAGCAGGTTTGTGGCATGCTGCAGCGCATGAGAATCTTCACCAGAAAACTGAAGCTTTTCTGTGCGATCTTCGTTCTGGGCATTCTTTTAGCCTGGCTGATCGCTTTTCCCCTGCATCTTGCCCTGCAGAAACTCTCGCATACCGACCGGATCAGTGACCGAAAGGCAGACTGCCATTCCTGCTGCAACCATCATTTCGATAACCACAATACCGACCTTCCGGTAATAAAAAATACCGTACACGACACCGGTTTCTGCAGTCTCTGCGACCTCGCATCTCAGTTTTTTACCAGCGGGCTTGCCAGAATTTTTGTTGTTGCTTCCTCAGGCAGTTCCTCAAACGTTGTCGGGTTGTTGACAGGCGGTTATTCAAAAGAATTAATCTTAACAGGTCTTCCCCGCGCTCCTCCGACTCTCTTCAGCTGATTTCAATTTTCAGAACACTTCTCTTTACTGGCGTTGTTTGATTAATTCAGCAGAAAAGCCCAATCAAGCTATGGTAATCGCATTAAACTCCTGAATTCCGTCTCTATGACCGGAATGACGCGATTCATATCCGCTATTCCCGTGTCGCCGCTCAGGAATATACAGGTAGAAATCCTGTAATAATAAGAAGCACAGCCATTTTACTGCAATTGCCATTCTGACCGCACAGAAAGAACTCGAAGCAGCAAACCGTTTTTCTTCTGACATCGACAGCGCTTATTAAATCAGTATGTCATGAGGTTTAGCCATGCATCCATTTCGCAACAGATTTTTGCCTTTAATCTTTCTCTTCAACCTTTCACTTCTTCTGACTCAAACCTGTCAGGCCCGAAACACGACCGAGGATCGACTGAATGCTCTTGAAAACAGAATTCAGCAGATGCAACAGCAGTATGAACTGCAGATCGCATCTCTGACTGCTCAAATCAAGGAATTGACAGCACAAAACGGGCCAAAACCAATAGAATCAGAAGATGCCGAGCTCACAGCTCTCAGACAGAGCGCCATAGCAGCAACTGCAGGCTCTGCCGAACCCACCACAAATTCCGCCACCAAAGATTCAGACAGAAAATTCATTGCCGGCGAACTGAGTCGCCAGGCAGAAAATCCTGAACTGAGTGTAGTGGGTGATTTTCTTTATCGCCTGCAAAGTATCGACGGCACCAGAAATCACTCAGACGCCGCGCTGCGCAATCTTGGAGTTCACTACGAAACCTACCTCGACCCGACTACCAGGTTCAAGGGTGCAGTGCCGGTCAAAGAAGACACCTCGAATCTCGGCGAGGCTTACATCACCAGATACGGCATTACCAGGAATCTCAACCTTACGATAGGCAAATTCAGACAGCAGTTCGGCATCGTTCATCGCTGGCACCAGGCTGGTCTCGACCAGACCGAGTTTCCGCTGGCAATGCGCCGGATTCTCGGCGACGGCGGCCTTGTACAGAACGGCTTATCATTTGAATGGCAGTTGGGCGGCGCCGGAAAAACAACCAATGAGCTTACCATGCAGCTGACAGAGGCAACCAATGGCCGGCTGTTCGCCGGCAATACCAAGGGTATGCCGTCAATGCTTCTGCATCTTAAGTCATTCCGCGACATCAGCAAAGATACCTATCAGGAAATCGGACTCACCGCACTGGCCGGCGTCAATGACCTCTGGACAATCAAAAAGAGTGCCGGCAATATAACCATTGATTCAACCAGGCCGGTTGTCGGGTTTGGCCTCGATTTCACCCATCTGTGGGAGCCGGCCGACAACATGAAATACCGCAATTTCATGTGGCGAACCGAATTCTATGGCGTCAAAAAAGATATTCTGACGCCGGATACCGGCAACAAAGACAGCATCTTTGCCTGGGGCGGTTATACCAACCTGCAGTGGAAACTCGACCGCCAGCTTGAATCAGGGGTGAGAATAGATTACTACGAGCCTGACAGCCAGAAATATGCCGGCGTTCCAGGCTTTTCTCTGTCGCCTCTGGCAGTTGTCAGCGACAGCCCGCATGAATGGCAGGTATGCCCGTATATGACCTGGCAACAGAGCCCATGGGTCAAATATCGCCTTGAATTCAATTATAAATCCGGGCACAACATGGGACCCGATGAAAAACGCCTGATGCTGCAGTGTATCTGGGCTGCCGGGCCGCACAAACATGACCGTTACTGATAATCAGGAGAAAAAAAATGAAAAAATTCATCATAGCCGTATTGATTCTATTTGTTCAACTGCTTGCCGCCCCGATCATTCAGGCTGCCCCTCTCAAAATCGTTACAACACTGCCTGACTACGCTTATCTGGCACGTGTAATCGGGCAGGATACCGTTGAAGTCAGGGCAATCGTCGAAGGCACTCAGGATGCCCATTTCGTCAGACCAAAGCCATCGTTTGTCGAGATCCTCAGAAACGCCGATCTACTGATTGCTACAGGTCTCGATCTTGAAATGTGGCTGCCATCGGCCGTCGACAAATCAGGCAATCGTCGCATAAGAAGCGGTGAAATCGGCTACGTGGCGGCAGCAACCGGCATGAACCTCAAAGACAAACCGGTCGCCTATTCCCATATAGAAGGCGGGCTGCACCTTTATGGCAACCCACATGTGACCGTCAGCCCGCTCAACATCATACAGGCCGCCGACAACATCAGAATCGGCCTTGGCCGCAACCTGCCACAGCAGAAAGATCGGTTTGACCGCAATGCTGCCGCTTTTGTCGCAAGCCTCTGCCAGAAGCTTTACGGCGAAGAACTGATCAGCATTCTCGGGCAACAGACTCTGCTCGACATGCACAAGAACGGCAAACTGCTCAATTTTCTTGCAGAAAAACAGTATAAGGGAAAACCTCTATCAGCCTATGCGGGCGGCTGGCTTGGCAGCCTATGGCCGCTGCGCGGGACCAGAATCGTTTCTTACCATAAAAACTGGCTGTATCTGTTCGATGATTTCGGTCTCATGGAAGGTGGATTCATCGAGCCCAAACCAGGCATTCCACCGTCGCCAAGACATCTTGCCTCACTCAGAGAAGCCATGAAGCAGAACAATATCAAACTGGTTATTTCAGCCGATTACTTCGATGAAAAAACGGTCAGCCGTGTTGCCGCAGATGCAGGCGCCCAGGCAGTAATGCTGCCTTATTACGTTGGCGGCCGCCCCGGGCTCGACACCTGGGAAAAACTCATGGATTTCTGGGTCGAACAGCTTTGCGCGGGCGCACGACGGGCCGGTCTTCTGGAGGCTGATGATGCAGCGAGATGATGACAGTCTGATAATCTGCAGAAACCTGGCGATCGGCTACGACAATGAAGCCGTAGCCGAGAAAATCAACCTTGAGATCAGAAAAGGCGAGTTTCTTCCTTTCATCGGGCCAAACGGTTCAGGCAAAACAACGCTTTTGCGCACCATTCTCGGCCTGCTGCCGCCTTTAAGCGGCGAACTCATTCACCCGTTCTCACAGCAACCGCCAGGCTATGTGCCGCAGGTTTCGACCCTCGACCGTCTGTACCCGGTTACTGCGAGAGAGGTTATTACAATGGGCCTTTACCCAAGGCTGGGCCTCTGGCAGAAGCCTGACCGGCAGATGTGTGAACAGATCGACAGTTATCTGCAGCGCTTCAATCTGCTGCAGCATGCAGAACGCACCCTCAATGAACTCTCGGGCGGCATGCGACAGAAAGTCATGATTGCCAGGGCTCTGGTCAGCGGCGCCGAAGTTCTGATAATGGATGAACCCTCAGCCGGGCTCGATGAACAGTCAGAATTCGACCTGATCGAACTGCTTTACCGCCTTGCAAGGGAAGAACAGAAAACCATTCTGTTCGCGCAGCACAGTCTCGACCCGATTATCGGTCTCGCCGATGAGGTTTTTCGTCTATATCAGGGTCAGTCAGGCCGCGTGCCTCTGCATGCCCTGCTGTCAGCCAGAAATCTCAGGCATATCGACAAGGAAAACAAAAATGTTCAATCTCACCAGTCTTGAAGGTATTGTCAGCATATACGGCGGCGCTTTGCCGGCGGCATTTCTCATGGCAGCCACCTTCTCGGTATTCGGTGTCTTCGTCGTTCTGAAACGCATGGTATTCATAGGGGTAACGCTGTCAGAAGTCGCAGCTTTCGGGGTTGCCTTCGCCCTCGTTCACGGACTGCCGCCCTTTGCCGGCGCGGCCCTGTTCTGTCTTCTCGTCGTGGCGATTCTCGCTTACCCCTACGAATTTACCAGACTGCCGCGCGATACGATTCTCGGTGCGATTTTCATTTTCGCATCGGGCATGAGTATTCTTCTGGTAGCACGCAGTGGCTTCGGCCTTGAAAAGGTCAAGGCGATTCTTTACGGCAATCTGCTGTTTGCTTCGAACACCGACCTGCTGACAATCTGCGCGGTAATGCTGCCGGCACTGCTGGCCATATGGCTGTTCTACCGACCGATTCTTTATTCATTTCTCGACCGCGAGTCGGCCATCACCCTCGGAATCAGCGCCTGGCGCTATGAGCTGCTGTTTTTTGTCTTTCTTGGTCTGACAGTGGCCGCTGCGTCAAGAATAGCCGGCGTGATGCTGGTCTTCTGTTACCTGGTGGTACCGGCCGCCACGGCCCTTCTGCTGGCCAGACATCTGCTGCAGGGAATGCTGCTGGCGGTGCTGGCTGCATCATTCGCCACCGTCATGGGCATCGCAACTTCCTATCAGGCCGATCTGCCACCAAATCAGCTGATTGCAGTAATCTCATGTGCATTCCTGCTGCTGGCACTTCTCTACCGCCAGTGTCGCAACCGACTCAGCCGCAGCCTGTCGGCAGGCATAATCATGCTTGCCTTCGGCTGCATGGCATGGTTTCTCGACAACCTCGCAGTGCCAGAGATATCAGCGGCGCCAACGACAGCAGGCAGCGAAATCGTCACAGATTCAGCAACAAAACCGGTAGATGCAAACCTTGTGCACCCGGACAGCAGCAATGACACTCCTGACTGGGCAACAATCACTGAAAGGTTCGAAGCCAGAATGGCAGGCGAGCCCGAAAAAACATGGCAGGATGCGGCCGGCCTGCTGCAGAAAAATCCGCCGCCATTCTTCGGAGAAAGTATCATCGCAGCTCTTGAAAAGCATCTGAAAAAGAAGATTTTCTGGGATTTCAGCCAGCCGGCAACGGCGCCGCAAAATCAGAAAACTATCGAGTGGCTTCAGAAAAACCCTTGAAAATTCGACTTCAGTTTAACTGCCGACGGAAGGGCCGTCAGTCCGTCCGCCGGTAGTAGCTGAATTCACCGTTGCAGATACTGCAACAGGCTGCGCCGTTTTTCTCAAGGAAAGATTCGCCGCACTGCGGGCAACGACTGGCGCCCGACTTGTCATGTTTGCCAAAACGTTCAACCTGGACGTTCTGCAGGCCGACTACCTTGTCGCGCACTGTCAGAAACTCTCTGATCACTTGTTCGCCTGATTTAAGACGTGCCTCGCCGCCAGCCTTGACTTCGGCGGAACGGGTTCGATAAAAGAACCTGTAAAGTTCTGGTGTTTCGTCTGGCGAAATGCGGTCAATGTCGATGAACGCTCTGACACCGCGGCCATCGGCCCGGTCAAACAGGGTCAGGGCAAAACGCCCGATATCACCGTGGATTGTCAGATAGCGATTGCCGATCGTACAGCCGGTCATCAACATGATTACGTCAGCAAGGCAGGAAACCGACTCGCAGACAGCGTTAAGACGATCTTTGACCGCGCCAAGCCGTGAACTGCAGCTGTCAATCATTGCAGCAGCGATCAACAAACCCGGTGCGCGTTTTTTATGAAAATCGGCCGCCTTTTCATACCATTCAAGCAGTTCGTGGTCATTCATTGCTTTATTCCTGATTTCTTGCCGTTAATTAAGTTATTGGCCGCGTTTTTTTCTACCGTATAGTAGATTTCACCATTCTGCAGAACCGAAATGATTCTGCCGGCCTTTAGTAACATGCCGGTGAACTTTGCCACTTCGTTAAGATGCATGCCGAAAACATCGGCAATCTGTTTTGCAGTACACGGCCGGCGCTGCAGCATTTCAAAAATTGCATTTTCATCAGCTTTAACCTTAGGGTTGGCGGCAGAATTGAAGTCGGCGATAACTTCGGCGCAGCTACCGAATAAACGGCACAGTTCACTGAGCTTATCGCTGCCAACGGCTTTGACATAGCTTTCGGCCGGGGGACGAACCGCGGTGTTTAGCTGAATACGGTCTGGAGAGATGGTTTTTGCCGTTTCAGCAATCTGTTGCATCTGCTCAGGCGACGAATTGATGCCTTCGAGAGCAAAGACTTCCATCCACAACTGGCCGGAAAATTCCTGCCTGAACTGGCGTTCGCCAGCAACCAGGCGCGAAAAATCAAGACCCGCCGCCGGGCGGTTGATGGTCTGCAGAGACGCATCGTTCCAGGCACTCAAAGACACTTTTACTATATCTGCCAGAGCTATGCTTTTGCGGGTTTCGGGCAGATGCAGTAAAGAACCATTAGTGAGAACGGCGACCGGAATCTGCGTCTGCTTTTTCAGGTGCGCAATTATCTCGCCAATGCCTGAATGCAGGGTTGGCTCGCCTGAACCGGCAAAAGTTATGATATCAGCCTGCCCGTCGTTTTTCAGCCAGGCATTCAGCTCGTCAATAACGGCTGCGACCGGCACATACTCTGCCAAATCAGCTGTCAAACAGGTAGTTCTGCCAAGCTGGCAGAAAATACAATCGAAGCAGCAGGTTTTGAAAGGGGTCAGATCGATCCCGAGAGACCGCCCGAAACGTCTTGATGGCACCGGCCCGAACAGGTATTTATTTCTGCCGGCACCCTTCCCGCATGGGCCTGTTCCATCACCGCGTGGCATGACTTCCCTCCGGATAAAATTTCTGCTATTAAGCAAAACTCAGGTCTGTATTATAAAATGTTAATAGTCAGAATTACAATTTATTTTTAGCATAAGCCAATAATAGGTAACAGCAAAATCGCAAAATACGTTTGCCATTAATAAGGAGTTATTTTATATTACCTCTATAACAATCGTGTTTAAGCGATGCCGGGTTGTTACTCTGAGTCCAGAAGCAGTTGAATTGCAAACTCGTATTGAATCAGAACGTTTTGTCAGCAGAGAAAGGAACCAAAATGAAAAAGATTATTGTAATCGGTGGGTCGGCCGCAGGTCCAAAAGCAGCAGCCAGAGCCAGGCGACTCGATGAACATGCAGAAGTCACAATTATTCAGAAGGCACCGGATCTTTCAATGGCTTCGTGCGGTTACCCCTACTACGTAGGTGGCTTTTTCGATGACCGCAACCAGCTTCTCTGCACTCCGGCAGGGGTTGTACGCGACCCGAAATTCTTCATGGCCGCCAAGAACATCATTGCCAGAACTTCTACCGAAGCCATTTCCATCGATCGCAAAAAGAAAATCGTTGTCGTTGAAGATCTCAACACCAGAAAAACCGAAGAATTACCCTATGACAAGGTCATTCTTGCAACCGGTGCCCGGCCACGCATGCCCAAAGTGCCCGGTATCGAGCTCGAAGGGATCACAACTCTTCAGTCAATGCAGGATGCCGACTTTCTGCGCAAAATTGCCGACGAAAAGAAAATCAAAAAAGCCGTCGTTATCGGTGGCGGCCTGATCGGCATCGAAACCTGCGAAGCCCTGCATCTGGCAGGCATCGAAATAACCGTTGTCGAAATGCTGCCGCAGCTGCTTTCGTTTCTTGACATGGAAATCGCCAAACTTGTCGAAAACCATGTACGCAGCAAAGGCGCCAATGTCATGTCGAGCAATGGTCTGCAGGCCTTTCTCGGCAAAGACGGCAAACTGACCGGCATAAAACTGCAAAACGGCGCCGAACTTGAATGCCAGCTCGCAATCATCGCAATCGGCGTAATCCCGAACAGCGATCTGGCCGGCCGCATCGGCCTCGAAGTCGGCCCAACCGGCGGCATCATCGTCGACAAGCACATGCAGACCTCAGACCCTGACATTTACGCAGTCGGCGACTGCGTCGAAACTTATCAGCGCCTGACCGGCAAAAAAGTTCTGGCACCCTATGGTGACCTTGCCAATCTGCAGGGCAGGGTAGCCGGAGAAAACGCGATAGTCGGCAACGTCAAAGAATTCCCCGGAACGATTCAGACCGGTATCTGCAAGGTTTTTGATTTTGCTGCCGGTTCGACCGGCCTTTCAGAAAGATCTGCCAAAGCGAATGGCTTTGATTTTGAAACGGTAATCAATGCCAGCCCTGACAAACCGGGTTTCATGAAAGGTCAGCTGCTGGTTACCAAGCTTGTTGCCGATCGCAAGACCCGCAAGATTCTCGGCGCCCAGAGTGTCGGGCCGGGCGACGTATCAAAGCAGATTGCCCAATGGGCCATGGCCATTCAGGGCGGCCTCACAGTCGACGATATGGTTAATGCCGATCTGCCGTATGCGCCACCATTCTCGCTCGCAATCGATCACGGCATCGCTACGGCCCATCTGATGCAGAACAAGCTCGATGGCCTCATGCAGGGCATTTCGACCACCGAATTGAAGCAGCTCGTCGATTCCGGCAACAGCCCGTTCATTCTCGATACACGCGGCCCCGATGAATACGAAATGATGCGCCTGGGCATCGGCGAGCACCTGATTCCGCTCGGTGCGGTGCGCAAGAGACTCAACGAACTGCCGCAGGACAAAAATGCCCCGATCGTCTGCTACTGCAAAATTTCGCTACGCGGCTACGAAGCTGCCAGATTGCTTGTGCAACATGGCTACACCAACGTCAAGGTAATGGAAGGCGGCATCATGGCCTGGCCTTTCCCACGCGAGAAGTAACCATATACAAATGTCGCAGGCAAACAGCGTTTGTCTGCGACATTTGTCTTTACGGTTTCAGTTTGTTTTGTAACGAATAATTTCTTTTGGCAAAATCCAGCACCGTTTTGCCGCTTTTATTCCTGACCCGGGTGGCGGCACCTGCATTCAACAAAACCGATACCACTTCAGGCCGATTCAATTCACAGGCTTTCATCAAAGCAGTGTTTCCCTGCTGATCGGCATGGTTCAGGTCAGCTCCGAAGCTGATAAGAGCCTTTATCACCTCCGGGTTAAAATTGCAGGCGGTGGCCTTGATCAAAGCGGTAACCCCCTGTTTATCTGCCTGATTTATCTCTGCCCCGGCTTTAAGTATTGCAACATGAACTGCGGGATTGCTGTTGCCTGCGGCCGCCTTCATCAAAACACTCGTACCATATCTGTCAGAGTCGAGAACATAAGCTCCTGCATCCAGCAATGCCGTCAGAACCTCCGTAGATCTGTTTACAAAAGCGGCATGAAAAATCGCTGCTGCACCGTCAGAATCACGAAGATTAACGTCTGCGTCTGCCATAACCAGAAGATCGACAACCTCACGCCTTACCGCAGACCGAGCTGCATAAAAAATTGCAGACAAACCGTTTCGATCGACTTCATTTACTTTTCCACCGGCAGCGATCAACCTGACAATGAGCTCAGGACTGGTATCCGGGTTTCCGGCAGCCAGCATCAGAGCAGTGCGACCATTTTCATCCCTGGAATTAACATCAGAGAAAATTTCATTGGCACGAAACATCAAACCAGATGCAATTTTCCAGACAGAATTTTCCTTTTTCCATCTGATCCTGGCCCTGGATAAGTAAACACGCTGTGGATCAACCGTGGTTGTATCCCCGGATATTTCTCTGGCTTTGATTTCAAGAAGGGTGTCTGTCTCAACGATGTCAGCTTCAAGCGATTTTGATTCGATAACTGCAAAGGTGAAACGTTCAAAACTGTAATGCTGCAAGTGGCTGAGTATGGTCGTTTGCAACTCTATTCTGCAACTGACACCACTTGAATCATGAAATGGATCGGAAATATTGCTCATGAAAGCTTCGAGCCGTTCCAAATTCTGCCGGCTCCCGTCTTCCATGATACTGCTGATTGCAGAAAGCTTCACATCGATGGATGTTTCTTCATACGCATGATTAGAGGCATAAACGCCTTCTGAATCTTTCAAACAGCCAAGATTTAAAATAACAGCTAAAAAAACGACAATCACACCTGACAGTCTCAACAAAGTATCCTCCTAGTTGAATATTTTCAATTCAGCCTGAGTGCAATCGCTAGATCACAAACCTACTGAGCTGTATCTGCAGGCCTTCAGCCCTTTTGACAAGTTCTTCTGAGACGGCGGCGGTTTCTTCGGCGTTGCCGGCGTTGTTCTGGGTGATCGATTCTATCTGACGCAACCCCTGAAGAATCTGGGCTATCGATTCATTCTGTTCGCCAGAAGCGGTCGATATCTCTTTTATCAGAGTTTCGAGCTTCACTACCGCAGCAACGATTTCTTTAAATGAAACTTCAGTTTTTCTCGCCACATCAGCCCCTGATTCGATTCTGGCAACGGTGCCAGTAATCAGTTCTGCTGTTTCCTGGGCAGCGCGGGCGCTTCTGGAAGCCAGATTTCTCACTTCATCGGCGACAACGGCAAAACCTTTGCCAAGTTTGCCGACTCTTGCCGCTTCAACTGCTGCATTAAGCGCCAGCAGATTTGTCTGAAATGCGATATCGTCAATGGTTTTGATCACTTTGACAATTTTCTGGCTGGATTGCTGAATTTCGGTTATTGAAGAAACGAGCTCCTGCATATTGCTGTTGCCTTTTTCAGCAGCGGATTTCGAATTAATTGCCAGATCATTG
>CAZFUG010000029.1:13092-27056 GCA_964522035.1 uncultured bacterium
TATTGGCAAGTCTTGAGTTATCGGCATTGGCACGGGTCTGTTCCTGAACCAGGTTAACCGAGCTCGAAATTTCTTCGAGCGAAGCAGCGGCTTCGACCGCCCCTTCCGACAATGACTGACTGGCTTTTGACATCTGCGATGACTGACTTACAACCTGCTCTGAAGTTTCGTTGATACTGCGAATAACAGAATTAAGAACTTTAGCCATTTCTGACAACGCGATTCCGAGCCGGTCGCGGTCAGAATCGATTTTAAGAGAAACTGTCAAATCACCGCCAGCAATCGCGACAGCCAGATTTTCCTTGTTCATCTGCGATTCTGCCATCGCACGAAAAGCATCAGCCAGGGTTCCCATTTCATCGCGTGATGAATAACCAATTTTCACCGAAAAATCACCGGCCCGCATCTGCGAAGCAGCTTCGGTAATATCTGCAATTGGCTTGAGCAGATAATATTTCACCATAAAGTGAACGGCAATAAAACATGCGGCAAGCATCGAAAAGAAAAGAATCAGATTCAGCCGGTTGGCTTCGGTCAGATAGTCTGAGATATGGCGCAGATTAAGAAGCAGATCGCCAGAAGTATTCTGCTCAATGCTTTCAAGCTGTTTCTGTATCTTATCTTTGCGACCGGCGAGCTGAGCCGCATTTTTTATCATTTCGTCGCTGTTGTCGCCTTCTGCCATTTTCGTATAAATTCTCACCGCATCTTCGTTATAACCGCCTACTGCGGTAGTGAATTCATTAAAGCGGGTAACATTTTCCGAACCGGTTTCAATGAGTTTTAAAAATCTTATAAAATCGCCGGAACATTCTTGATAAATAGCCTGAGCCTCATCGATTTTTCCGGAGTCTCCCATGAGAACTGCATCGTTAAACAATTTATAACAATTCTGAAAATTGTTGAGCATCTTCTGGCTCAGTTTCGCCGCCGGAAATCTGCGCTCAGCCGTCGCTTCCAGTTGCGCAAGAACAGCTTTATTGCTGATGTGCGAGATGACCATGGAAAAGCTGTAACCAAGAACCAGAATCAGAATTCCCAACCAGATTTTGTATTTAATTTTGATATTTTTCATAAATGCTCCCGGCTTCCAACAATACGGAGAATGCCTAAAACCCGGCAAATCAGCCATGAAATAAAACTATTTCGTCAGATGAAAGATCTGACTTTTTTAATTCTACCAAACCGGTATCACTTTTTATTACTTTTTTTGTGAAACGGTAAAAAAATCTGCAAATACACCCGAACAGCTGTCTGATGTTTTAATCAGGAGGTTCAGGATGTTGTTTCTGTTTCGGCGGAAGATCTTTTGGCTCGTGATAGCAATGGTATGTGTTTTTCAGACTGGCTTTGCCCAAAGTGACCTGAATATTCACGGTCTGATAAGTCAGGGGTATCTGTTGTCTTCGGACAACAACTTCCTGGCTAATTCAGACAGCGGCAGCACAGAGTACAACGAATTTATCATCAACTTTCAAAAACAGCTCGATGACAAACTTCGCGTTGGTATGCAGTTTCTCTCGCGCGACCTCGGAAAAGCCGGGAATAATCAGACCAAAATCGACTGGGCTTATGGTGACTACCAGATCAATGAGAAGCTTGGCGTCAGACTTGGCAGTGTTAAGGTTCCGTTTGGTCTCTACAACAAGTTTCGCGACATCGATATGTTAAGAACTACTGTGTTGCTGCCCTCGACCGTTTATATGGAAGACTATCGCCAGTATATCACCTCGTTCAAGGGCGGCTCGCTTTACAGCACGCTTCCGTGTCATAAAGGCGACATCGAACTTGAATTTGCTTACGGCGGTTCGGAGCTGCCCGACCCCGGCATCATCCAGGATGGCTTCAAAGATCTCAACGATATGCTGGAAGCTAATTACACCAAGGGCTTTGGCGTAACCACCAGGCATGTCGGCGAACCTGACACCGAAGGTTCGAGTCGCAACGGCTATGCTGCCAAAATACTGTGGAACACGCCAATCGAGGGCTTTAAAATTGGTGGAACCAGATTAAGCCTGAATCTTGATTTTCACGAAAAACTGGTTTTCATGCCAAACTTTGCAGCGATTGCGCCGGCACCGCTCGTCGCCGTTTCCCCAGGTTTTCAGACCGACGTCGCGGTTAACTTCAAGCCAGTGGTTGATGTCGGTTCATTTGAATACACCCGTGACAAATTCACATTTGCCGGGGAATTTATGGCCGCTCACACAAAAAACAGTTTTGTCGTTACTTCGGCGCCGAACCTTGGGCAGAATTTTACCAACACGGTGTCACAGACTCGTCAGGGCGCTTATCTGCAAAGCATTTACCGCCACAATGACCGTCACGAATGGAGTCTTTATCGTGGAGAATACTTTGCTGACAAAAGTCAGAAAAACTGGCTTAACTCACAAAAAGATACCTGTGTTTCGTTCAGATACAACGTAACCCCCAATTGGGCCATGAAACTTGAAAATCATTGGATGACCGGAGTTGGGCTGGCCCAGAAAAATCTGAATCCAAACGGTTTTGAGCGCAAATGGAATCTCATCGCTCTTAAATCGACCTGTAACTTTTGACAAGGAAAGATAAAATCATGCAAAACAAACGCATTATCGTGTATCTGATTGCAACAGTCTGTGTATTTGTTTTATTCAGTCAGGCATTTGCCGGCAGTGGCTTCATAGTCATAGCCAATTCAAGCGTTGCCCAGAATGAGATTTCGAGCAAAGATCTCAGCGACATTTATCTTGGCAAAAAAATGTCCTGGGATAACGGCTCAAAAGTTGCTCCTGGTATGCTCGAGGGTGGAGCGACCCATGAAAGTTTCACCAAAGGAATCATAAAGAAAAGCGCATCACAATTTTCGACTTTCTGGAAACAGGCCATTTTTACCGGCCAGGGCATACCTCCCAAAGCATTTTCAAGCGAAGATGAACTTCTCAAATTTGTCAGCAGCACCGCAGGCGCGGTTGGCTACCTTGTCGAAACCGCCAAGCCAGAAGGGGTGAAAATTCTGGCAATAAAATAAGCTGCCGAAGCTTTCATAGACCGGCCCGGAATTTCTGGGCCGGTTTTTTATTTATGAGCTTCTAAGTCATATTCGATAATGGCACGTTGTAACACTATTAATTGTCTATTATAATTAAGTTACGAAAACAGCAATTTTGAGAGTGATCTATTACGCAATCACCGTAAGATTTCATATGGTAAAAGCGGAGGGGAAAATGCTCAATAATGCCAGAATGCGGCATCATGGCCTGGCGTTCCCTGCACGAAAAATAAAAGTTCTTAGAATACCCCGGCTTATGATTGGGCTGGATAATTTTTTAAAAAGCCAATTGCCACCAAATTAGTATTACATTATAATATTACAGAGAAAAGATCTTAATACGTTCTAACCCAACGCTCCTCTGCTGTATCGAGGTAAAAAATGTTCAGAAACATGAAACTGACCTTCAAACTCCCGACAATAATGATTGCGATAGTCATTTTTGCCTGCCTCACCCTGGTAATGGCGCAGATTTTCATTACCAGAACGATAATCAGTGATGAAACAGCCGAAAAAATCGATGAAATGGCGTTTCGCAACGCGCATCATCTCGAGCAGTTTTTTGACCGGGCTATCACCACAGGCCGGGCCATCGCAGCCAGCCTTGGCAGTGCTGCCGGGCCGCAGCAGCCTATTTCCCGAAAAATGGCAGGGGGAATTCTTTATAAGGCGCTTGAAAACAATCAGGATCTTGCCGGCATCTGGATGAGCTGGTTGCCTGGAGCTTTTGACGGGAAAGAACCTGGCAGCCAGTTTGCCGCAGGCTGGAAACGAAACGATAAGTCTATCGACGAGTTGACGCCGCAGAACGCCGAAAAATCAGAAAACTGCTTCACGGTGAAGGTTTCTGAGATTAAAGCCGAAAAAATACTGGAGCCGGTTCTGCATGAATCAGGCGGGCAGAAACATACTACTGCTCTGGTAATGGTGCCTGTAATCAAAGATGGAAATACCGCCGGCGTGATCGGCATCGAGCTTGACCTGCGGGCATTCAACCAGATTCTCGAAAAGATAAAGCCATACAATGCCCGGTGGGCGGTCATGCTGTCGAATGGCGGCATCATCACCAATTCTCTTAAGAGCCCGGAACGCGTTGGCACCAGCTTTACACAGTATGGCAACAAGGAATTGAGGATGAAAGCCCTGAAAGCAATCGAAGCCGGCGAAGTCTACCGCGAAACCGAGTTCGACAAAGAAAGACAGGCCAATATTCTCAAAGAATTTGCGCCGGTCAGAATCGGCACAACCCAGACTCCATGGGCAATAATGGTCAATATTTACGAGAACCAGATTTACGGCAAGCTCGCGGCTCTGATTTTTCCGGCGATTATTGTGCTGCTGATCACCGCTATGATAGCGGTAATCATTGCCAGAGGCATTACCCTCCCGGTCAAAGCCGGGGTCGACCTGCTCGAAGTGGTAGCCATGAAGGGCATCATCAGCCGCAATGCGCCTGACGAGTATTTATCACGCACCGACGAAATCGGTCAGCTGGCAAAATCGGTTCAGGGCCTTATCGATTCACAAAGAGCACAGACGGCAATTGTCGAAAAGGTTGCAGCTGGCGACTGGAGTCTTGATGTTCCGGTTCGCTCGGATGAAGACAACTTCAGTATTACCCTGAAAAAAATGATGGCAAGCATGAACAATATGCTGGTAAGCGTCAACAGTGCCGCCATACAGGTTGGCGCCAACTCGGAGCAGATATCTGACGTTTCGCAGTCGCTTGCCCAGGGCACTACCGAATCAGCCGCATGTCTCGAAGAAATCAGCGCCTCTCTTTCAGAAATAGACCAGCAGGCACGCACCAACGCCTCTGACGCCAGCAAGGCAAATCAACTGGCCACCGAAGCCAGCTCAGCCGCCGGCCGGGGTTCTGAAAGAATGTCAGAAATGTCGGCCGCCATGCACGAAATCAAGTCGTCAAGCCACGAAATCACCAAAATCCTCAAAGTAATCGACGATATTGCATTTCAGACGAATCTGCTGTCTTTGAACGCAGCAGTTGAAGCTGCCAGAGCTGGTCGCCATGGCAAAGGGTTCTCGGTAGTTGCCGATGAAGTTCGTAATCTCGCGGTTCGCAGCGCCAAAGCAGCCAACGAAACCGCTCTGCTGATTGAAGCCTCGGTTCAGAAAATTTCTCGCGGGTCTGAGCTTGCCGAACATACGGCCAAAGCTCTCAGTGAGATTGTAACAACGGCTACAAACCTGGCGAAACTTGTCGGCCAGATTGCCACTGCCAGCAATGATCAGGCTTCTGGGGTTTCACAGGTCAGCACTGGTTTGAATCAGATCGAAAGCGTAACCCACAAAAATTCAGCCGGCTCGGAAGAGTTGGCCGCCACCGCCGAAGAACTCAACAAACAGGCGGTTGAACTGCAACAGATGCTCAAGCAGTTCAAATTGAAAAGCTGATCGCTATAACCAGAATCTTCCTAAAACATGAATCCGGCCTGCTGTTTCGCGAAGGTCTTCGACCAGAAAACAGCGGCCGGATTTTTTAGCAGCTTGAAATCAGAGACTGCCGATTCCGATTACCCTGGGAGTTTTAATGGTTGGATGCCCCTCAGGCACCATTATTGAAATCGGCGCAGGCATTCCCGCAGTTCCGGGCTTTTTCCCTATCCATATTTTGTAGACAGTTCCTTTAATGGCGCTGGGTCCATAACCATCACCATTGGAAACACTTCGGTTTACGCGTGTAATCTGCAGAGGAAGAGCATAAAATTTGAAATTGGAATGGTCTTTTTTAAGGGAAAACTGCGGCACGTCAGTTCTCAATTTATCGCCTGTTTCATTGACAAGACCGCCGCCGGCAATTGCCACAAAAGCTTCGGCACATTTTTCGATGGTTTCGGCAGAAAGAGCCTTAGCGTAAGCCTCAAGTGTTTCGAGCACTTCTTTGGGCACCTGTTGAACTGGAATGTCGTTCTTTCTGCTTTGAGCCGACACCGGCAGAATACCGATGATTCCGCAGAAAAGCCCCAGAAAAAACGCAGCAAAAGATAATTTTCTAATCATAGATCACCTCAAATATTAAATTGATGCAGCAATAATACCACAAAAACTTACTTTGTATTACCCTCATCAAAAAAGGCCAGAAAAATCAGAAAGCCATCTGTTTACCCGAAAAAACCGGCTCACAATGCATCTCGGTATGCAGAAGCTGAATAACAGAGGCATCTACACAGTGGCAGGGCATAAGAAGCCTGACGTTTTTGCTTTTCAGGTAAGACATTGTCGGTTCGATCGCCGGGCTGCCCTCTTTAAGATGAAAGCCGCCAATAACCGCGGCAATATCATTGCGGCCGGTCACAGCACAGGCATAGTCAACGATATTGCAGATGCCCGAATGGGAACAGCCTGCGATGACCAACAGCCCCTTAGCGGTTTCGACAGCGATTGCCGAGTCATCAGGTACAAAATCAGGATTGCCAGCTTCATCATAAAACGGCGTCTGCTTTGCCTCAAAATCATTCAGCCGCGGAATCTGGCCGAGAAAAGTTATTGAATCGGAGAGTTGCACCGGCCTGGCGCTTAACTGCAGGTCAAACCAGGTTTCGGCCTGTTGTCGATCATAGCTCAACCCGATATAGGTGCCATTTTTCTCGCGATAGCGGCGAATGAAGATTTCCGGGTGGCATACCAGCCGCCGGCGGGCAAAATATTCAAAGCCATTGCCATGATCGTAGTGCCCATGGCTCAAGACTGCGAGCTCGATGCGATCCAGATCGATTCCGAGGCTCATGGCATTGCTTTTAAACAGCGAACTTTGACCTGAATCGAAAAGAATGCGGGTATCGTCAGTTTCAACAATTATCGACAGGCCATGTTCAGCACCACAACCGGGCCCGGCGTTGTTATCGACGAGAAAAGTCAGATCGAGTCTCTCAGTATTTTTCATTGGCTAGCTTCACGAGTTCAGGCCAGTTTTTCGGCCTGGTCGTTCAGACAATAGCGGTCGTGCAGATCGATGATACGGCTGTCGGCAACCCCGTTACCAAGCGTTTCGACATACCGGCAGACGGCGAAGCCGCGCGAAGCGTTGTCATATTCATGTTCCCAGTTTTTATAAGCCTGTTCCTGGCCTTCTGGAACCGGGCAGCGATACTTTATGCAGTCAATGTGCATGCGGTATGGCTTCGGCGTCAGCCTGGCGCGGTAACAGCGCTGCTGCACACAAAGCCATGAATACAGGCCGTCAGCATTCGATTTTTCGCAGAAAATCTTGAACTGGTCAGAGCCGGGTTCGATGAATCTGCCAAGCACCATCACTCTGATGCCTTTGCAGGTTTCGTAGATTCGCCAGGTGGTGCCTGGAATTATCTGCTCAGCATGCAATCGGCGCAAAAGGCCGATAATGCCCTGCTTATTATCGATTTTTTTGAAGGTCAGTCTTTCCCAGAATGTTTTCTGGTAGGTATCAATATCAAAAATATTAACCGAAGAGGTATTGAGAATCAGGGCCCCGTAATAATTTCGGGTAATGATGTTTTCAGAGTCGATCTCTTCGATGATATGCTCACGCGTGGGCTTTTCGTATGAACTTTGGCGCTTTATCTTCTTATCGACAATCAGCTGTACCCTTTCGGCTTTTTGCTGACAAAGCTCTTCAGCCGCACGTTTCGATTCGTTCGAGCCGGCCCGGCAGCGGATTTTTCTGCGTTCTCCGTCGATAACGACTTCAAACTCTTTTTCAGCCCAGAATCTGAACAGGCGCAGTCTGTTCAGCAGATTGTCTCTTTCATGGTTTGCAAAGCCCATTTTATTGATTCCTGTAAAATTAAAATCTGGTTAACCGGTTCGGCGGCCCGGTTCTATTTTCGCTTTGAAGTAATCAATAAATAACAAATAATTGCGCCAGAGCAGCAGGGCAAGCACTCTGTCTGCTGACTCCGGCGCAATCAGTGTTTATCTGTGTTCATCCGTGGCCGCTTTTTTTGATCGGGTTCATCCCTGGCAGTTAATCAGAGGTGCCGTATGACTGGTTCTGCAGATCCTGCATCGTTTCGTTGATGATCTGGTTGCTGAGATCCTGGCCGCTCTGCAGACCTTCTTCAAGAGCCTGATTCATCGTCTGATTGGCGTCCTGCAGCGCCTTTTCGGTCAGCTGCCGGCCCATTTCGAGGCCCTGAGCAGTGGCTTCGTTGGCAGTCTTAAGACTCTGCTCGACAACTTTGTTGGTGAATTCATTTGTCTGCTGCAGAAAGGTGTCTACCTGGCCATTGATAGTTTCGAGCAGTTTGCCGATCATCTCGCCATTTTCGCCGAGCGATTTCTGCAACAGGCTCTCGACCTGGGTATTGATGCCTTCGATAGTCGCCTTAACCTTTTCATCGTTGGCTCCGAGAGACTTACCCATGATGCCGTCGAGATTGAGCTTCATACCGTCGATGGCTTTCTTTAGATCGAGATCGCTTGAACCGGCAGTCATTTCGGTCAGTTTCCCGACGTTATCGAGAATAGGCCCGACAATCGCGTCGGCAGTTTCCACATTCTGAGCGAATGCCGGCACCACGAGCATACCAAGACCGAAAGCGGCACAAAACATTTTTTTCAAACTGGTTTTCATTATTTCAAATCCATCCTTACCGACTGAATTTCAAAGCTTTATGACAGATATAAATCATAGTCAGAAAAACGTCATTGCGCAACTGCGGCAGATCCGGCTTCAAAAGTCTCTCTCCCAGGCAGACTGCTTACTGAAAATAAATCTCCGCCTCTGCCGGTATTTCAGACAGAAGCGGAGACAAGGACTTATCAGATATCAGCTGCGACTGACACAATTATTTGAGGTCTTTGTAAACAAACCACCAGTCGTAGCTGTTCTTTTCGCCTTTGCGTTTGGCGGCGGTTTCAATGTCTTTGGCAGGCGGCACAATAACCTTATCCTTGAGAAGCTCATTGTTCGGCCAGTTTTCGGGAAGGGCGACCTTGTGAGCATCGGCGACCTGCAAAGCTTTGAGGGCCCGCAGAACTTCGTCGACCTGACGGCCGATTTCATGGGGGTAGTAAATCATCAGGCGGGTAATGCCATTAGGGTCGATAAGAAAGACGGCTCTGACAGTATTTGAACCTTTGCCGGGGTGGAGCATACCGAGCTTTTTAGCGACATTGCCCATATCATCAGCGATGATCGGGAACGGAATCTTGACCTGCAGTTTTTCTTCGATCCATTCGACCCATTTGATGTGAGAGAAAACCTGGTCGATCGACAGGCCAACAAGTTCGGCATTGAGTTTTTTGAATTCGGCTTCACGTTTTGCAAAAGCAACGAATTCGGTAGTGCAGACCGGGGTAAAATCGCCAGGGTGGCTGAACAGAACGATCCACTTGCCGGCATAATCTTTCGGGAAGCTTTTCATTCCGTGCGTAGTCAGAACGGTGAATTCGGGCATTCTGTCGCCAAGAAGAGGCATACTGCAATTTTGAACGTTTTCCATTTTTAATTCCTCCGGGGTTTAATTTATCAACGCCGAAGGAATCGCAACTGCCATGCCATGTTACTACAATCAGCCTCAAAAGCGAGCTTAAACGGTTTTTACCGGACTTTTACACCGAAATATCGTTGTTTTTTTACACCGATATTTCGGTATCAACCAGATTTCGGTGGCGGTTGAAGTCTTTATGAAACCGATTTCAGCTGAGCCTGCAAAAATCCGGTGCGCTATTCTGCAAGCAGACCAGGCCAGCTTTTGCGCTGCTCATAAGGAAGACAAATATGGCTACCAGAAGCATGTTTTAAGATTACAACGGTCGTAAAAGCAAAGACAGCGACTCATCAAGAACATTATCGCCCAATCAATCAGGCTTCTTATCAAGACCGAGTTTTTTAATTTTACTTTGCAGCGTAGTAGGCTTGAGATTCAGCAATGCCGCTGCGCCGTCCTTGCCGTAGATGCGGCCGCCGCACTGCTGCAGAGCCCGTGCAATGACAAGACCCACTTCGGTTTCAAAGTCTGAAACGCCGGAATCTGACGCAGACGATACAGTTTTTTTCAACTCTGGCGGCTTTGCCTGCGATTCGAAAAATATGTGCTCGGCCTCGATCTGGCCGCCACGACAATTGATCAAAGCCCTTTCAATGGTATTCTGGAGTTCTCTGACATTGCCTGGCCAACCGTTTTCGAGCAGCTTTCTGATCGCCAGTCCCGAAAGCATAACCCGGTCGTAACCGAAACGCGACCGCATTTTCTCGACAAAATGATGCGCCAACAGAACGACATCGCTCTGGCGCTCGCGCAGCGGCGGCACCACGATCGGAAAAACATTGAGCCGGTAATAAAGATCTTCTCTGAATTTACCCTGTTTGACCTTCTCTTCTAGCCGGACATTGGTAGCGCTGATGATGCGAACATCGGCCTGCAATGTTTTTTCCCCGCCGAGTCGTTCAAAAGTGCCCTGCTGAATAGCGCGCAGCAACTTTGGCTGAGTTTCGAGCGGCAGGTCGCCAAGCTCATCGAGAAAAAGCGTACCGCCGTCTGCGAGTTCGAAGCGGCCTTTGCGCGCCGCAACCGCGCCGGTAAATGCGCCTTTCTCGTGGCCAAAAAGTTCGCTTTCGGCAAGATTGTGATTCAGAGCCGAGCAGTTCAGAGTAATAAACGGCTGCTTCGAGCGGCCTGAAAGGGCATGCACCGCCTTGGCAACCTGTTCTTTGCCGGTACCGGTTTCGCCAAGAATCATCACGTGCGAAGCGGTAGGGGCTACCAGTCTTATTTTTTCGAGAATCTGTTTCCAGGCAGGGGAATTGCCGACAAGGCCGCCTGCTACCCTTGCAAGATCGGCAACAAAAGAATTTCTTTCATAAAGCAGGGCGGTCTTTTCGCTCAGCAGGCTTTCGGTCTGCAGAGACTGCGCCAAAGCTATTGCCAGCAATTGAGAAAGAATACCGGCGAATTTAACTCTTTCAGGCGTGAACAGGCCGCACTGACGATGATCGAGGGTCATCAGGCCGATTACTTCGCCGCCAGCTTTGAGAGGAGTGAGCATACATGAGTGCCCGGCCGGAATATCGACGAGACCATCGTAGGTATCTTTGTGGTGAGGATCAGCGGTGTCTTTTACGAGAGTAACCTCGCCGCTCTGCAGGGCCAGTTTTATATCTGGCCGGTCATCGATGGTCAGCGTCTGATTTGCCAGCTTCTCGCAGCAGAGAACACCGCTGCAGTAACGAACCTGCAGGGTATTATTCTTTTCAAGACTTAAAATGACAGCCAGTTCGAACGGAATGATTTCCTGAATGGCATCGAGAACAATGCCCATAGCCCGTTCAGGACTGAGAGTCAGAGACATTTCACTGGCCAGCATGCTTTTTCCCCGATGATGAACTGCTGATATTTTACACCATTACGTTGCTGAAACGCAGGTGCTTCTTCAACAGCCTGGTTCCGCCACCTTCAGAGACAATCGTCTGAACTCGCGCCTTATCAAGAACATACGAGCCACTCAGCTGTGTAATACGGGTGCCGGCGAAAGCTTCGGGGCTCATTGGCGTCGATGGCCCAAGCATTACCGCGGCGCGATTGCGCTTGAGGGCCTGTAACAGGCCATCACAGGTGCCGTTGATAATGCTGGTTGAGGTAATGATCGCCACGTCGCACTCGGCAAGGGCATTGAAGCCCTGCTCTGGAGTTATTACTCCCGGCTTGTCAGCGTTCAATTCGACGATTTCTAAACGACAGCCGGTAGCCTTGATGTCGGGTATGACCGGGCCAAAGAAGCCAACCATGACAACATGGTCATTTTTGTCGATTTTGAGCAGCGAAATCGCTTCGCCCTCGATAAAGTTGCGACTGTGACTGGCGTTCAGCGCGTTAAAAACAGCAAGTCCGGCGGCCCTTTCGAGATCGTTGTCATGCTTCAACCAGCCAAGAATCTCTGATGCCGGACTGCCGGCAATCTGACCGGCAGCGGGTACATGCGTACAGCTCCCGGAATTTTCGAAAAGCAGTGTGCAGGCAATACCGCTGCGCCCGTCATCGAGTTCGGCGCAACTGTAACCGAGACCGAAGCGCAGGTCTTTAACAGATCTGCCTTCGGCCCAGGGTGCGGCAATTTCAATCAACCGTTCGTGCAGCTTCATTTATATACTCTCCCCGTTCGATTCTATTATATGATCGATCTTAAGCCGGTTTCGCTGTCAGCTTGACCCGGCCGGTTAAAAAGTTATATTAGTAATATTAAATACTACCAAAGAATACCAAAAACAAGGAGTAAATATGAACCAGAAAAAAGAACGCGTTGTGGTGCTTGGCGCCAGCCCGAACCCGGAACGCTACTCGTATAAGGCCGTCTGCATGCTGCTCGAACACGGGCACGAAGTTGTGCCGGTTCACCCGGTTGCCGACAAGATCGAGGGCCTGCCGGTAGTTGCAAAACTGCATCAGGTCACCGGTCATGTCGACACCCTTACCCTTTACCTTTCTGCCGATGCCTTGGCCGCTCTCGAAAACGACATCATCAACCTCAAACCTGGCCGCGTCATTTTCAACCCCGGCACCGAAAACCCGACTCTTATGGAAAACCTGCGTAAAAAAGGTCTCAACGTCGTTCAGGCCTGCACTCTCGTTCTTCTGCGAACCGGTCAATACTGAAACACGATTCAAGATGCCGTGCTTATTGCATCAGTCAACGGCGGGCAGTCGCCGACTGACCTACCTGGTTACCGACCAATAGTCCCAGAGCCGATCTATTCGAAAACTGTAAAGCAAACAGCCTGGATGCCCTGCAACTACCGGCTGCTAAAAATACTGGCCGCTTGCATAAGCGTAGAAAAGCCTGTTATCTGTAGTGTAAGAGGTACAACAATGATTGTTTTTTATTTTTCGGCCACAGGAAATTCTCTTTCGGTAGCAAAGCGTATCGGCGGAGATTTGATCTCCATTCCGCAGGTTGTCGACGCAAAGAAACTTGAATACAAAGACGATGTGATTGGCCTGGTTTTTCCGATTTATTCGTTCAGGCCGCCCAAAATGGTGCGCAGATTTCTCGACAAAGTAAAATTCACAGCCGAATACACGTTCGCAATCGGCACTTACGGAAATATGCCCGGCGCAGCGATGCTGAACGTTCAGAAAATGGCAGAAGAACGCGGCAACCGGTTTGATTATGCCGAGCACCTGCTGATGGTCGATAATTACCTTCCGATGTTTGATATCGACAAAGAAATTAAAAAGCTGCCACAGAAACACACCGAAGAAGCAATTTCACGCATTGTCGATGACATCAACAATCGCAGACCGAAGCAGGCTACGGCAGCAGCAGGCTGGAAAATTCTCACTTCCGCTCTCGGAGCCATCGACAACTTCCTGTCGAATGGCAGGCAGGCCAGAAATTTTATTGTCACCGACAGTTGCACCAGATGTGGCATCTGCAGCCAGGTATGCCCGGCAAAAAATATTACGGTTACAGATAAAGTCAGTTTTGCTGAACAATGTGAAGAATGCCTGGCCTGTGCTCATCTCTGCCCGCAGAACTCGATTCACCTGAAAAAAGAAAGAAGCTCGAAGCGATGGCTTAACCCGGCAGTTTCTCTGAAAGAGATAATTGCCGCCAATAATCGGTGGTAGCTGCCTTAAGTTCGAGCAATCAGACTGTTATCAGCTCGTAACTTCTGGTTCCGAGGCCGATTTTTTCGGCGTGTTCAAGGCATGATCGCCATTCAGACTCAGGTCTTGAGTTGGTAAAATGGTCTTTGTGGTCTACAAAGCCAGGCTTGGCCAGGTTGTTGGCCAACTGGCTGCCAGGAAGCGGCTCCGCCTTCAGACAGGCATCGACACATGCCTGATCCAGAGCCAGCGGGTCGAAAGAGGCGAACATGCCCAGGTTCGGCAAAATTGGAACATCATTCTCTCCGTGGCAGTCACAGTTCGGTGAAACATCCACTACCAGAGAAACGTGAAAGTTTGGACGGCCGTCAACTACAGCCTTGGTG
>CAZFUG010000029.1:27066-28074 GCA_964522035.1 uncultured bacterium
TGGTGTATTCTGCCATGCGCCGATTCAGCATTTCGACCGCGGCGCTGAAATCAAAAGCGATGGCGTCGAAGTTGCATGCACCGAGACAGCGACCGCAACCGACGCAGTTTTCCAGATTCACCCGCATTTTTCTGGCGGCCTGGTCAAACTCAAGACCGTTGTTGGCACATGCTTTAAGACAGACCAGACAGCCACGGCACAAATTCTCATCGATTTTCGGAATACCACTGCTGTGCTGTTCGGCTTTTCCGGCGCGTGAGCCGCAGCCCATGCCGATGTTTTTTATGGCACCGCCGAAACCGGTTGCTTCATGCCCCTTGAAGTGGGTAAGGCTGATGAACACGTCTGCGTCCATAACTGCACGGCCGATTTTCGCTTCTTTCACGTATTCGCCACCCGCCACAGGCACCAGAACGTCGTCGGTTCCCCTGAGACCATCACCGATCAGAATTGGGCAACCGGCGCTGAGCGGTGTAAATCCGTTTTCCCAGGCGCACTGCAGATGTTCGAGAGCGTTTTTGCGATAACCCGGATACATGGTGTTGCAATCGGTCAAAAATGGCTTGCCGCCAAGCTCTTTAACCACATCGACCACGGCTTTTGCATAGTTGGGGCGCAGATAACTCACATTGCCAAGTTCGCCGAAATGCAGTTTGATGGCAACGAACCGGCCGTCCATGTCGATCTGCCCGATTCCGGCATGCTTAACAAGTTTTTTGAGTTTCGTCGGCAATCCGTCTCCGAAAGCCTCTGTGTGGAAGTCGGTGAAATATACTTTTGCTTTTTCCATCTTTGCATTCTCCCGGGTCATCGAATTCATATCGCCCTGCATCTTGAATTACACAGCCTATTGTAACGACTTGAATGGTTCGATGCCAGAAGAAAGATTCTCTTTGATTGCCGACCTTGATGAAAGATATTAGTGATAGTTGCATAAAAAACCGGTTTTTGTATGGGTAAGGCACGGGGAGAAGTCGGGATTGTTACGCCAGGATGGCGGTTATGGCA
>CAZFUG010000030.1:0-27298 GCA_964522035.1 uncultured bacterium
TCTTTGAAGCCAATCAGGAATACGACAAGGCCCTGGCAGCATTTATGCAGGCGTCTGAGCTTAAAACCGGCATCGATGGCCTTGAAGCCAAAATCACCCGCCTGCAGGAACTCGCCAAAAATCAGGCACCCAGACAGCCAGAACCAGAAACGCCGGCCCAGAAAGCGGCCAATCTGGTGGCACAGGCCCACAAACTTTTCAATCAGGGCCGAACCCTCGAAGCCGGCCGCCTGTTTGTCGAAGCCGTCGAAATCGATCGCAGCCTGCTTGCAAGTGACATCGACCTGATCGAAAAATGCCTCGCTTCATTTAAAAAGAACACAGCCGAGCCAGAGAACCAGTTTTATCTCGGCGCCTTCTTTTTCTACGCCGGGCAATACACTTCATCTGAAGCGGTTTTAAAAGAATTTGTCGAAGAATACCACGCCAGCGACAAGCTTGCCATCGCTCAGCGCCTGCTTAAAGAAAGTCGCGAAATCATCGCCCAGGCAGTTGCTGCAAACCTCGCCGCAACCAGAGCTGAAGCCGAAGCAAAAGCGCACAGAGAAGGTGTAGACAAAGCTTCTACCACAGTCAAACTCGAAACAAAAACAGCCAAAAACCCGGGCAAAGACAAACAGCCCGAAATCATTCCAGATTTTTCCCAGGAACAGAACCAGCAAAACCTTGAGCAAAACCTCAATGGCGAACACCCGGCGCTCGTTTACGCCCGCAAAAAAGCCCTCACTCTGCTTGAAGAATACGAACACGAAAGTGACGAAGAAAAAAAGGCCGGCCTGATCTGGAACATCGGCCTGCTGCGCCTGCCGATTCCGGAAGTGATGAACAGCTTCAACGGCTTTCTTGCCTCTGACAATGTCGATACAGTATTCGCCACCCTCGAAGCCCTCGAAAAAATAGACCAGCCCGGCGCGGCGATGTGCCTGCAGCAGCTTTACAAACTGCTCGGCAACGATGATTTCAGAGTCGTTTACCGCACCATCAAAGCTTTTGGCCGACTGCCCATGAGCGCCGACCGCGTTGTGGCGCGCATTTTCAAAATCTACGCCGAAGAAAAAATGCCGGCCCGCCGCATGTTGATCGAAAATACCGTTAAAGCCTACGGCAACGATGCGGTCACCGTTCTCGACGCCATGCTCAAAGAAGCACAGCGTGGCGATAAAAGGCCGATTGCCGAGCTTCTCAGCGCCATAACCGGCGAAGAGATAGAATCCCTGATCAACAAGAGCTGAATACAATAACCCATGCAAAAACAGACCCAGAATAGCACCACAACCAGGTCAATCCAGACACCCGCAATGTTCAGGTCTGCCCCTGCGACCTGCAATTGCCGGCACACTGCAAAAACCGGAGTTACTCTGGTTGAAATTATGGTCGCCGCGGGCGTTCTCGCACTGTTGCTGCTGATCGGCTTCAAGGTTTTCACCGGTTTTTCAAACTCCTTCCAGAAAGGCAGCTGGGCCCTGAGCACCCAGAACAAGCTGCGCAACGCTCTGACTTTTGTGCGCGAAGAAATGCAGAAAGCCACGGCAATGACAGTTGTCAGTCTGAGCGGCACCACCATTACCGAAGCGAACTACGAATTTATGCTCAACAGCAACGATACTCTGACCGGCAATGCCACAATCGCAAAATGGGCAATCTGCCTGCCTTACGTCGCCAGCGACCCCGACAGCCCTGGCGCCACCTTCAGATGTGAACTGTCACTCGCAGGCGGCGACCTGATTTACAAAAAAACGCTCGAAGACGGCTCTGACCCGAAAAGCAAAGAAAAGCTATATGCCGGCTACAAAATCATCGACAATGTTTCCGAAATCAAACTGGCACTCGAACCATTTGACCCAGACAACAACACTGCCGGCAGCCTGGTTTCGCTGAACGTCAAAGTCGTACACCCCGACAGCAACGCCCACCCCGACGCGCATGTAACCGCTCAAACCGGCGCCAAGATCGAAGTGACCGTTAAGAGAGACTTATGACCTACCAGACGCGAAAAGGTATCACCCTCACCGAAATCATGCTGGCAGTAGCCATACTCGGCTTTATCATTCTGCCGATTTTCGGGCTGCTGAATTACACCAACCGTGGCACCCGCGAGCAGGATGCCGAAGGCATCGCCGCCAACCTCGCAAAAGAAGAAATGAACCGCCTGATGTTCGTCATCAGCCGTAAAAACCTGCTTTCAGGGGCCGGCTCGGCGCAGGCCTGGTCTTTTGGCGCCGACTATGAGGTAAAGGGCAACAAATTCACCGGCGAATACACGGTTTTTCCGTTCAATAACACTGAACTCGCATTCACCATACCGACATTCAAATTTCACGACCCGATGGGCTGCAACAACGGTATCGAAGCCAATGCCGCCGGCGCCCTCGAAGCGCCAAAGACCATGACTCTGGCAGAGGTTTACCCAGACTCGGCCGACAAATGCCGTCTTGCCGACATCCGCCTCGTCGTGCGCTGGCGTCTGCCCAGCGGCGAATATAACGATATCAGCCAGCTGCAGCTGCTGGCCAGGAGGGCTTTTCTTGACAAGGAATAAACAAAACCGAACCGGGCTGGCGCTGCCGCTGGTGCTGACCTTCGTCGTCTGCATCATGGTCTTTGCCTCGGCACTGGTTTATTTCCGCAAGGAATCGAAACAGCAGAATCTGTCGAACCTGCACTTTCTGCAGGCGAACTTCATGGCCCAGTCGGCAATTCAGATGATGCTGCTCAAACTGAGCGCCTTTCCGCAGGAAGCCTGCGATGCCGGGGTGCTGTCACTCGGTTATTGCCCGTTCCGCGGCATCATCGCCGGCAGCAACCTCAATGCTGCCGGCACCGGCAACCCGCAGGCCATCAAAGAATTCTTTTCTGACTGCAACACGACGAAGTTTCCATGGAAAGCCACGAGTGTCGATTCAAGCACCGGCAAATTTGCGGTAACCGATTTCAAGGTTATCAGCGCTTTCACCAACCCGGGTGAGCGGCAGTTGGTAATATCGGCTCAAATAAAGGCTCTCGGTGAAGCCACTCTCAACCGTGGCAAAATGGAAACCCGCAAGGAAGAAATGATCAAGACCGTAAAACTGACCAGGGAAAACTGATGTACCAGGGAGGAAGTATGTTCCGAAAACAAATCTTTGCTGCGATCGTTATGATTGCCATGGCGGCGTCGGCCCTGCCTGCCTGTTCGCTGCCAGCCGAACCATGCGCGGCCATCGTGCCGATAAACGCGGCGGCAAACGGCATGAAACTGGTTCAGGATGGCAATAGCTTCTTTTATGTGGTTCCACAGGGCGCTTCAGCGCAATTCAAGGTCGTCTGGGACCCGGCCGCCCACAACACCGGCGGCGCCCTTCAGAAAGACAAATACGAATGGTGTACCAAAGCCGGGATCGCCTTCGAAAACGGTACAGATTCACCAAATGGCTACGGTTACTTCCCGATTCAGGCCATGGCCGACTTTTTCACCGTGCAGGGCAACCGTGGCAGCATTCAGGAAGCATTCGCACGTGAAACCGGCATGTCGACCGGCAACAGTTTTCTGCCCTCGATCGGTGGCGCCTACATGATTTTTTCAGGGTTCGTCAAAGCCGGGCAGCAGGGCAAACTGACCACGCTCGGCGGCACTTCGAACGAATACCCCGATACCGGTGTGGCCAAGATCGCTGCGATGTCAGATACGCCGGTAACCAGCGCCATCGACAATAATTTTCCGAATATTGGCTGGATGACTCAGCAGATACCGATTACTGCCGACGCGCCGCCTGAAACTCTGACGGTCTACCGCAAAGGCGACGAAGCCTGCGTTATCAGTGCAGAAGGCCTGTTGATCGAAGAACTCGAAATGAAAATCACCGATCTGCAGCCCACCGATTACAAGGCATTTATCAGAACCGGCAACCCCGGCGCCGACATCGAAGTACAGTCAAACCCGGCTATTGTCTGGAGCGCAACTGGCGAAGACGGCACCCCCGGGCCCGACTTTCAGGTCACCTTCAATACCCCGAGTTTTAATGGCAACCCCGATGAATCACGCATTCAGCTGAAAGTCTGGTCACCGGGTGCCGGCTACGAAGTCAGCAACATGTTCTGGGCCTGGAAAGAAGCGGTTTACAAGAAATCATCGAAACGCGTCGTCACTCAGCCTGAAGTTCGTAATGCCAGCGGCGTCGTTGTGGTGCCTGAAAAGGCCGAAATCCGCGAAGTATGGCTGCCCGATGGCAATCGCATGTGCAGTGAAGAAGTCATGATCAAACTGGTAAAACCGGCGACCGAAGCCGGCTCTACCGACTTTATCGTTTACGACAACAAAAGCCCGATTGCTTCAGATTTCAAGATCACTGCCAGCGACAAGGTTTTTCAGCCCACCGGCCCGACCACCTTCGATTTTAAAATGAAACTGCTCGATACCAACCCGTTCATTGACAAGGCCTTTTCAACCCAGATCGGCGATGTCGCACTCGCGCAAGGTGCCGACCGCCTCGATCTGCAGGTTTACTACACCTACCCCCTTTACGAATACAGTGCCGCAGCTTGCCCAAACATCAGCCAGCTTAAATCTGAAAACGTCGGCCTCGCTGACCTCGACAACACCGAGGGCAAACCCAGCTTCAAAAGTTTCAGACACGAAACCCGCTGGGCCTGGAAAAAAGCCGAAGTCGCCAACCTCAGTATCGGCGCCGCAAATCAGATTAACGGTTCTACCGGTAAAAAGGCCGGGGCAACCACAGAAATCAGTGGCAAGCTGACCATCAAACAGCCACGCCCCTGGCACGAATGCAACGAAGGTTCTGGCAAAAGCTCCCCCGAGCCGATTTTCAAGGTTATTGCCATCAGTAAAGATTCTGCCGGCAATGCTATCGAGCAGCACGAAGCGGTTAAGAATGCCGTCGGTGAGAGCAAAATCGCTGAAACGGCCAACCCTGACGCCGGCTCGACCGAATTTGCCTTCAATCCGGCCGATGGCGCCAAACTCAACCCGGGCGACCTGCCCGATCAGGTAAGTGCCGACGGCATCGATAAATCGCGCTGGGGCAATGTCGAACAGCTCAAGGTCAAAGACGAAATCGGCCCCGAAATTCAGGTGGTCGTCTTCGATACCCGCACCAATCGCTGCCATATCTATGGCACAAAAAAGAACGTCGCCGCCGGTTTCTCTGAATTCGGCGCCGCCGGCCTCAAAGAAGATTATTCGACCGGCGACGTGCCCTATCTTGGCAAAGAAAGCGAAATCAGCACTGCCCACCAGCTGACCGACCTTGGCGATATCAATGCCCTGTTCGACCGCTATCTGCAGAGCCCCGACGCGGTTTCGACCATTACCGACGACAGCCAGAAAGGCTTTGTCTGCCAGCAGAACAACCGCCTGGTCTTCTACATCAGAGCCCTAGACAATATCAACGGCTATAAACCCGACAAATCGTTCGGTATTCAGTCACTCGCCTACGAGCTGACCGACAAAGCCGGCGTCGTGAAAAATGCCTCGATTTCGCCAACCGCAATGCTCGACCCGATCGAACATGTATTCAGATTCGAAAACGTCGATGACGGCGGCTACGTAAACCCGGAATATTCGCTCAAGGTCACTGCCGCCGACCAGTCAGGCAATCAGCGCGAATTCAAGCTCGCGATTGCGGTAATGGGACGCAAACTCGATATCAGAACGCTCGAAGAACGCCGCAACCGCGTCGAAGACTAAGACAGAATTAAAGCAGACTGCGATTCTGCAACCACTCAAGCCAGCCGGGGGTTTTATCAAGAACCCCCGGTTTTGCTGTACTGAGGGTTCGCCCCAGCCCGGCCTGCCGCTGCAGCCTGATTTCAGCTGCATTCAGGCCGCCTGCTCTAAGAGCTACGATCTTGAGGGGAGCGAGTTGCCCGGCTTCACGGGCCCAGCGGTAATGAATATTTTCACAGAAAGCCGCATCGATACTCCCGGCGAGCTGCCGACAATCAGCATCTGTGATCTTACAAGCCTCTGCGGCACCGGCAAGAAAGAGACAATAATACGGCAATGCCGGCAATTCAGGCTTTTCTGGCGCCAGCCAGCTGCCGGCAAAGTCTGCCGCAAACCGGGCAACGACCTCTTTAACCTGAGCCGAACTGAGCTTTTCGCCGACCAGATCAGATACGAAAGCTTCTTTGCCGACAAAGGCAAGACAGGGCAGATTCCGCCACAAGCCTCGCATTTCAACAATGTCATGCAGGCGGTAACGGTAGAGACCGCCGGCAGTGGTCATCAGCACCCGGTAGCGCTGCCCGGTTACCAGCTCATGCGCCAGTCTGATTGCGCCCACGCCCGTCTCACCCTCTTCAAATTCAAAAAATGCAGATCTTGCAGCGAGAACTGGCGCCGGTGCCCCGACCATCGGTATGGTTACCGGGCCCTCAGTCGCCAGCAATCCTTTCGTCTGAAATGCCGCGTCAGGGAAAAAGCCGCGCAGATATTCAGCCCCGGCGCCAGCTTCTGCCTCCGACCAGCTCGAAATCAATGCCAGTTTCGGCCAGAGTTGCCGGGCAAAACCGGCACGGTCACCCTTTTCAAGCAATCTGAATGCTTCCGTAAGTAGTTTGCCGCGACCAGGCAAAGACTTGCCCGCATAAAGCCGCAATGCCAGATCATTTAATTCAGACGCAGATAAAAAAGTCGGGCGGCAGGTGCCGTTTTCGAGATCATCGGCGAGCGATGCAAGCCATTCGCCGCATTGTGAGAACAGCGCCGTAAAAAGCGTCGGGTTCCAGAGAGAAATCAGGCGCATCTGTGGCTGGCGCAGCAGACAGAGCAGAGTTACATATTTCCAGACGCCCGGATTGCCAAGACCGGCAGCCTCTTCAGGCACCACAGTCACCAGGCCGATCAGCGGCTTTGCCCAGGCGCCAAAATAATCTGAATCGGCCGCAAAGCCAATCGGCACACCGCCGGCGGTCATTCTTTTCTCTGCAGACCTTGGTGAAACGACCCAGTAGGCCGGGCCGCCCCAGAGACTGCCGAAATGCGAAAACAGATCGAAGAGCCAGGGATGCAGAGCCCGGTTGAAAGCCATCTGCAGACCAGCAGTGTAAGGAACCAGCCGATTCGGGCCAGAAGTACCGCTCGTCTCTTCGAACATTCTTACAGGGTCGCCGGTCAAAACCTTCTCTTTACCGGCGGCGATCAGATCGATGTATGGCTTCAGATCATCATATTCATGCACCCCGACCCTGGCGCAGAACTCCGCTGCGCTGCCGATCGTGGCAAAATCATGTTTACGACCAAAGTCTGTCTGACTGGCATTCTGCAGCAGTTCAAGCAGAACCCGGTTTTGCACCCTGGCAAGGTTGCTGTTGGCAGCACGTCTGAATTCCATTGCGCCGCCAAGGCAGGTGCCCATCCAGACGCTCTGAACCAGGCCTGTCGCAAGCATAAAACCTGTCATCAGCCCTTCAAAAGCCTTTTAACAAATGGCTTGAAGTTTTCCCAGCTGAGGCGGGTAATGCAGGCAAGCTCATCACCGGCATCGTGCCCCGGATTCTTCTGCAGGAAAAAAGCGATGTGCTGGTTCTGCAGGCGTTCCTGTGCCGGTTCGCTGATGCCAGCCCGCAGCGGCGTCGGGTTCTTCAGTTTGACAATGCCGGTATCGGGGTTGTAATCTTCGGCAAAAAGCTTGCGGGCGGCCAGATCGAGAATATTCTGCATTGCCGCCGGTGTTTCGCGGTCACAACAGGGGAAAAACTCATTGAAATAGGCCGGCAGAAACCGGTAAGTGCGGTAGCCGCTCGAAATGAGAAACCAGTAGAGCGGTTTGTCGCCGGATGCCTGCAGCGTCTCATACATAAAGCGCCCCCAGACCCGCGGCAGCTCAAGACTGCCCCAGAAATCGGGGTGAATGATAGTATCACCGCTGAAAAGAACTCTGAATTCATCTTTGCCGGCGCACAGGTCGTAAATGGCAACCGAAGTGAAACCACGCAGCTTTTTCTGCCCGTCTTCAAGCAGTATGACAGTGTTCTTGCGCGCCAGATCAGCCAGAAATGAAGCCTTTTCGACTTCATAAAACTCTGACATCAGGTCAAACATGCCTTCTTTGACAGCGGCTTCTAGCTGCTGAACTGGCTGAATACGGCCATACAGGTTTTTGCCTGGTGAATTGTCGCTGGTCATAGTGCCCCAAGATTGGCAAGATGCAGAGGTCGGCCGGCAAATTCATATTTGCCGGTTTCCGGCCAGAATACCTGATATATGATACTCCAGTACGGCAGAAAAAATACAGTATTTATCGCCGCCAGCGCCGGAAATTTTTCGGCCATGCCAAGTGCCGCGAACATGGCACCCCGCTTTTTCGCTTCCTCGCAGGCCGCCCTGATCAAAACCGGCATCACCATGCTTTCGAGGCCAGGCTCGGCCGCCCAGGGGTCGAGCAACACAAAGTCTACCTGCCCGCCGAGCCCGGGAACAGGACATCGGCCCGCCAGAAACTCGACTGATTGCCAGAACTTCTGCGCCAGCGCAAGAGGTCGACAGAGGTGATGCACGACGATCTGCCGGTAATGTTGCTGGTTCCAGACCCCGATCGCCCCGACCAGTTCGTCACCGGCAAAAACCCCGATCATGTCCTCAATTTTCAACCCGAAGAAGCCGCGCAGGCTACCGTCAGATTCGAGCCGGTCAAGCCAGGGTGCCCCTTCGTTGCGGCGACCGGCACGCGAGAACAAAGCCACCAACGCTGGCAGATCGCCGCTCTGCAGCATGCGGTGCGCAAGCGTGCCCGGCTGCTGCGAACGGTATTTCTGCGGCCAGCGGCGGCCAGGGCCAGACAAAGGAATAAGCGCCGTCAGATAGCGTGAAACCGGCTGATAAACAGGCATACCACCACCTGCCCGCTCGGCTTCGAGTAACTGGCGGGCATAATGATTTTCTTCGAGAATTGAAGTGAGAGTCACCGGCAAAGGCCGGTCAGCAAATATTTCGCGAAACGCCCGATAACCCCGCAGCAGAAATGAACCACCTCTGATATCAGGGTGAAACCGCAGATGATGCAGATACCCGATATCGGTCGCCTGCCCGCCGAGATATGCCCGACGCACCGACCTGATGCCCAGGCCCGCCAGCGCCGCAAAGCCGCGCGGTTGAATGAGAACCAGGTCATGCAGGTTTCCGAAGGCGCTGAGGGCGGTGAAAAAAGACGGCTCGGTCTGGTAATCGAGACCGATGAAACTGGCTGGCATCTGGCAGATACGGCCAAGATCGCGAATTTGAGCATCGAGACCGGCGAGTTCGTGCAAAAGCGCTGCATTTGAGCGGTCAGAAGCGAAGGTAAATTTTTCGACCGGCCCGGGCGACTTGCGCATCACCTTTTAAAATCAGCCAGCAGGTGGTTCTCTTCGGGCAACCCGAGCGGAATGCCGAATTTTTCATCGACCTCGCGGCGGCCGTAATAATTCTGAGTCAGAAACAGCGCCAGGGTCGAAAGACTCTGCATATTGGTCATTGGCGCCAGAGCGCGTCTGATGATCGACTTCGTCGAGTAGAATTTGCGCCGGTAGTGGCGACAGGTTTCGGCAAGCTCTTCAGGCGGCAGCATCTGCGGCCGGTATGGCACCTGGCCGAAGCGAAAACTCTCTTCAAGCCACCAGGCGTCAGAGATCATGCGCCCCTGCCCTGCCAGCTTCGCATATAGCGGCGTGCCAGGGAAAGGCACAAGATGGTTGAAAGCCACGAGAAAGAACTGATGTTTCATGGCGAACCTGAGGGTGCGCGGGAAAGAACTGACGTCGTCGCCATCTACACCAAAAAGGAAGGTCGCATAAACGCAGATGTGATTCTGCTTCAGCAGTGCCAGCGAGCGTTCGTAGAGCTCGATCGATTCATTGCTCTTCTTGTTCAGGGTGCTGAGAAGATCTGAACGAAGCGATTCAAACCCGATCAGAACCCCAACGCAGCCGGCAGCAGCCATTGCCTTGACCAGAGTCGGGTCGGCGGCGGCTTCGACACTGATCTGGGTGACCCACTTCACATTCAGGGGCTGCAATGCCCGACACAGGGCAAGAACCGCTTCAGGGTTGGCGGCAATATTATCATCGATGAGAAAAACGATTTTCTGGCCGGTGCGCCTGATTTCTTCGGCAACTTCTTCGGGTGGTCTGAAATAGTGACGCCCTTTGGCAAAAACCGTGATCGAGCAGAAAGAGCAATGGTGCGAGCAGCCTCGTGAAAACTCGACAAGGGCCAGTGGCAGATATTTTTTGTCGGCATAAACTTCACGCTTGGGGAAAACCCCGCGCCACGGAAAATCAAACGAGCCATTATAGCGTTTCTGCAGGCGGCCAGCAGCCGCATCGGCAAGCACCCCGGCCCAGACTCCCTCTGCTGGCCCAACCACGATTGCATCAGCGTGCTTTTCGACTTCGTCAGGACAGAGGCTGGCATGGTAACCGCCCATGACCACTTTTACGCCGCGTTTCTGATAGGCAGCGGCGATCTGATAGGCACGGCGGGCAGTATAGGTTTCGACGGTGATACCGACCAGATCGGCCGGAACATCAGGGTCGATCGGTTCGATGCGGTCATCCTGAATCGTGATCTGCCAGTCATCAGGGGTAAGAGATGCAAGAACAGCAAGAACCAGGGGTTCCATCTGCCAGGTGGCGATATATTTCTGGCCGGGTTTGCGCCCGATCGACGGCATGATCAGGGTAAGCTTCTTCATGTTGTTCCACCAGCTTTAAAATTAAGCCGCTCTGCCGATCGGGCCTCTCAGAGGTCAGCTGCAATGTTCCCGGTTTTTGAGGGAACTTCGTCTGGCCTTAAGCATAACCGAATTCAGCGGAAATTGCAAAAACGGGCCAAGGTCACGAACCGTGTTTTCAGAAACTTCTGCACTGCTGCAGGCAGAAAGAAAGCGCTGCACTGATACGATTCTGCGAATTTTTTCGATCCCCCGTTTAACCTTTGCTATCAACATCTTATTTGCCTCGTTCGTCTAACCTTAACCGGTAAATTTCTGCATGTATATGCGCACTGCATTTTAGCAAAATTCATGCCAATGCACAATACCCTGAAAAGTCTGCTGATTCAGGCCATCCGAAAGAGCGCACCGGCAGGGGCACGTCAAATTCTGCCAGATTTTCATACACCCCCTGCCAGAATTCAACCAATGCACCCCACCAGTTCAGGCGAAGGGGGCTTTGAGGATTTTTTCGAGTTCGCGGTTGCTGGCTTCGTCGTCGGCAGAGGCTTCGGCGACGTTGTCTTTGAAAAGCTGCAGCAGCGAGTTGGTCCAGTGCTGGTAGATAGCCAGACCCGGATAAGCCCGCGCCGAAAGCGTCGCTTTTGGCGGGCCAGATGGCACCTGCGTTTCTTTCATTTCCTGGCCAAGGCAGGTGATGTAGCGGTTCAGCGCTGTTGATGCCCTGGCAGAAGCCTTGCGCAGAAATCGGCCAGGATTCGGGGCATTGAAGACCTGATCACTCTCGCCGGCGATGGCAGACTCTATTTTCAGGCGCGAAGCACCTTTGATCAGTTCCTGTGTCGTTTCGGCAAACCACTCGGCCGGCAAACCGGTCAGTTCCTGAAATTCAGCATCCTGGCTCAAATAGGCCAGCTGCGCCTGCCAACGATTCATTACCGCCTGGGCAAACACTTCGCCTTTGCGCACCACGGCCTTTTTCGGTGCAGCTGTCTCGGCAGCCGGTGCTGACGGTTCACCGACCGAAAAAATCGATTCATCGAAAACCGAGGTTTCGGCAGCAACCAGTGAGGGCTCGACCGCTTCCCCTTCTTCGCTTTCCATCGGGTTTACAACCGAGTCAAAAATCATGCCGACCGTTTTGTCAGAAATAGAAAATCGATCGAGATCGAGAATTCGCGGCAACGAGTAGCGTGTCGCCATACCTTTACCCAGCGTCAGCAGCAGTTTTTTCGCCCGTTCTTCGGCCATTTTTCGCGCATGCGAAATGTCGTCGCCAATAAAATACGGCTGCAGATGCGTTTTAAGCTCGGCAAATATCTGTCTGAGATTTGCCTGTAGCTGCTTAACTTTGGCATCAGTTTCTATGCCAGCTTTAAGGCGTTCTACCAGATATTGAATACCTGACTGCCCTGGCGCTGCAGCCCTACTCCAGGCTTCTTTGGCGTCGGCAAAATGCCGCTGCACGTTCTCGTTGCCTAAATACTGCGCCATGATCTCTGTGAGCTGATCTTCATCTCTGACGAATTCTTTACCGTCTTTGTCACGGCCGAAAACCGTCTGCTGCACACCCGGGTTGCGCACCCAGTAGCAGTTTTGAAAGGCACGCCCTTCTTCCCACTCGGTTACCCAGCTGCCGGCACGGCCCATAAAATCAGCAAAATTTGTTTTCAGACGGCTGTCCCAGCGCACTGAAGGGTCTTCGCCACGTTTGCGCACCAGGTCCATATCGAATTTGGTAAACACGTGAAACAGCAGCGGCGTTTTGCCTTTGCGCTGCGCCGGTTCTTTGCCCTGGCTCCATTCGACCCATTTATTAACCATGTATGGCAGCGATTTGGCTTCCTGCGGGCCACCCTCCTGGCAGAGAAGCAGAGCGGTAACATCGCGGTCATCAGAATAACGGTCGAAAAGATAGGCGACCTTGCCGCGCAGATATACCTCAACCAGCGCCTCATGGTCTTTCGTCAGGCGCTGCTGATCAAAAACCTGAGCACGGGCACGTGCACCCGGAAAATCGAGCACGTCAAACCGGCGCAACAGCGATTCTTCAGAAGCCGAAGCAGTCTGCAGAATCAGTTCTGCGGTCAGGGCACAGAGGGTTGACGAATCCATCGACACCTGCCCACCGCTGTTGAGTGCCAGAGCCACTTTTCGGTTGCCCACCTTCATCAGCTGCGACAGACGCTGAACATCGATTATGCTGTTGGTGCGCGGCAGCAGTGAGTCGTCATAAATGCCGACGACTTCGCCGCCGAGATTTCCCAACTCTTTCTGCAGAAAACGAAACAGCTCGGTTATTTTCGGAAACCGGCCCCACAGCCATTCAAGATAGCTGATCTGCTGGTCTGCCGGCAGCAGCCTGATTTCGTCATTGAGAATGCCCCAGTAGTTGATATCTTCGAGCATGCGCAGAAACTGATTGTGAAAATGGCGCCGTGCATAGTCCTGCAGGTCCCACACATCGGCTTCGGTCAGCAGACCCGACCCGCCAGACCGCCCGGAAACACCTCTGAATGAATAGCGCAGTTTCTGCAACTCATCGGCAGTCGGCACAAAATCAGACTGACATTCGAACAAAAACCCATTGAGAAAAATCTTGATCAGATCAGTGATTGTCAGCAGTCGCAGAAATGCCGAACAGCCCTGCACAGTGCGATATGGCCTTGTAGTGAAGCGGGTGACCAGAGCCGTGCTTTCGCGACCACCGGCCGGATTGATCTCTTCAAGATAATCCCGCCCTGCCGGGTTCTGGTTTAGACCGTTGAGAAGGACCGAAAGGGAAATTTCACCGCCCCGCACCAGTTCAGAGGTCAGGTATGATTTTCCGCACTGGCTGGCTCCGAAGACGCCAAGAGCCACCGGTCGTTGCGCCGATTCTTTGATGCGGCGCACTGTCACCTGCTTTTCCTGCAGAATTTTATCCATGAATTTTCTGATGGCCGCGTCTTTCAGATAGCCGGCAGCCCAGCCAGAACTGCAGTTAAGCAGTTCGGTCAGCTGATCTGACATGGCGACAATCTGCCGCTCTTCGGGGCGCATTTTACTCTGATTCATTTTGCATCTCCTGGTTTGACAGCTTCTGCAGTTGGTTGCCCGCCCGGTGGCGGGGTTACGGCCGGCGCGGGTGCAGTCTGGCCCTGCTCATTGTTATGCCCTGAATGTGAGCCGCTCTGGTTCTGGCCGGTCGACTGGCCGCCGCTCTCTGGAACCTGATGCCCACAGGTCGGACAGGTAGAACCTGGTGCAGGGGCCTGGCCGCCCTTGTTGCCGCCGGGCGAGCCATTACCTTTTCCGAGGCCGGGCAAACCACCGCCGCCGCCTCCTCCTCCACCAAGCAGGTCGCTGAGGTCGCCAAGACCACCACCGCCACCACTTCCGCCCATACCACCGATACCCGGCGGCAGTTGCGGGAAAGCTGACTGCGGCGGCGGCACAAAACGCAGCAGCAGAAGCAGCAGAATAATGATCGCGAGAATTATCGCCAGCCATTTAACCCAGCGGTAAGCGCCCAGCCCGCAGGCCATCATACGCTTTTCCTTTTCTTCTTGGGCTGGAGGCGCTTCCGGTTTCTTTGCCGCCGGCGGTTTTGCAGGCTCGGCTGCTTTGGCCGGTGTGGCCGCGGTTGCCACCGCAGCGGCCGCCGCTGTTTTTTCCGGTTCTTTTACCGGCTGCGACTCGGGGTAAGGCGGCGGTTCAGGTGGCAGAACAACTGGCTGCGGTTGTGGCTGCTCAGTCGTTTTTTTGCCTGCCTTGCGCTGAATTTCGGCAATAAAGTCATCCCAACCAGCGTAGATACCTTTGCCCGGATGGTTGCCATCTTCGTTGATAAAACCCCAGTGCACCAGCACCGGCTGGTTTTTAACGATAAAAATCTGATTCATATCCGGCGAAACGGCCACCGACTTGAGATATTCGGCATAATCTTTCTCTTTGCCGGTGCGGCTCTGCTTCTCTTCGGCATATTTTCTTATGCGGTCAAGCGAGCGCCCGATATGGTCGGCAACCGCCTGCTGACGTTCAGCCGGCAGATCCTTGAACATGGTCTTTTCACCTTCAAGGGCGGTTGTCCATTCTATTTCACCAGGCTGAGCCTGGCCGTCAACCACATTTTCGGGGCGTGCAAAAAAGTTATCGAGCTCACCACCCGGTGCGATCTCGCGCAGAACCGCCTGCAGATGCCCATAAAACTGGTGCACCGGCTGATTGCGGAAAAAACTGGTGCGAAATCCTTTGGTCAAAGTTCTGGCGATTATTCCCATGCCAAGCCTCCGTTAATTGCCCTGCTCATGTCAGTACCTGCCCGAGGCGAACGACGCGATTGCCCTCACGCAGCACCACAATAAACCCGTGCATTTCGCGAATCTGGCGACCAGAAGCCGAAGAACCGGCAATACGTTCGTGATACTGCGGATTGAAGGGCTCGCCTTCCATACTTAAAAAAGAATAAACTTCAGATATACCCGAAAGAAACCGCGAAACCGCCTTCAGCAGTTTTTTTCGCACCGGGTGAGCAAAACCCGCCAGGCTCTGCAGAAATCTGTCACCAAGTACATTGAGCACAAACAGCTTCTGCTCAGGCGTTCCGATTCTCAGAAACTTTTTAATAGGGAAAACGCCGGCCATAGCCCAGATAACCCGCGCCTGATCATCTGAACCGGTTATCTCGGCGTAAATTTCCTTAAAAACCGCGAGCGCTTCAGCTTCAGTCGGTTCGGACAGCCTGAACTGGGCCCATAAAGAATCAGGGCGCATGCCGCCCGCTGCAGACGGCACAGGTGCTGTCGCTGCCGCGTTTGGAGCAACAGAACACGCAACAGTGACATCGGGGATTCCCGGCAGGTCTTCTGCGAGTACCCCATCCTGCTGCCCCGCACCTGCGGCGACACTTCTGCCGGTGCGGTAGGCTTTGAGCATGCCGCGCAGATCGCGCAGTTCTTCATCATCAAGAGGGGGTTCTCCGGAACCTGGAAAAGCCGGCAACTCGACGCCGCCAGCCGTTTTCTTTTCATCTTCGGCTGCCGTCGGAAAAGGAAACAGTTCGTTCGTTTCACTCATTTTCTAACTCCCCCTCTTAAAGATCGAAACAGCCAGTATCGAGCCAGTATTGGTCTGAAACCATGGTGCGCAGGCGCAACTGGGCACTTTTCTGATTACATTTTGTACCCTTCGCATCGAGAAGCTCGGCAACCGCAAGGCATTCACGGTTGTTGTTGTCCTGGTTCAGTTTAACCACATACGGCCCGCTGCCCTTCAGCGAGTCAGCGTCCAGAACCAGCTCCCACAGTGGATTAACCATACACACTTCTGAATCGATGCGACGAATGCCAAGCAGCGCATTTTTGCTCACCTGCAGCTGTGCCGGAGCAGAAGCCGGCGTCGGGAACAGGCACTGCTCGATATTCATCGTCTCGCGCGCAAAGGTGCCGATAAAGCACTCACGCTGGCGAATCAGGCTGCCGTCGGTGGTCAGGCTCATGCCATCGAGGCAATTGAGCTTTTCGGCAAACAGCCAGACGGCACCGCCCATGACGCAGGTGGTCTTGGGGTCGGCAATACCGCCGCCCCGCTGCGAAAACGGATACCAGCTGCCCACCGGGTAACCCTTCAACCCGATTATACGGGCGGGCTGCACCGGCATCAGGCGCACGAGCATTTCTCTGATTATCGGCAGAGAAGAAGGCTTGCCGCCCAGAATCAGGGTATCGCAGTCAAACTGCGCGATTACCTCGGCAAAAATACGCATGACGTTTTCGAGAACATTGGCGATTACGGCATTAACCTTCGGGCGCGAGATCTGCCACGGGATCTCAGGCAGGGTTATGTCGCAACCGAAATCGCGACGCATGTGTTCGGCAAAAAAGTCGAGCACCCCGGCACCCGGCATACGATTCGGGAAAAACCGGTCAAAACTGAGCTCGATATCAGGGTCTTCACTGTCGAGCTCGGCAAATTCAAGGTGGCGGTGGGCCATCGGAATCCAGAGCTGGCGACACAGTTCGGCTTTCATATCATTGAAGCTCTTGTCGCGACCGCCGCGGCCGGGCCCGAAGAAAATCTGAAAGTCTTCCCATGAGATATTGGGGTTTTTCTGCTGCGCCCAGCTGAAAATGCGTCTGAGAATCAGTTTCTCGATAACCCGTTTGGCAATTTCGTCGCCGGCAATCGAAAAGCCTTCCGAGAAAAGCATTTTCTGTCTGATCAGCATCGGCTGCGCGGAATCAGCGTGGTATTCGGCAATCATCAGATCGCTCGTGCCCCCGCCGATATCTATGCTGGCGACTCTGACCATTTTGCCGGCAGCGCTGGCCCGAAATCGGCCAAGTGTTTCGACCGCTTCGCCAGCATTGCCGAGAAATCGGTGCATAACTTCGCCATAAAGCCAGGTGAGCTGAACAGCGGTTGCTTCGTCGAGGTTCAGCTCGACATCGGGCCTGGTTTCAGGGTCTCTTCCCGTCACATGAAAAAACAGATCGAGGGCAGAATCCACCCGCTGCCGGTACAGATTCTTTTCTGGAAATGACATGCCGCAGGGTGTCGTCATGACGATGTTCTTCAAACGGCGACCGGCCTGTCGGTGCCCGCGAGAACGCCGGTATGAATACGAATTTATCTGGGCATAAGCATGACAGAGAATCTCGGTCATCAGAAAGGTCATCAGTGAACTTGGCGGATAGCATGGCTCAAATGGCGGAGTTGCCTTTTCGCCCATGAACACGCCATTTTCATCGAGATATTTCAGAAACGGCGCCCCGATTTTTTTGCCCAGCCCATCACCTGGCAGGTTGAAATACCACGGAAAATGCCGCTGCTGTTCATCCCACAGGTAGCGTTTCGGACTCGACATGCCGGTATCGCCGATATCAGACGGTTCCTGGCGCGCCGCTTCATGGCCAAGGCGAAGAATTCCGGGCCAGGCAAACCGGTTGCCGGCGGCCGGGATCTGATAATCGCTACCACTGAAAAGCGGTGGCTGAAATTTGAAACTGGTATCGAAAGGCTCGGTGTAAACAATGCAGGGTTCCTGCAGATCACGAATTTCAAGTTTGCAGCATTCATCGAGACTGACCGGCCGCCCTGGAATCTGTTCGATGAGAACACCACAGGCCCGGCTGTTGCCAAGATCGAGAACCAGACTGACGTCGATAGCCTCACCCTCGGGACGAAGCATTGTCACCTCGGGCAGCAGAGCCGCCTGCTGCAGGCCATCCATCAGGGTCATAAAAGCGGCCAGAGAAGCCGCATAGGGCGGCACTTTCTCGCTGCCTTCGGCCGGCACGTTCTGCAGAGAGCTCTTAACCCAGTTGAGCATCGCCGGAGTCTGCCAGAATGGCAGATTGCCAGGGTTGATGATGAAAGTCTGGCCGACATCTTCACTCAGCAGGCCGGTGCCGCCTTTGCCATCGGCGACGGCATCTGCACAGACAGAAGTATCTACGGCAATCGCGTAATTGATGACGTTATCGTCGAGCTGCAGCGGCGGGCGCTGCAGAAAAATTCTCGCCCAGTCGACACTGCGGGAACTACCGCAACCATCGACTGTCTTGCGACCGAAAGGCAGAGGCAGCCATTTGCCAAGGGCAGCGGCCAGAGCGTCACCAAAACACACCGACAGACCGCCGATATCTTTGAGATCGGTACCCCCGGCGGCGGCATTTACAATCGGCTCGGTACCAAGCTGCAGGCTGATTGCCGAGCTTGGTGACTGCAGTACTCTGAAATGCCATTTTTTGCCGAGCAGCATGTCAGAAAGGCGCAGTTCGTTGTCTGGAGCGTAAAATGAAATTCCGGTTTCGACGAGAAATTCGATTTTTTCCATGAATTATCTGCCTTCGGTGATGGTTTTGGGATCGGCAGCAGGCTTTTCAGCCGGCGCCGGCCAGTCGAGTGCCGCACGGCATGGCCAGTACATGATAAAGGCAGCAAAAGCCAGCAGCGGAAAATGCATCAGATATGCGATAACGAAAAATTCGACAATGACCACCCCGCACCAGATCAGCAGCGTCTGATTTATTACTCTTTCCTGCTCCTGCATCGATTACCCTCCGGGCAGGTCTAGGCCTGCAGAATTTCGTTCAGCAAGGTTTTTGCTTCTTTGTGCCCCTGAGCCGCCGCTTTCTGCAGCCAGCTGTTGGCTTTCTCAAGACTGAATTCAACACCCATACCACACTGATAAAGGGTGCCGAGATAAAACTGTGCATGCATATCGCCGGCATCTGCAGCGAGTCTGAACCAGTTGGCCGCCGTGGCAAAATCCTGTTTTACCCCCAGCCCCTTGTGGTATATTTCGCCAATCATGCGGCGTGCGACAATTGAACCGAGTTTGGCCGCCTGCTGCAGCATCTGCAATGCCAGCGGCACATCGACGCGGGTGCCGTAACCTGGCAGCAGCGTCTTTGCCTGAGCGACAAGTTCTTCGGCACTGCCGGTGAGAACCACCGGCGCGGCCGGCTTGGGCGGCACAGCCGGGGCAGCGGGAACCGCTGGTCTGGCTGCAGACTGAGCCGGTCTGGGCTGAGATACCGGCAATTTTGCCTGGGCAGCTGGCTGCTGCGTTGCCGTTTTTGCAGATGCGCCGCCATGAGCGGCATTTTGCGGCACGCTGGCCTTGACCGGTTGCGCCGCGGCCTGAGGTGATTGCACAGACTGCGATGCTGCAGCCGAAAAAGCCTGAGCAGTTGCGGCTCCGGCAGGTTTAACCGCTGTCTGCCGCTTTCGGGGCGCAGCGGCAAAGAAGGCCGATTCACTCGTTTTTTCTGATTTAACGGGAGTGGCAGCCAGGCCGGCGCAGTCAGTTTCTGGCAGCGGGCGCCACCAGGCGCTGAAAACCTTTATAACACCGCTGGCATCGGTGCCAAAAATGAGACCGGCGCGGTTCTTTTCGAACAACCGCATGGTTTCGGCACTTAAAGTCGGAGTAGCGGCAGATTGAGCCGCAGGCTGCGATACCTCAGCAACTGAATCGGGCGCAACTTCGGCTTCGACCTTGAGACCAAGAGAAATCGCCCAGGCTTCGACAGCCCAGGCGGCCAGAGCCGGATTAACAGGGTGCTTCCGGCCTATTCCAGCGGCCAGCGAATTAATCAGCGAACGCGAAACGAGCCCGGCATAGCCCTTCTGCAGCTCCCATGGTATGCGTTCCTGCAGACCGGCACGCAAGGCACCGGTTTCGGCTGACTGCTGCAGATTACCAGCTTTCTGCAGCATGCGCTCAAAAATATCGGGGCTCTGAAAAACAGTTGCGTCTTTGCGCCCGACCAGCTCGCACAGAACCTTGAGTATTCGCTCCCTTGAAGTATCCACACCTGCCGCCTTTATTGTTGCTGCCTCAGAATAACAAGTTTTGCCAACCCGGTCAACAACCTAATCCAGTGTCGAATATGAGCTAAAGTTTTCTCGGGCGCGGGCCCTCTGGAAAAATAATGCACAGATCACGCCTGAAGCTTCTTCATCAGCCATGCCATGTTCTGGCCAAGCACGCGCATGGTGTTCATGCCTTCTTCGTCAGCAGCTACGACACCTGGCTCGCGCCCGATTCCGAGATTCCAGTAGACTGAACCCGGTACAATCATTTCCTGAATGAAGAAGAATTTGTTGATGGCGTCGAAGGCATCGGTCGAACCGGCACGGCGCACTGCCACAACGGCCGCGCCAACCTTGCGTCTGAGAGCCCGCCCGTTGGCAATGGCAACATAGCCGGCTCTGTCGATAAGAGCCTTGATCTCTGCGGTAACGTTGGCAAAATAGGTCGGCGAACCGATAAGAATGCCGTCTGCTTCGAGCATCTTTGCAATCACCTTGTTCATCATGTCAGTCTCGATGACACAGCGGCCGTTTTTCATTTCGAAGCAGCGACCGCAGGCCAGACAACCGCGCACAGCGTTGCCGCCCAGTTGGATCAGTTCAGTTTCGATTCCCTCATTGTTCAGCTCAGCAAAAACCGTTTTGAGAAGCAGTTCAGTATTGCCGTTCGGCCGCGGGCTTCCGTTTATACCAATTACTTTCATAATACCCCCCGTTTTTTTTCTGATTATACATCAGTTTTCTGCAGGCGTCAGCGCCAACTGCAACCAGAATACCGTTTTTTTTGTCGGCCGGGTGTTTTTGAGCTAATATGTAACATGAAATTTTCAACTAAGAAGGGCTTTTTAGAAAATGAAAGCGAAAAGACCGGATTATTCAGGGCACGAAGCCGAGTTAGGGCTTCTTTCTCAGCTTTTTCCGCAGTTGCAGCCACTGGCACGCCTGTTTGGCGGCGGCAGCAGGAAAATCAGCCGAGCCGGTGCGCCACTTGGCATTATCATGCAGCTTCTGCAGGCTCTGGCCGCAGCAGGCTGCTTTATGCTGGCGATCATTCTTTTGTCGAAGCTTGAGCCTTATCTGCCTTTTCTCAATTCAAGCCGGGACAATCTGCTGACAAGATTGACCAGCATGTTTGTCGGCCTGCCTGCCATGATGATCATTCTACTTTCGCTGAATCGCAGCTTCGACCTCTTTTACCTGTTCATCACCGGCAGCGATTTTGATAAATGCGGCGACGATCTCAAACCGGTAAAATCGCTGATGCTGGTTCTTGGTTTTATTGGAAGCATGGCTGCAGCCACCGTTGGTTATTTCTATCTCGAAATGTATATTTCGAAACTGAAAGAAAAGCAGGAAATGCGGCTTGAACAGCAGGAATATTTTTCTTACCTGAATCAGGGCCGCGCCGCCTGGAACCGCTACATCACTGAAGGACCGATGCATCGCATTGAATTCAGCGAAGCAGATCTTTCGAAGCGGCATTTCAAAGGGTTTTATTTCTATTCAGTTGATTTTATCGGCACCGACCTGACCGATACTATTTTCGAAGACTGCTATCTTGGCTATTCCAACTTCTCTGGCGCCATTTTAAAAAATACCGTTTTCAAAGACAGCTATCTGAAAGGCGCAGATTTTATCGGAACCGACCTTTCTGGTGCAGATATGACCGGGGCCTTTGGCGAAAAAGGCGATTTTAAAAAGGCTGTTAATGCCGAAAAAGAAACCGCGAAACTTTTGCCATGCGAACAAAGCCGCTGGGATGGAGTTTCATGGTCTGATTTCCGCGACGAAAAATGGCTCAAGGAAAAGGGTTACTGGGCTGGAAGCCGCAAATCAGGCGTTCTGGAATTCTGATGTTTCAGACCCGATCAGGCCTTTACAAAAACTTAACCCGGTTATAGAATCAACGCCAGATCGAAACAGGCCGCGAGGTTCCGGAGGAATTTACCTGATGCTACAGAAAGCAGCCCGCATAATGCTTGAGGCTAAACGCGTCTGCGTCTTTACCGGCGCCGGCATTTCGGTAGAAAGCGGTATCCCGCCATTCAGAGGCAAAGGCGGCCTCTGGAATCAGTATAACCCTGAATTCATAGAGATTGGCTATTTTCATCGGCACCCGCAGCATTCATGGCAGCTGATCAAAGAGATTTTTTATGACTTTTTCGGTAAGGCGGTGCCTAACGACGCACACCGGGCGATTGCCAGCCTCGAAAAACAGGGCATTGTCAAATCGGTGATAACCCAAAACATTGACAACCTGCACCAGGATGCGGGCAGCAAAGTCGTGCATGAGTTTCACGGCACAGCCAGCCGGCTTGTCTGTCTCGACTGTCATCAGACATTCACCGTTAAGCAGATTTCTTTCGAGAAATTACCGCCTGAGTGCCCCAATTGCGTGGTCGGCCGCATCAAACCAGACTTTATCTTCTTTGGCGAAGGCATACCCGAACCGGCACGCAAAAACTCGTTCGAAGAGGCCGAAAAATCAGACGTTTTTCTCGTAATCGGCACTACCGGCGAAGTCATGCCCGCCTGCATGATTCCGTGTCTGGCCCGCGAGAACGGCGCCAGAATCATTGAGATCAACATCAGCCCATCGGCTTTTACGAACGGCATCACCGAAATTTTTCTGCAGGGCCCGGCAACCAGCATGATGAAAGAGCTTCTCAGCGAAATCAAAAACCTTTCAGGCACAGCCTCGAATTAAGTATGAATTCAAGACAAAATCAGGCACCAGCTGCTCCGGCAAACCCTTTTCAGGGTCGGATGTACCGCATTCACAACAAAATCACCAGCGATTCTCTCGGCCCCTTTTCATGGGAAGAACTCACCAGCCTGGCACGCAGTGGCGACCTGCATCTAGAAAGCCGTATCGCCGACGTCTCAACGCCTGACCAATGGCTTAAGGTTGCCGACACGCCTCTGGTTTTTGAACTGCCGCTGAGCGTTGAAGATCATCAGTATGTTCCGATCGAAAAGAAAGGCTACAAGCCTTCGCATCGCACCCGCGACTATCTGATTTTACTTGTGCTTGGCAACTTTCTGATTTTTCTGATGAATTTTGGCATCGCGCTCAACGTGGTCAGTATCATGTTTCTTCTGGCGCTGGTGGTGATTTTCAACGTCGCCCTCGCCTGGATCATGTTTGGCATTTTTCAGCGCTACTGAACCTTTTTTCAGGCCCAGATCAATCATCAAACGCGCTATCGCAAGCTCTTTGGCCTTGGCCTCGACTTCAACGGTAATCTGCAGATCCCGCCATTCTGCCGGAAAATCAGCCGGGTCGATATAGTCATGGTGCTGCTGAGGCTGCGCTCCACCCCAGCCATTAAGAGGGCTCGACAGATGGAAAAGCGGCTCGCGGTTCCAGGTTTTCAGGGCCGCTGCCGTAGCCTGGCCAGTATTCATGCCATCAGGCAAAACCCGATGATGGTGCACATCATACACTAAGGGAATGCGCATTTCATTACATAAAGGCAGTAGATCGGCAGGAGTAAACGTCTTGTCGTCATTTTCGAGAGTCACAAGCTTTCTGGCACTGGCAGACAAACGCTTAAAACCCTCTTTGAATCGCTCAAGTGCGGCAATCTTATCGCCATAACCGCCGCCGGCATGAATATTTATCACATCTGCCCCGACCCAGCCGGCGACTTCTGCCTGATACTCGATCTCGGCAATTGATGAGGCGACCACTTCGGCGCGCGGCGAATTGAGAACAACGAATTGGTCGGGGTGCAGCGAGGCACGCAGATTATTCTTTTTTAAAAAATTCCCGCACAGTCTGAAAGCGTCGACGATCTGCCGACCAGCGGGCAGGTCGCCAACAGCGTAACCAACAGCCGGGTGAGTTTTAAGCGGCAGAATCTGACTGTTGATGCGAAAGCAGCCGATGCCGGCAGCGGCGCAGAATTCGAAAGCTGCGAGAAGACTGCGGGCATTTTCCAGACAAAGCTCAGAAAGCTTTGCCAGTTGCTCCGGGCGGCTTTTCTTCAGCAGATGCGTAGCGGTGGTAGTTCTGAATTTTATTGGCTGCTCGACAAAGATACAGCACAGTCCAAATCTGATCATTTTTCACTCCCCTTTTCCAGATGCATGTCGGCTGTTTCTGCAGGCGCCTTTTCTCGTCTGCCTGTAATTTCTCGAACCTGACAGGCAAAGGTATCTAAAAGCATCTTACGGCCAGGGTTCTCGCTGCCTGCAAATACCGCGGTAACAATCGGCACTTCAGGGTGATCTTTGCGTATTTTTTCAATTATTGCAGCCGAAGCGTTGCCAACCATGCAATTCAGGCAGATCGCATTGATAACCCCGGCAGCGCCGTTTTTGCAGTAATCGACAATTTTTGCAATATTCACCAGCAGCAGCTCATACTGGCTGTTGTGCATATATGGCCTTGCCAGCTCAAGCATTTCACGATATCCGGGCTCCTGCAGATGCACCACCCTGCTGCCGGCAGCATGCTTTATGCGCCAGGCCCCGATCGCGGCTCTGAAAGCGGCGGTGCCAGCCGCAATCATCTTTCTGAGCTCAAATGTCGAGAGACTCTGAAGAAAAGCTGAAGTAATGCCGAAATCAAGAAGATCGACCTGCGAAGGAGACGGCCAGACCTCAAAACCCTCGCTTTCAAGCCAGAGATAGAGATTATTATTGGCCACTTCGTTCACTTTGGTATAAAGATCTCCGGCAACCCCGATGAGAGGGCGGCGCTGCCTGCGGTCAACCGGAATCAGGGACAGAGATTCGAGAGCCGAGTCGAGCACCGGAACCACATTTCCCTGCTTTATCCCCTCTCTGACTTTAAGAAGATTCTGACGGTGCAGCTCGCTGGTCATTCCAGGAACCTTTTCATAAGGGCGAATCTCGCAGGCTGCCTTTACCAGAATATCGATAGCAAGAAGCCCTTCATACAGCAGCTGCATCGAGCTCATGCCAAAAGCCTGAGCCAGTTCAACCCCATTTAGAGAACTCAGACGCAGGTTTTTAATTTTAAGATCGGCCATCAATGCAAGAATACTGTTGCCATACTGATTCAGCAGACACGGAAAAGCAACACTGGGAAAATGGTAAACCCGCCTGGCATCAGAGTTTTCTTCGTGCAGACGCAGAAGATCGCCGACAATCATCGAATATGGGCTGCATTCCTTGCCCAGCGAAAATTTTTCGCCGAGAACTCTCACATTCTGATCCGGCATTGGCAGAATTTCGACGTGATAACCACGATATTCCCATATTCCAGCGTAGGCAAAAACATAGTCGCTCCAGTAAGGCATAAAGACCCGTTCATGCAAATCAGGGATTATTGCAGGCGAATCCGGTTTTGCCAGCCTTGCAGAACAGAGTTGCTGATGATCGGAAGTGCTTTCAAGCTGATCGACAAAAGCTTCAATGCGGGTAATCAAGCCGGCCTCAGCCCTGTGCTCATCGAATTCGACCATGAGGTGAGGGCGCGATACAAGCTGCGACTCAAGCTGTCGCGCCGTAAAGGCATCGAGCGCACACCCAAAATTAGAAGTCACCAGCGGGTAAAAATCAGTAACTCCCTGGCTCCCTGCTGCTGCCGCCCTGAAAATTGCAGCGGAAAGGCCCCACGGCAGACAGCAGATTGTATCCTCGTGCGCAACCGGCAGCATGTTGATCGGCACTGCCAGAATTCCCATACGGCGTAAGCGCTCGAAAAGACCCAGATTCAGATATGGGTCGAACAGATTGTACGGCTTGCCAAGTATGCTGAAAACATGGCGGAACTTGCCGCTTTTCGCATAATCAGCCGCGATAGCCTGCATCTTGCCGTGGAATTCATCATTTCTGGCAACCGCCACTCTGTATGCCCGCCTGACATTTTCATCGTTTACGCCAAGCTCGCCAAGACAGCCTGAAAAGCCTTCAGCGAACGAATTTTCATCTGTAAGCGATAATACCGGGCTGATCAACCGACCACGTTCCTGATGCGGCAGACTGATCATGAACGGAAGTGCCATTGCATAGCCGCAGGTAAATGAGTGATCCTGATCTTTACCCGGAATATGCATTATTGAAGGCAGAAAAATATAGTCGACTCTGGTCGCTGCAAGAGAAGCGACATGGCCAGCCATAAGCCTCGCCGGCATGCAGACGCTGGCCGGAAGATGCCTGATGCCAAGTTCTACGGTCGAACCGGTCGTTGCCGCAGACAAAATCGGAAAAAACCCAAGTTCAGAGAAAAAAACCGCCCAGAATGGCAGCAGCCCCATAAAAGTTGAGGCTCTTGGAATTCCGATGCTCTTCTTCCCTGCAGATGCGGCGGTTGAAAAAAAAGACTCGCAGCCGGCGACGTATTCTGAAGCAAGATTTGGAACCGGGCAGGCCGAGGCGCTGTGACCCCCGCCGCTGGTATATCTTTCGCAGGTATCGCCATAATAGCTCCTGCTGCCATTCTGTTCGATCACACTGACCTCACAGTCATTAGTGCACAAATGACAGCGAAAAGTGGATATGACAGCGTCATTGCTGCAGGCGAAACCTCTGAACCCCGAACTGCGGCCCCTGGTTGCTCTTTCGGCAGCAATTGCCGCTCCAATGGCTCCGGAAATTCTGTTATACGGCATCACCGCAATTTCACGCTGGAGAATCTGCTCAAAGGCGGCCACCACTGCAGAGTTCGACGCAACTCCGCCCTGAAAAGCGATCTTTCGACCGATCGGCCGATTGCCCACGACTTTTTCAAGATAATTGCGCACAATGGCATAGGCAAGACCGGCACAGATGTCTGCAATATTTTTCCCCTGCTGCATGGCCTCGACAATTTCCGTTTCCATGAAAACCGTGCATTGAGAGCCAAGATCGACAGGTTCTTTGCCCAGAAATGCCAGCCGGGAAAATTCTGTGAAAATGTCGATTCCCATCGCTGCAGCCTGCTCTTCGAGAAATGATCCGGTGCCGGCGGCACAGACCTTGTTCATCAAAAAGTCTTTTACCACGCCGTTCTGCAATGAAATAAATTTTGAGTCCTGCCCCCCGATTTCAAAAATAGTGTCAACGTCGGGCATAAACTTCTGCACACCAAGAAACTGACAGGTTATTTCGTTTTTTACGACATCGGCGCCGAGTATTTTTCCGGCCAGATGCCGACCGCTGCCTGTCGTGCCGCAACCAGCAATTTTCAACCCGCCGGGAAAGCGCTGGCGTATGATTTCAAGACCTTCTCTGAGCACCTCTACCGGTCGACCCCGGGTTGGCAGATACACAGCTGAAAGAAGCTGCCCATCGAGACCGAGAACAGCAAGATCGGTGCTGACAGAACCAACGTCGACGCCAAGATAACCACTGACCGGCTGCGATACAATCTCTACCGGTTCAATGCAGTCTGT
>CAZFUG010000031.1:0-8072 GCA_964522035.1 uncultured bacterium
GTCACCCATCGCGACATAAGCTTTGGCAAGATAACGGCTGCGCGGAAAACGGACCGTAAAAAGACGCAGTTTTTCGAGCCCTTTAAGGCCATGGCCCTGCACCAGGTAAAGCCTGCCAAGACGATAGGCCGAAATCTCGGCGCGCGCATCGGTGATCGGCAGCAGCTTTTCGGCACGCTCATACCACTTGACTGCAGCTTCGATATCTTTGTCGACCCGCCAGGCGATATTGCCAAGGGTCATCAGACAGGCCAGCTGAGGGGTGCCGGTAGCATTCTCAGCGAGTTCTTCAAAAATACCAAGCGCTTTGCCCGGATAATTCTGATAAAACCTGGTTCCGGCTTCGTAAACAAGTGACCATCTGGCTTCTTCGCTGAGATTAAGAGTCTTGATCTCTTCGACAAGCGATTCGAGAGGGGCTGAAGAAGAGGCCAGGCAGACAACGTCGATGAGGTTCTGGTAAACAGTGACACGGTCAAGAGGGCCGATAACCTTGAGGGTGCGGCGCAGGCTCTCTTCTCTGATCTTGTAGGCCAGATCTCGCCACTGCTGTTTGAGTGAAAAATAATCTTTCTCTGAAGGCAGTGCGTGGTCAAGATAATCGCGCAGTATCTGCAGGGCCTTGACCTGCTCATTTTTGGCGAGAAGAATCTTATAGAGTCTCAGGCGATAGTCAGCCGCATCTTTCGATTCGGGGTAACGTCTGATGAATTCTTCCATGAGACTGTTAGCTTTGTCAGGGTCTGAAAGATCATCGTTATAGATTCTGATACTGTCTTTGAGGCCCTGCATCGCCCAGTAACTGTCCGGGTAGATCGAGCCGAGCTGCTCGAAAATTTCGAGCGCTTCAACCGGCTTTTTAAGGTGCAGTGCGAGAAGATTGCCAATGCGATAGCGCACTTCATCAATACGGCCCCAGTCATAGAGAACGTCGAGGTTCCAGGTTGATTTGACCGGTGCAAACTTTATGAGATAGCGTTGGTAAAGCTTCAACGCCTCTTCATAATTACGCTGGTCGTCGTCAGTTATGACCGCAACCCGAAAAAGTGCTTCGCGAAAGAGATTGCTGTCGGGATAGCTGGCAATGAACTGCTCGTAAAGCTGAACAGCCTCGTTCATTTTGTGGCTGCGATATTTTTCAAAAGCCATATCAAACAACAGATCACCCGGCGATGCTTCGGGAGCCGTTCTTTGCAGAGCGGCCACATTTATCGGGTCTTCGAGCGGAGTACTGCGTTCTTTGTTGAGTTCTTCGATCTTTTTGTAAAAGTAACGCGCCCTCTCGAGGTTCTTGAGTCTGAATTCACAGATATAGCCAGCCATGCGGCAGGCGAGCATCGACCAGTCGATCTCTTCGTCGCGCAGTTCGCGGCGGCGCACCAGCGAAAAAGACTCGGATGCTACCAGATGCGGCGGGGTCTCAAGCAGCGTCTGCAGAGTATTCACCGCAGCATCGTGATCGGCAAGCTGCTCGGTCAGCAGTTGTCCCTGCAGAATGCCCGCAATTCTATAACCTTCCAGGCTTTCAGTCTTTTTTCGAAACAGGCTGTAATCGTCGATAGCCACTTTATATTCGTCATTTTTCAGGTAAAAATGTCTGATTACCCCAAGCAGAAAAGCTGCATCGGCCGTCACCGAATCGCCTTCGGCAATTTTCTGAAGATAGGGAACTGCGCGAGCCGGGTTGTTAAGATCGAAGGCATGCAGCATGGCAATATGCAGCAGAGCAAGATTACTGGCTTCGACTTCCGGAAATTTCGCAATTTCTTCCCAGGCGGTAAGGGCTTTCATGGCGATCTCAAGATCATAACCTCTTTCAAAACCCATCAAATACTGAATCGCTTCGACATCCGGCTTTTCTGGAAATCCCTGATAATAGCGATAAAACGCAGCCCACAACTCTTTTATGCTGGTGAGACTGCGTCCGAGCAGCTCAGCTCTGGCAATTCTGGCGCGCACCAGGTAAATTCTCGCGGGCGCCATGGCGATCAGCAGATCAAGGTCTTTCAGAGCCGCCGCAAATTCCTTGCGTTCCTTGAGGATTTCGGCGTTCAACAGAATTGCTTCCCAGACAAGGCGGGGATTAATATGCTCGGCACGCCTCAAAGTTCTGATATACATCAGTGACCGGTCGAGCTCTTTGAGTTCGCGGTAATGGTGCGCCAGATAAAGCCAGCCTTCCCCGGCCTGACGATCAGCGTTTTCCTTAACGAAACCCATCACTTCAGTGCGCAGCAGTTTATCCTGTTCAAGCAGTTCTTCCGGAGTCAGCTCCAGCCCTTTTTTCTCGGAAACGGCCGCGCTGCCATCAGCCGCATCAGATTCTTTACCAGAAACCTTTCTGGCTGCTTCATCTGAAGTTTTGTCGGAGGGAGTTTCTATTTTTTCCTTCTGCTGCCCGTTTTTTTCAGCGCCGGGGCTTTTTTCGGCCGGGGCGGCCTGCAGGCCTGACCAGCAGATCAGGGCGGCAGTCAGCAGAAAGAATAGAATTCTGTCGAGGCGTATTTGCTTCATAAATTTACTCTTGCTTCAATGGCTTTTGCGCATAACTATACCAGATTCAACCGCCGTCAGACAATAAAAAGGCATAATAAAAGGGCTGCACCGGCAGGCCTTGCAAACCCGGGGGCAGCCCCTCTGTTCAAAACGCTGTGATCAGTTTTTCCAGCCAAGCAGGAAGAATGCTTCGTCAAGACGGTCAACGGTGGTGCCGACCATCATCGAATCAAGTGCTGCGGCTTTGTTCATATAGATTTTCGCCTGTTCCATATCACCGGCAAGAGCATAAGAAAGTGCTGCCAGACCATGAACTTTGGCAGCACTGAGCGCCAGACCTGAATGCTGCTGAGCAAATTTTTCTGGCGGCATGTTGCCAAGAATTTCTGCGGCTCTGACGTAGTCGACACCAGTCTGATGGCGATAGATAAGAGCGCCGGCAAGACCAACCTTGGCTTCGTTATCTTTTTCAGCGGCGATTTCGAAATACGGAATCGCTTCAAGAATTTTTCCCTCTTTGGACAGAGCCCAGCCCATACCGCTGTGAGCCGAAATACGCTGACCTTCAGTCAGATTTTCTGAGAAAGCCTGCTGAAAGCTGGCTCTGGCGGTCGAATAGTTGCCGAGTTTTATTGCATCCCAGCCTTCGTTGACAAGCTTGTCGGCGATCAGCAGACTGCTGCTGCCGCCACCATTACTTGCACCACCGCAGTTCTGAATCATCGGAAAGGTCATCAGCACCACAAACAGCAGGAAGAATTTGGCTTTTTTCATTTGAGCCTCCGTTATCAGCGCAAAACCGCGATTTTGCGGCGTTCTCTGGCAGACTGACCGGCAACACCGGCATTGAATTCAACGTAATAGACACCGTTGGCAACCATTTTACCCTTGTCATTCAGCAGGTCCCAGCGGGTCTCATAGACCCCGGCGCCACGATTGGCGAGATCGATAGTGGCAACCTTGTGACCGCTTACGTCGGTAATCTTCGCAGAAACTGCCGCACCGGCGTTTGCCGGCCCGGCGAAGGTTGCCCGCAGATTTACAAACCGATTGGCGGGATTGGGGTAAGTTACCACCTGAGTCAGAGCATTCGGAGCGGCAATAGCGGCCCTGACGTTCGCGGTCACCTGGTTTCCGGCATTGTCGGCAAGCTCGACCACCAGATCATAAGAACCATCTCTCAGGGAAGACATATCGACCAGAATACGGCCTTCTTCACCTGATCTGACCGGCAGGATGCGGCCACCGTATGAAACTTTGACGCTCGAATTGTCGATACCGCTGCCAAGATCATCGGCGCTTATTGCTGCCAGACTGTTTCCGGCATCTTCTGCTTCAGAAACGACCGTCGGGGCAGTATCGTCAACAGCAACGAAAACGCTGCCGGAGAAGTCGATCGCGCCCCTGGCATTGCCATCGGCGATCGCGACCGGCCCGACCCATTTATGACCGCTGCCCGAAACACGATAGAGACCGGCCCGTGAATTACTGCCGCTGACCGGGTTGAGAGGAATCGATATTTCAAGAGATTTTTCAGCTTTTTCGACCGGAAGAGTCACATCGATGTTTCTGCTGACACGATTGATGCCGGCATAGGAAACCGGGTTTTCGGGAGCAGCCATAACCACGGTGCCGCCTGCCCGCAGAGAACCGGCTGGAACATTCAGAGTCGCGAAAGATGCAGACAGCAGACCCTGGCTGTTGGGTGGGTAATAGACCGCAGAGAACTGCAGCTGGTTCGAGAGAATCACTCCGTCGGCATTGGTGCCGTTGGCAACGATTACCCCTTCCCCTGATTTTTTGAGGCTGTAGTTCGTCATGTATGTCGAGTCATTGATGGGAGTCATTACCAGGTAACCCTGCTCACCTTCGTAGGTCATCTGCAGTCTCGGTTCGGTGGCAAATTTTTTGTCGGTCTTAACGATGATGTGCAGGTGATTTTCGAAAGTCGGGTTCGGGAAAATGGCCACCTTGAGGTCATCAAAGCTGGCTGAATAAACATAACTGAGTTTGGTGTAATTGTTGTTCTGCACCACCATTGGCACCAGAACCAGGTTTTCATAGGCATTGTTGTAGCCATAGTTCTGAATGATGGTATTTCCGGCCTGGCGGTCGTTCAGATAGATAAAATCTACGGCCGGATCGATCTGTGAGCCTCTTTTGATGACGGCGGCGCGGAACTGGCCGCTGTTGTCGCCATCGAAGGCCAGATTGAGATTACCGGTATTGCCCGAGATTTCGACATAATCAGCAGCCCAGGGGTTCACATTCGATGAGCGGGCAGTAACCTGTTCTGTCAGAATTACCTTTTCGGCGAATTTAACCGGCAGTCTTTCATATTTGCCGATATTGTTGGCTTCGTTAAAATCGTTGTCGACAAGATAGCCCCACTTGCCGCTGTTCAGCAACTGACCGTCACGTTTTCTCGTTTTATCGAGATAGTTGGCGATAACCCAGTCTTCGAAAACCTTTTTCGAATCAAGATTGTAGGTCTGCAATACTGCGTCGATGCTTCCCATGCCGCCGTCACGGTTTCTGACAATGGCCTTGAGAAATCCGGGCAGGTTCGACCCGCCGTATTTTTCTACCAGATAATACATCCAGAGGAAGGAGGCGCCATAGTTGGCATATGGGCTTGAGCCCAGCCAGACTTCGATAATTCTATCTTCAGCCAGAATTGTATCTGGCTTTTTGATGAACTCATCAAGATTCGAGGTGAATTTTCCATCGTAGAGATGCTGAGCGTATTGAGTAAGGGCCTCTTCAAGCCAACGCTGCATACCAATCAACTGGCCGTTTTCGACCCGGTAATTCTCGTTGAAGATGACCATGTGGGTGAATTCATGGGCCAGAGTGCCATATGTATCTGTCTGGGCAAGAACGAAGCTCGGAAACAGGTCGATATTGACCAGCTCCTTCTCGTTACTGAGCGCCTGAGAAGTTCTGGGAAACTGGTTCCCGGCCCAGAAATAACCACGGAAACTGCCGCTGCCGTCTCGAATATCATCGAGCATGATGTAAATCTTCGGGTCACCATCGATATCGGCTTCAGAACCAAAATGTTCGCGAATCTTCGGGTAAATTACCGCATCGAACTGGTCGGCCATTTCTTTCAGCTTCAGACGGGCATAGTTTTTATCGGCACCGAGAACGTAGCGAGGCTCAAGAACGGTACCATTGGCATCTGGTGCGAAATAATAAGGTCCATTCTGCATGGCGATGCTGTCGGGCCAGTACATTCCCCATGCAGCCTGAGCTGGAGGGGTAGCATCTTCAGATGAAGAGAGGGGGCGCGGCAGAGTCGGGAAAAACATTACCGGCACAAAAATATAGCAATGTGTGCCAATGTAGCGAAGAACCGCTTTCGGGTAATGACCATTGCCATCAGTATCGTATATTTCCCCGGCCTGATCTGAGCCAAAGCTTGCGGCACCATCGTCGGTGCTGGTATTGCCACCGGTACCCGGCCATTCGCCGCCGTCATGGTAAAGATTGCTCAAGCCATAACCATTAGAGGTTGAAAACGGAATCATGGCAAAGTCAACATCGGCGGCAGAAAAATTGCGGCCGCCGACAACAGCGCGGATTGAGCCCTTGAGACCAAACTGGCTGGCGTTGATCTCAATGGAACGCTGCATCAGGGGTGCATTCATGAACGGGCCAAGATCTGCCTCAAGACCTGCTTTTCTGGCATTCTGCCCCTGCTGAACTGCGATTTCACGCATTTCAGGCGGAATGATGCTGTCGCCGGCATAAGCCGCCTGAGCCATCAATACCAGCCCAGGTAACAGTATCGAGAAGATCTTTTTAATAATTCTGTTCGCCTTTTTCATACCAGCCCCTGCTTTTATCGGGTTGAGAGAATATTATTCATCAACATCATCGGCAGCTTTCACGACTTTTCTGAGTGATTTTTCGTACCTTGTGGGAGAGGGAAAATATAGTTATAATTTTGAGAAATATCCTCTCTAAATCCCCGGTTCTATAGTATTGGAGGTCGCAGATGAAAAAATTCAGGTCGGTGAAGCTAACTATCTTGTTGATTCTTGCTGTTTTCTGCAGCAGTATTGTCACCGCCTCAGGCTCATTTGTAGCGACCAAAGAGGGGATTCGCTACGTGGTAAAAGACTCGACCGGTCAGGTCCAGGAAGTTTACAACCCTGACTATGACCCGACCACCGGCAAATATTTCGTCAAAGACAGCCAGGACAAAGTCATTGCCGTACAGATCCTGCCAGCCGAAGCCTCAATGGCACAGTTCAAGATTGTCACCCCGATCACCGATGAGGCGGCCGCCGTTGTATCCACCAAAGACTTCATGGGTAACACGGTACCGGTTTTAAAATCTCTTTCAACAAGCGACCCGCGCTATCAGCAGCTCAAAACCTATATAGAAAGCAACCCGGGCCTGCGCCAGACTGTCGGCATGCAGGTCGAAGCCCGCAACTTCAAGATCAACGAAATCCAGAAAGATCTGGCCGCCGGTACCAAAGACCCGGCTTTTGCCCAGTGGCTGGTTAACGATCTCAAAAAACCGGTATATCTTGAAGTGGGTAATTCAGGTGGCATTCACCATGACGCCGGCGGATTCGCCATGGCTGAAGCTTCTGCCAATGGCCAGATCAGTTACCGTGACAACTCGCACGTCAACCGCATCGTCGTGCCGCCCAACAGCGAAGTGTTCAGCGGCGGCATGCAGGACCCGTCAGCAGGCTCAGTAATGGCCCACGAAATCGGCCACATGATCATGGACCAGCTCTATGAGCGCCCAAACTACCCGAAAACGGATTATTACGGCGCCCATTCAAAAAATACCGTTGCAGATGAAGGCTTTGCTCTCTCCGAAGGATGGGCCGAAGCTCTTGAAGCTCTTTCGACCCGCGACCAGCACAATTCTGCCACCTCATGGCGCATCAAAACCCACAAGAATATAGCCGAAAACAAATACATTTTTGAGAATCAGGGCGTAACCACCGGTCCCAATGATGGGGTTCTCAAATCCGGCATGGATATGTTGTCTACCGAAGGAGTCAACGCCTCTCTGTTTTATGACGTTCTCAACGGCGGTCGCATCCAGGCCCCGTTCTCAAAGGTCTGCCAGGTGTTTGAAAATTCTAAACCCCAGACCTATAGAGAATTTGTCGATGCCTACATTCAGAAGTTCCCCGAAGACCGCAGCCAGATGATCAAGCAGTTTCTCGACAATACCAAGTATGCTACGGTCGACAGCAGTGCCACCACCCGCTACAAAGACCTGCATGATGCGCAGCAGGCCTGGCAGAATGCTACTGATCCAGGCGTAAAAGCCCAGCTGAAGGCTGATTATGACGCCAAATTGACCAGCTATAAAGAATGGAGCGAAGCTCTCTACAAACAGGCGGTTGTCGACGGTCGCGTCGACGGTGCCATCGATGGCTCACGCGCCTATTCAGACGAAACCCAGTCACAGTATCGATCGATAAAGCTGAGTGAAAACCTTATCAAAGGACAGAAAGCTCTCGGCGTCGGGATCAAAAATGCCGCCAATTCGATAAAACAGTCGTTCAGCGTCAAAAACCTCGCCATGACAGCCGGCA
>CAZFUG010000031.1:8082-20295 GCA_964522035.1 uncultured bacterium
TTGCCATCAACCTCGCCAGCCAGATCATGAATGGCGAAAAAGTCAGCATGAAAGCTGCCGTTCAGTCGGTTGCCTCGATGCAGTTCGTGGGCAACGTCGTTGGTTCATCGCTTGGCGCCGCGGCCGGTCAGGTTTTCGTTCCTCTCATTCAGACATTCGTGCCGATTCCCATCGTCGGAACCATCGCCGGTGCCCTTCTGCCGACTCTGACTTCTCTGGTCGGCGGATCTCTCGGTGGCAATCTCGGAGCCGGCATGAGCTTCAAGGCGGCCCTGAAGGCACTAGATCCGGTCGCTATCGCCGGTCAGGCAGCCGGTTCAACCATTGGTGCGATGCTCGGGTCGATGATTCCGATACCTGTGGTCGGCACAATGCTCGGCAGCATTGTTGGCGGCATAGTCGGCGAAAAACTCTTCACAGGCATAGCCAAGCTGCTTGGCTACAAAAAAGACCAGCAGAAACAGGAAGCGGCAAAAGCCTCCTTCCAGGCATATTCTTACGACAACAGCGCAGCAAAAGCCAATCTGCAGGTACAAAAGTCCTCGACAGAGGCGAGCAAACTCAGATTACCGGCCGAAGCAGAAAAGATTCCGTATAAAAATATGGATGCCGGCCTGAGGGTTGCGAAAGACAATTATGAAATTGCCTACAAATCCTATGTTAAAGCTGTTACAAGCGGTGACCAGAAAGCAGCCCAGGCAAAGCTCAAAGAATTTCAGGCTGCCAAAGACAGGTATCAGAAAGCGATAAAGGCTGCCTCCCGCTGAGGCTGCTGTCTATCTGAGAACCGCAAGGCTGCCGTTGCTTCGCACTGTGCGGCCGTCTGCTTCAATTCGTGCCCTGAAAAAATAAACGCCATTGGCAACCTGGCCACCATTGCGATTGGTCAGACTCCAGTCAGCAACCAGATGCCCTGCAGATTCATCAAGCTGCAGGGTATTTATTTTTCGACCTGACACGTCATAAATATTAACAACAGCGTTGCCAATAACCGGTTTACCCAGCAGAGCAAAGCTGAAGCGGGCAAACCTGCGGCATGGGTTTGGATAAACCCTGGCAGCGGCAACATCTGACGAAACTGCCAGTTGAGCGCTGATCGAAGCACGTGCCTCGTTACCTGCACGATCGGAAATGGTAACGACAATATCGCTGCCACCAGAAAATCCTTCTGGAACAAGGTAACAGACCTTGCCATCTCCAGCGATTCTGGTATCGGCCAATTGCTGCCCACCAATCATGATCTTGAGACTTTCAGGGTCTACGCCGGAAAGATCATCATTTGAACTGCACAGAACAATATTCTGACCATTCGGCAATCTTTCAAGGCGCAGGTCATTGATAAGCGGGGGGCGATCATCGCGAAACAGAAAAAATCTGCCTGGGCCACTCAGATCAGCCGCCATCCGACCATCATCAAGCTTTTTCAATGGAGCCCAGGTCGTTTCTGAATCGGCATATTCACGGCACAAACCCGACCTGCTGCTGTAGTAATCAGGAATTTCCACAATCAGGCTGGTTTTTGTTTTTTCTGCGGCAAGAACCTCAAAGGGGCCGGCTACGGCATTTATTGGCCTGACCAGTGAGCGGTAATCAGGAACAGCGAGCATCACCAGTTCCTCGGCAACAACACTGCCGTCATTAATCAGAATGGCATCGGCAGTCTGTATTTCAGTCCGAACTGAAGGCTTCAATCTCGCGACCGAAAAGCTGAAGGAAAAAACCTCGTCGTTAAGACTGCAGACTGCCTGCCCACGGCCAACACCAGGCAATTTATACTGAGCGACAAAAAGCGTCTTCTCGTCATTGACGGGCGAAAAGGCAGGCTGGTCAACAAGATTGTTAAAGAGAACCTTGAGCTCAGGAGTAGCATTCAATGTGCCGTTGAAGGATCGGAAAAAGATCAGATACTGTTCGGCAAAAGCCGGGTGCGGAACCGGGTAAAGAAGATATTGCCTGACTGAGGTTCTGAAAGAATAGCTGAAGCTCTTTTCACCGGTCATCTGCGGGTCGATTACCAGAGGCAAAAAAAAGAAGCGCCTGAGGTTGTTAAAATCAAGAGAGATATTTCCGTGCCCCTCTGAGTCGATTACCAGTGGCCTTATCGAGGTTGAGCCATCGTTGTGAACCGTTGCAGTCCATGGCAGCAGATTGCTCTGGCAGGTAAAAGACAATGTCGTCTGACCACGGCCGTTTATTTCTTCAACATTCAGGCAATTGGCAACAACCGAGTTTTCGGCGCCGGCAAAGGAATTTTCGCTGCCTGCGACGAAATGCCGGCTGGTCTTGATCGGCAAAAGGTTTGCGTCATCGCCGAAGGCCGCTGTTTTATCGGCGAAACCCCACAGGCCATTTGCCAGGCCAGACTCGTCGACTGCCAGAGCCAGATTGAAGTTGACAAATACTTCAGCAAAACTTGTGTTCGCATATCGGAGCAATTCATTCAGGCCTTTTACGCCCTTGGCAGCAGTCCGTACCAGTTCGCGGGTGAATTGCTGCTGCATGCCGGCTGTCTCACCGCCGAATTTTTCGACCAGATAAGCAACGAACAGAAAAGAGGCGCCATACTGCCTGAAAAGCCGGTCTTCATGAAACCAGCTTTCTTTTGCATTGCTGAGCAGATTGACCGCAGGATTCTGAAGAAATCTGGCAAAATGAGGAGCCGGCGGCACTCTTAGACGGTCCTGGCCGATTTCCCCGGAAAACACATATTCGGAGAACATCGAAAAACCCTCGTCAAGCCAGCGTTCCTGTTCAGGATTACCGTTCGCATGCTGAATGGAAAAGTTGACCATGTGCTGAAATTCATGAGCCAGAGTGCGATAGAAAGCATTGCTTTTATCATCCGGTTTACCAGGCTCTCCAGGATCGGTATCCATGAAGAAAACCGGTTTCTGGTTTCCAGTCCAGCCTTCAAGATCACGGTGGTCAAAATATCCGGCTACGTATCCATCTGCAAACCGATCGCGAATATCGACGAGAAAGATGTAAATTCTTTCGTCAGGAAGATTGAACGCCGCCGGAATCACTGGTTTTCCAAACCATCTGCAGACAGATGGAAAAACCTTTTCATCGAAGCATCTGACAATATCGGCATAGACATCTGAAGATGCCTGGCCATATTGGCTTTCCTGGCCGCGTTCAACAAAAAGCAGGCATTCTTTGCCGGCCGCCACCAGCTTGCCAGGCCGGTATTCATAAACGCCTGAAGCAAAATTGAAAACCTGAAAACTCTCTTCAGAAAACCCTGGAACAAGCTTCTGGTTTCTGGCGGAAAAGCGGGGACCGACAGCGGCATTAACCGCAGCGCGTCTGGTCGCCACCTGGCCGTCGAGCTGGTCTTTAAGCGCCCGCAGGCGAAAAGTTCCGTCAACCGGCAATGGCGCCGCAGAGATTGATTGAACTGCAAACAGCATCAGCAGAAGCAAAATCAACGATCTGATCGTTTTTATGGCTGCTTTTCAACCTTTCTTTTCCGGTCTATTGAGAAAACCGCCACGGTAATATCGTCCTTGACCGCAGCAGGGGAATTCTCGACCAGTGCAGCGATTTCTTTAACAATTTCATCAGCACTTTTATTAACCCGGTCAAAAAAGAAGCTGCGTAAATAAATATAGCCATCTTCGCAGCCAGCCCAGGCCTCAAAAAAATCTACCAGCCCATCTGAGTAAAACATCAGTTTGTCGCCATCGGCAATTGGCTCTGAATAGCTTTCATAGATGCTTTCGTTGAATATTCCGAGAAGAGTTCCGGTTGATTTAAGTTCATTGATTGAATGGTCGGCGGCCCGGTAATGCAGCGGAAAATCATGACCGGCACTGCAATAACTGAATGTCATTGCCTGCAGATCAAAAACGCCCCAGAGCGCCGTGGAGTTAAAGCGGGAACCGGCACCCAGAAACTCTTTCAGCGAAACATTGACGCGACTCATCAATTCTGCCGGGTTATCGGCAAGCGCCGAGCGGTCGTTGAAAAGACAGACGACCACAGCCATAACCAGAGCAGCAGGGACTCCCTTGCCGCATACATCGCCGATAAGAACACCGATATTTGATCGCGAAGCATCTTCAACAAATCTGAGAAAATCGCCACCGATAAATCTGGCAGGCTTCAGAAACGAAGAGACTTCGATACCATCGACGTCAGGCACCTGTCTTGGCATGGCCCCGTCCTGAACGATGCGGGCCATATCGAGTTCGCGTTGAATCTGTGCCTGTCTTTTTGCAAGCTCATCGGCATGAAACGCCAGTTCTTTATGCAGACGGTAATTGTGCAGACAGACAGAAACCTGGTCAGAAAGAATGTCGAGTCTGAAACTGTCTTCTGAGGTAAGTTCAGCATCGGGGCTGTGTCTGCCGACCAGCAGACAGCCATAGAAAATCTTGTTGCGCTCAAGAGCTGACCCGGCCAGGGCGCCACGGAATTCATGGGTTTTAAAGGCGTGTTCGAGCAGTTTCATCGACAACTTCATGCTGTCTGAAGTATGTTCTGCGGCAATATCGTCAAAATTTACATTTTTGAAGCGGTCAAGACTGACACCGGCAGCTTCAACCGCAACGAAACAGTCTTTTTCGAAATCCATAAGAAAAAGAACCGCCCAGTCGAATTTTCCGAGTTCGAGAACCGTCTGAAGAATGCGACTGTAAGGCCGATCTCCGAGAAGGAGCTGCAGATCGTCAAGGGAGTGTGCCTGTTCATAAAAGTTACAGACATCCTGAAGAGAATTTCTCTGTTCAAGATGCCTTCTGATATGCAAAAAGAACAGGCCAAGCAGAAAAAGAACAGCCAGCAGAGCCAGGTCATAGTCTCTGCCCAATACGGCCAGAACAGCAATTCCAAGCAGCCAGAGAAGATAGTATCGGACTGCATTGATGCTGCCGGTCGCTTTACCTGAACCTGACAAAGCTTCTCTCTCCAGTTTTTATTTTATAAATCAGAGCTTTACTGCTGATCTTAATTCAAGTTAGGGCAGAAATTTCCGGCTCAGGGTTCCTGATCGTCAAAATCAACCGAAGCGCCCCATTCTGCAAGCGCAACAAACAATTTTTTCGGGCTCCTCGCATCAAGATAGAATCTTGGATCTTTTTCAAGATAATTTTTCAGCCTCTGTCTGATTTTAAACAGCAGGTCTTTGGTGAATACGTTTTTCAGCTCAAAACTGGCGGTCAGAGGCGCTGAAAATCTGCGCCAGATCTCAGAGAGGCTTTGCGGTTTCCCCCGCTTTTTTAAATTCTTATAAGTGCGGTCAAGCATGGCTTCAAAGAGTTCTGCGCCATTGTAGGCGTAGAAAAAGGCTACCGGTGGCAGAAAGCCGAACTGAGAAATAATGTTGCGGGCCTTTCTGACCAGTCTTTCGCCCTCGCCCTGCAGGCCGACCACTTCTGAACGCAGGATGCGCAGCAGCATCAGGTCGATATCTTTGCGCACCAGTGTATCGATCAGGGTTTTATCATTCGGGAAAAACTTCTGCAGTATCGGCCTTACCGTTTCGATTGTCTCGATGCTCAGGAACTGCAGGTTGCGTCCATAGGTCTCGGGGTTTTTGCTTTTCATTTCCCCGAGGATCTTCTCGAATTGCAGAATAAATTCAAACTTGGTATCGAACGGCAAGAAAAAAACCTGTCCAAAATAAATTTTTATTTATTTTAGACAGGTTGCTGTAACTAAATCAAGTTAATTCTGAAAAAGTGTCGGCGTCGCTATTTTCATCAGGGCAGTTCAGGTCGATCGAAGGCAGGCAGTTTTCGCCTGACATCTGCAAAAACCCTCTTCTGATGTAGACCAGGAAGCCAATAAGAGCTACTGAATACCATCCGGCAATCATCGAACATACAGCCTTCATAAATCGCTCCCCTTTCTGGCATAAAATCTTTTTCGGCAGAAAGAGGAAGTTTTATAACGAAAACCGTATTTTTTTCATTTTAACTCCAGGGTTGTCGATAGTTAATCTTAACAATGAAAAACCTTTTTCAGATATTGGTAATTACAACTGCCCTGCTGCTCCTTTCCAGCTCGGCAATGGCAGGCGATTGCCCGGCCTGCGGCGCCAGAGATTTGTCTGGTCTTACACTGCTTTGCCCAGAGTGCAATGCTGATCTGCACGATCCGTTAACCCGCAATGCCGCAATTGAAAGATCTTCGTTGCGGGTACGGCTGCTTTATACCGGCGACAAACCCGATCGTCTGCCGGCCTACGGCAAACTCTACATCAACGGCGAATATCAAGGCAACATCGATCTGGTTGAGAAAGAAGAGCGAAACAGCGAATTTGCCGCCAGCTGGAATGATGGGCTTGGGCGCGAATATACCGCCATGTATGAAAAAATAATCGATAACGTCATGCCGGGAGTTCTTAAAATCGAGGTCGAAATGAAATTCGACCGGTTTTATGGCATCGGGAGAAGCTATAAGAAAGTGTTATTCCCTTACGTTGGCTTTAAAAAGGGTGAAAAAACAACTGTAGACCATTATTTCAATTCTGCCGCAACCTTTCACCAGTACAAACCGGGAAAACGCAAACCGGTTCCGGTGCTTTCTGAAACCAAGCTTCAGGGCGCAAGCGGAACAGTTGCGATCAATATCGGACTGTTTGAATAAATACTGACCGCTACCCCAGATAATGGGTCAAAGAATTCTCGCCGCCAGTTAATGAAAACCCTGTTTTTTGTTACAATTAATACAAGGTGAGGTCAGGATCTGGCAAAAAAAATACAACCCTCACTGCCTTTCGAAGATTCAGTTGTAAAAATATGATCTGTGAGGCAGAAATATGTGTGACAGCAAAGAAATGACTATCCTTGTGGCAGAAGATGACCCGGGACATGCAGAACTGATTGTCGACGAACTGAAGGATTCAGGGATTCACAACCCGATCAGGCGATTCTGTAACGGCCAGGAAGTCTGGGAGTTTCTGAATGAAAAGGTTGCAGATGAATCTGCGGTTTTGAACTACCTGCTGCTTCTCGACATCAAAATGCCCAAAATGGACGGAATTGAGGTATTGAGAAGAATAAAAGGTCACGATATTCTCAGAAAAATTCCGGTTATAATGGTTTCAACCACTGATGATCAGCCTGAAATAGCCAAATGTTACGAGCTCGGATGCAACATGTACATAACCAAACCTGTCGAATGTCACGTTTTTGCAGAATCTCTGAAACGGCTTGGACTGTTCATTCAGATTGTAAGGATTTAACTTTTGCCAGACCTGCAGACAAAATCACAACCTGACCGTGACGGGCGCGGCAGAATATCCAGCAGAAAAATCCGACCGGCAGAAAACTGCCTGACGGGCATTGGCTGCCGTCTGTTTCAGAATTCTCTGTTATCAGGAATTTTCAGCAGCCTCAAAGAAATTGTGGTGATTCATGAAATGATCTTCAATGAGGCTGGCGAGGCAGTTGACTACCGTATTATCGATGGCAACAGCGCCTTTCTGAATCTTCTCGGCAAAAAAGCTGAAGAAGTCAAAAACTGCCTGGCTACAGACCTTTATTCAACGATGCCGGCGCCCTATCTCGGAGAATACGCAAGTGTTGTAAAACTTCGGCAGGCAAAGGAACTGGTCACTTTCTATCCCCCGCTGGACCGGTATCTGTCGATAGCTGCCATTCCTCTCGGTAAAAACTGTTTTGCCACTATCAGCAGCGATATAACTGCCAATCGTCAGATGCATGAGTTGATGTCAGCACGCAGCAAAGAGCTGGAAAATTATCTTTATATCACCTCGCATGATCTCAGAACGCCTCTGGTCAACATCCAGGGTTTCAGTCAGCGTCTTAACAAGCAACTGGCAAAGGTTTTCGATCTCATAAAGCAGTCCCTGAAACCCGCAGAAACTGATGAGATGACAAAGCTCCTGGAAGAAGGAATACCAAAAACCCTGCACTTTATACTTGCCGGCGTGAACAAAATGGATTCACTTCTGAATGGCCTTTTACAACTGTCAAGAACCGGTCGGGCCACGATGGCCACCAAGCTGGTTGATATGAATCATCTTTTCGAAAAAATTGTCGAAGCAAATTCCTTTCAGCTGTCAGAAATCGGTGCCAGCGTTAAAATCGCAAAACTACCAGGCTGTTATGGTGACGAGAACCTTTTGAACCAGATGTTCTCGAATCTGATCAGCAACGCGGTCAAATACCGAGAACCCTCAAGAAAGCTGACAATTGAGATAAGTGCGATTTCTGGTCTGCGCAAAGCTATCTATTCGGTAAAAGATAACGGAGTCGGAATTGAAAAAAAGCACCTTGACCAGATCTGGAATCTTTTTTACCGTATTGATGGTACTAATTCAGAATCAGGTGACGGAATTGGACTGTCAGTGGTAAAAAAGATTGCCGAAAAGCACAGAGGTAAGGTAAAAGTCGAGAGCGAGCCTGGTGTCGGCAGTGTGTTTTCGATAGTGCTGCAGACCACAGAATTCCAGGAATATTGAGCCCTTAGCATGAGCGATAAAAAAATAGAAACAATTCTTATCGTTGAGGATGATCCCGGCCTCGCCGACCTGATCGGCGAGAAGGTCGAGGAGTGCGGCTTTTTACCCGTCTGTGTATACTCAGGCGAAAAGGCTGTTGCCTGGCTGAAAAACAATGAGACACCAAGGCTGATCATTCTAGATTTCAGTCTGCCAGACACGAATGCCCGCGATTTCATCAACAATTTCAACTCTACCGGTTTCCAGCTGCCGCCTTTCATAGTTTCGACCGGCCAGGGCGACGAAAAAATCGCGGTCGAAATGATGAAAATGGGAGCCCTGGACTACATTGTAAAAGGGGCACATTTTCTCGACCTGTTGCCAGGGGCTCTGCAAAAAGTTAACCGCGAACTGGAAAATGAGCAGCAGAGACTTATCGCCGAAGAAAAACTGCGGGAGAGCGAAGAATCATACCGCAGTCAGTTCGAGAACAACTCTACGGTGATGCTGATGATCGACCCAGACAGCACCCTGATCGTCGATGCCAACAATGCAGCGGTCAATTTTTATGGGTATCCGCGCGAAAAGCTGCTGGGCATGTGCATTACCGCAATCAACACCAATCCTGAAAGCAGCATTAGAAGGGCAATGCAGACAGTTGTCCTGAAAGGCTGCCTGCAGTTCGAATTCGTTCACAAAGTTGCAGACGGCTCTCTGCACAACGTGCTGGTTTCGGCGAGTTCTATCCGTTTCAAGGGCAGAAACGTCATTCATTCCATAATCACCGACATCACCGCAAGAAAGCAGGCAGAAAAGGCGCTTCTTGAAACCAACCGTCGGCTCGAAGAAGCAACCGTCACCGCCAACGAAATGACCATACAGGCTAAAATGGCCAACCGGGCCAAGAGTGAATTTCTTGCCAATATGAGTCATGAAATTCGTACGCCATTGAACGGGATTATCGGAATAACTGACCTGTTGCTTGAAACAGCCATGAACGATGAACAAAAGCACTTCGTCGAGATCATTCACAGCAGCGGCGAGTCGCTTCTGACGCTGGTAGATGACATTCTCGACTTTTCTAAACTCGAGGCCGGCAAACTCGTTCTGGAGCACATCGGTTTCAACCTTGGCACATTGATCGATGAATTTACCGGGATCATGAAGGTTAAAGCAAGTCTTAAGGGGCTTGAATTCTCGGTCAACATGCCTGCAGAAATACCGGCACGCATAATGGGTGACCCGGCCAGACTAAGACAGATTCTGACGAATCTGGTCGGTAATGCAATCAAATTCACCAAAACCGGCTCGATAAACCTTGCCATCTCTGAGGTTAAAGATTCGGCAAAAAGCCTGCTGCTGAAATTTCAGGTATTTGACACGGGTATGGGCATACCAGCCGACAAATTCGATCTTCTCTTCAAAAAATTCAGCCAGGTCGATACCTCTACAACCAGAAAACATGGAGGATCTGGCCTTGGCCTTGCCATTTCGAAGCAGCTTGCTGAAATGATGGGTGGTGAAATCGGCGTTAACAGTGAAGAAGGCAAGGGCTCAGAATTCTGGTTCACTGCCAGTTTCGGGAAGCAGAAAAATCACGAACATGGATCGGAGAAAGCTGAAGGATTGTCGTTTTCCGGAAGAAAACGAATCATTCAAGAGCATCCAGAGTCGGCAAACGGGGTATTCGATCAAACCGATCTGCTTGAACGCCTTATGAACGACGAGGAACTTGCGATAAAACTTGTTAAAGGCTTTCTTGCCGATATGCCGGGTCAGCTCGAAACCCTTGAAGACGCACTTCAACGACAGCAGAATAAAATTGTCCAGAGACAGACCCATCGAATAGCCGGGGCAGCCGCCAATGCCGGTGGCAAATCAGTGAGCGAAATAGCTGCGGCAATGGAAATGGAAGCCCGGAAAGGGAAGCTGAGCAAGGTAAGTGAGCAACTGCCGGCGCTTAAGAAGGCATTTGAAGAATTCAGCATTGAAGTAAAAGATGCCCTTGGAAAGGGATCAACCAGGGAGGTCAGAATGAAGACTCTGATTGTTGAAGACGATTTCACAAGTAGACTGCTGCTTCAGGAAATCCTGAAAAGCTTTGGGCCGCTTCACATCGCCGTAAACGGACAGGAAGCGGTTGATGCCGTTAAAATCGCACTCGAGGCCAAAGAACACTACGACCTTATATGTCTCGACATCATGATGCCTGAAATGGACGGTCACGAAGCTCTGAAACAGATTCGCGGCATGGAAATGGCGAATGGCATCTACTCCAAAGATGGCGCGAAGATCATGATGGTCACGGCTCTTGGTGACATGAAAAACGCAACAACCGCATTTTATAACCTTTGCGATGTTTTCCTTCCGAAGCCGATTCAGAAGGCAAAATTACTCGATGAACTGCGCAAACTTGGTCTGATAGAGTAAATTCAATCTGTCTGCCTCAGGTATAAACAAACCGGCAAATTGTTCCGATAGCAGAAGTAATAAAATCAGAATTCTGTGAGGCAGACAATTTATGGAACAAACTAGTTCGCGCTGGTTCTTTATTTTTGTGGTGATGAGCCTGATCAGCATTTTTCTGTTCCCGCCAAGAGCCCATGCCGACTCGAACTGGCTAAAGTATTTTCGCAAAGACTCACTGCTGAACACCTACAAAACCAGTTACGCCGTACTCGATGACTCTGTCTGGACCGGGACCTTCGGTGATGGTCTGCAGGTTTATGACGGCAGCCGCACCCAGAATTTTACCAACCGCAGTACCCGCACCAGCCCAGCAATCGATGATGGCCTGATATCCGACTATATTACCTGCATCAGCATTGATGAAAAAAGTGGCAGAGTATGGCTTGGCACCAATGCCGGTCTTTCGAGCTGCGATCTAGAAGGCAAAGAATGGCAGCGCTTCACAGAAAAAGACGGACTACCCAACGACGTTATCAGAGATCTTGCCATTGACAGCTCCGGCAATCTCTGGGTCGGCACACCTTCAGGCCTCGCTTTTTTTGATGGCGAAACCTGGAAAACCTATGACGAAAGCAACGGTCTGCCCCAGGCCAGTATTCATTCAATCAAGGTCAAGGGCGATACCATCTGGGTCGGCAGCGTCGGCGGCACAGTCGCAAGATTCAAAGATGGCGAATGGAAAGCGGTAATTACCTTCTGAAATGCTTCAGCCCTCGCATCGCGGCATTTATGAATTTCTCTGGTCTGAGCACAAATACCCGGTCATGGCCGTATCGCTCAAAGCCTTTCAGGGAATGGCCAGCCGACTCGGCAGACGCCCGCAGCTTCTCGCGCTGCTGCGCAAAATAGCCGAATACACTTTTGCAGACCGCAGCGAAAATTATAATGCGCTGTTGAATGCCTATCTGCACGTCAAAGAGAAGGCAACCCGTCAGGAGAGGCGCGATATAATCGAAACCCTGCTGCAGGATGAAGAACTTGCGGCAGCAATGATCTACGGTCTCGCCAATAAATATGACGAGATAAGCATTGCGGGCTGCCGTCTGTTTTTTGCCCGCGAACACGCCATCTTTAAATTCTGGGACAGCCAGGAAAGACCTGGATTATGGCTCTGCTTTGGGCCGATGCAGCTGCATCTGTCACCACAGGAAGTTTTCAACCGGATCTGTATTACATGCGAACTGTCGGCTGAGAAGCTTCTGACAATTCTGCAGAGACTGCGAAACGGGCTCGCTCCCGATGATTTCGCGACTCTGCCGGAGCAGACAGTAAAAGCTCTGGTGCAGAGCCATATGGTCGCGTGGGCCGGCGGGGGGGGGGCGGGGGGGGGG